>JANOAI010000209.1:0-9964 GCA_031411055.1 Pirellulaceae bacterium
GGAACGGCGCGAGCCGTCCGGTGAAGTGCGATAATACCCGTCGGAACCGGACGGCATGCGCCGTTCCGCGACAGTCAATTCGATTGGATTAAGTGCCATTCACCTCACCCCCTTATTATTAATGGGAATAAAGCATTAGCGATTATTCTTCGCGGCTGTAAAGTTCTTCATGCCGGGCAATCATCTTCGCGACGTTGAACTCATGCGTGACGCGATCCAATGCGTTGTCGGCTAATCGTTGCCGCCATTCTTTGGATTCGATGAGACGGGTTGTCAACTTCATTAACGCGCCAACATCGGCAACGGGGAAAAGTAGCCCAGTTTGATCGTGTTGCACTAAATCACGATTCCCAGCAATATCGGTCGCAATCACCGGTACTCCGGCCAACATGGCCTCCAGGATCGAATTGGACTGCCCTTCATAATGGCTCGCATTCCAATAGAGATCGAAATGGGGAAGAAGCTGTGCAGCGTCAGAACGATGGCCGATAAATCGGACTTCCCTGGCCGCCTTCACTTGATCGCGATAGTGCTCCAGTCGCTCGCGGTCGGGGCCGTCACCGATGATGACCAGGGTCGTGTTCTCGTGAAGAACACGCACCATCTCGCCGGACCAAATCATATCTTTGTGCCCCTTTTGCGACCAAAGTCGACCAACGGTACCGATGAGGAATCGATTGGAATCCAAGCCCATGCGTTGACATGCTTCCTCGCGAGAGATCGCTGAAGCTTCGGTAGCTGCAACCCCATTGGGTATGATCACGAACCGACAGGCTGCGATTCCACGCTGAGAGTAGAAGTCAACAACTCCCTGACTATTCGTGATAATGCCGGTCGTTCGCTTGGCAAGAAAACGGTCGACCCAACCGTGTGCCGCCGTTTTCCAGGGATCGACGCATCGTTCCCCACCATAGATAACCGGAACTTTGCATCGAAGGGCAGCCGCGCGCCCGTAACTGTTCGCGGCAAAGATCCACGTATGAACAACATGGGGTGAAAACTTCTTGATCGCACTCGTCAAACGAAACCAAGCGGCGAGATCAAATTTCCCCCTTTTGTTAATTTCGACGACGGGAACGTTCGCTTTATCCAAACTCGATCGTCGTGGACCGCTTCGCGTCAGGGTAATCACAAGAGGTTCAAAGCGATTGCGATCGATCCCCTGTGCTAGCAAACACAATTGTTTTTCGGCTCCCCCTTCGTCAAGGGTCGGAATGATCCAGCATATTTTTCTCTTCATTGCCCTATCATGAAAAGAAGTGCCAGCACTGTCCAGATAGCGATATTTCGGTTGCCAACCGAAAACGCTACAAGGAACGGGAATCTTTCCCAGGATCACTCAGCCAAGGAAGGCGTTACGTGGCTAGGATTTTTTGTATTGCAAATCAAAAAGGGGGCGTCGGCAAAACGACGACGGCGATCAACCTGGCGGTTGGCTTTGCTCACGCTGGTCAGCGCACGTTGGTTGTGGATCTCGATCCGCAGTGCAACGCCACTTCCGGATTGGGAATGAATCCAACTCAGCGGCATCCGCTATTGATCGACTCGCCACTCTACGAAAGTATTGCGGCAACAGGGATCGACAATCTCAAGCTCATTCCTGGCTGCCGGTCGTTTCAAGACGTCGATCGTCTCGCAAAAGGTGAGTTGAGCGAAGGGATGGTCCTTCGACAACATCTCGAAGCAGGTATGGGGGCCTTCGATTGCGTTCTGATCGACTGTCCGCCCTCGCTTGGTCAACTCACGCAAGCCGCCCTTGTTTCGAGCACCGAAGTCCTCATGCCGATCCAATGCGAATACTACGCGATGGAGGGGCTAACACAAATGATACATGTCATCCGCGATTGTATGCGCGATGACCCTGGCCGCCTTTCATTCGGTGGCATACTACTAACGATGCATGAGCCACACCTGGAACTGACACACGAAGTCGACCGCGAGGTCCGCGAATTCTTTGGAGAAATCGTTTTCGAAACCGCAATTCCTCGGGACGTATTGGTCGCGGAAGCGCCGAGCCACGGCCAAAGCGTGTTGGAATATGCCCCGCGCAGTCGTGGAGCGCGGGCTTATATTGAACTTTGCATGGAGGTATTGGAACGTGAATAAAGATAAACGACTCGGACGAGGACTGGCTGCTCTTCTCGGAACGCCAGACGAAGCCCAAACAAGTGGCCCACGCTTGGCCCGTGAAACAATCTACGAAGCGGCATCCACCGTTCTGTCGCCTGCCAAGGCTGATCGTCGCAAAGCCGAGCCAATTCAAGTCGAAGTTGGAAACGTGGTGGCCTGTCAACTCGATGTCCAACTCATCGAAGCCAATCCGTTTCAACCTCGCCGCGACTTTAATGAAGCTGAAATCGCGTCGTTAGCGGAAAGTTTGAAAACGCATCAGCAGCTACAGCCGATCTCGGTCCGACGTGTCGGCACCAAGTACCAACTCATCAGCGGCGAGCGACGGCTACGGGCCACCATCCAGGCAGGTTTGTCGACCATTCGAGCCGAAATTCGCGAAGCCGACGACCGGCTTGTCGCAGAGTTGGCGATTATTGAAAACTTGCAACGTAAAGATCTGAATGCGATCGAAAAGGCGATGTCGTTCAAAAGGTACATTCAAGAACATCGTTGTACGCAGGAAGAGCTGGCCAATCGATTACGAATCGATCGATCCACGGTTACGAATTTTATGCGTTTGCTGGAACTCCCAAAGTCGATTCTCGACGCCGTTCAGAAAGAGCAGATCTCGGCTGGCCATGCGAAGGCTATTCTTTCGCTTGGAACCGACGAGCAGCAAATCGAATATGCTCAGCTCATTCAAACGGAAGGGTGGAGTGTTCGAGAAACGGAACGTCGCGTGTCGGAACAAGTCGCGAAAGAAGCGGCTGAAGAGGAGGGACTTGCGGGTGTGGCGACGAAATCGAAATCAGTCCGTGCCAAATCGGAGCACGTAGCCGCCTTAGAAGTAACGTTGAAGCGTCAGCTTGGTACCAAGGTAGACATTCTTCAGACGTCGAAAGGAAAGGGGCGAATCGTGATCCATTTTGCAAACCGAGATGAATTCGAACGACTCCGAGAAATTCTTGACGGGGGCAGTTCGAGTGCGAAAAAAGTCGCATAGCCCGATGAAAGGCGATTGATGACAAACGGCGATTCATTCAGCTGGATTCTATGGGCAATCGCCGCGGTGATGGCGATTGGTTCGCTCGTTAAATTGTCGATGACGCTGCGCGATCGACTCCAGGAAAAGCTTGATAACTATTTCAAAGAACAAGTAACGGATTTGATCAAAAAACGTCGGCATGTTGCTGAACGCCGTCGCGCCCAAGAAATGGCGAAGAAACTAATTGCCGAACGACAAGCTATGGAAGCGGAACAAACTGGTGGCTAAACCAAATCGAGCCACGTTTATTCAAGAAATGCACTCGTCTGTTTTTCGCAAAATCGCTGCCACATATTCTCGTAAGCGGCTTCGACTTTGCGTGCAAAAGCGCGACCGTCATACAGATCGGTCGTGGACAAATTTTGTTTCAATCGGCAACGAACGTCGGTCAAATAGTTTTTATCCGTGGCAAGTTTTAAGGCAATCGCTTCATATTGTTCGAAGTTAGTCGCAATGAGTTCAGGCAAGCCGAGTGTTTGTAGGATACTTCCAGCCACACGTGAGGCAAACGTTTCGCCGGAGAGCGTGACCATCGGCAAGCCCATGCGTAAGGCGTCAGCCGCCGTTGAGTGCTGATTGTATGGAAAAGTATCTAAGAACAAATCGGCGGCTCGATGGCGCGCTAAATGTTTGGGCATGGGCATGCCAGCGGCCATAATCAACCGCTCTTCGCCAATACCGCAACGAAGGGCTTCTTTTTTCAGGTTCTTAACGGCGAATTGGTTGCTGTCACGCAACCAAAGGACGCTTCCCGGAACGGCATGTAATAGACGCATCCATAATTCAAACATCGTGCGAGTCATTTTATAGTTCGAATTGAACGCGCAAAAAACAAAACTGTCTTCCGGCAATCCGAGATAATGACGAATGGGTGTTGCCGGATCGATTTCACGTTTTGAATCGTTGACCAAAAAGCAGCCGGGAAGTTGAACAAGCTCTTCGGTATAAAAGGGTTGCTGATCGAGCGGAGCGATGTAATCATCGACCAAAATATAGTCAACACAGTCCATGGCTAACGTCCCAGCGTATCCAAGGTAGGTAACTTGAACGGGGGCTGGACGCATCAGCATTACATCGGCCCGATTTCGTGCGGTAAAACCTTGTAAATCGATCAATATATCGATGCGATCTTCGGCGATCTTGTCGGCGATCGACTGGAATGAACCGGTGTGAACATCGCGAAACTGATCAAAGGAATTAACGATCCGTCGTCGAATCGGGCTGTTGTCTTCGGGGCCATAGGAATAGCCATAGATTTCGAAACGCGTTCGATCATGCGTTTCGAAAAGTTCCGGAACCAAATAGCCCACCGGATGCACCTGGAAATCGCCTGAAAAATATCCCAAGCGCAGTCGTCGATCTTTTGTCGCGGAACAGTCTGAAGGCTTATGCTTGAAGAGTTTGGGATACGTTTGGGTTACGTGACTTCGAACGAATTTTAGGGTTTGTTTGTGTTGTTGTTGGGGAGTGATCGGTTTAGAAAGGGCAAAGACCATGAACGGCGATACCTGTTCGTCCGATTGACAAGGTTCTGTATTCTCAATCGTGTTTAGAAATTTTTCCGATTGTTCGTCAAGGTCGTCCCATTCACAGACGCCCTGCTTTTGATTGATGTATCGCAAGATCAAAGGTGGCGATTCCGGAGACGTTGCCAATGCTCGACGGAAGGACTCGAGGGCCAAATCGTGTTGACGCTGTTCTCGATAGACGTCGCCTAGGCTCAGCAGCGCCACGGTGTGCTCGGGTTGTAGGTGTACGATCCGCTCAATCGCTAACGCGGCTTGATCGAGTTCCGCAACCCTGCTCGATGTCAAAGCAAAATAAAGGAGGCCATCAATATGATCCGGTTCGGTCGCTAGGATTCGTTTAAAGTAAAACAGAGCTGTATCGAACTTGCCGCGAATATAGAAGATTAGCCCGAGATTGAACAACGCGTTGGTTGAATTGGGATCAAATGTGAGGGACTGCTGATACCAGTGGAGGGCTTCATCGAGCTTGCCTTGGTGTTGACAAGCGGCTCCCAAATTCGCCATGGCTAACGCATAGTTCGGTCGAATTTCGATCGCTTGCCTAAAATGCTTTTCGGCCTTGGGATAGTCGGTCTCCAACGCGTAGAGGCTACCTCGAAGATAAAGGCCTTCCGCAAGCCGTGGGTCCAGGCGAATGGCGGTTTCACATGCCTGAATCGCTTCCGAACGTTTGTCTGTCGCGATGAAGGCATGGGCTAATTGCAGGTACCAATCGGGTACATTCGGTTTTTGCGAGATTGCTTCTTGGAGTAGCGGAATGGAAATATCAAACCGCTTCATGTCCTGGATGGCTTGGCTAAGATTAAATTTGAGGTCGGGATGCATCGGATCGAGCGCCAGGGCTCGCTGATACAGTTGTGCCGCCTCGCCAAGTCTTTTCTGTGCTTTGCGAATATTCCCGAGATTGTTCGTCGCCTCGAGATTGTTCGGATCGCACCTCAAACAGGCTTCATAGGCCTCGGCTGCATCGGATTCTCGGCCAAGCATCAGGGCCGTGAGACCCAATTGGGAATAGACTATTGAAAAATTGGGGTTGATCGCCACCGCTTGCTTCATGGATGCGAGAGCTGGCTCAAGATGATTCAGATTTCGAAGCGCGATTCCAAGATGAAGGTGGGCATCGGCGATCATCGAATTCAACAGAATCGACTTCCGAAAATAGTCGACTGCTTCGGTGTTGCGAGCTTGGTCGAGAGCAACCAACCCGAGCAAATAGTGGACCTCGGCGTGCTTCGGCTCCAAGACTAGGACTTGAGAATAAAGCTGTCCGGCCAAGTCGAATCGACCCGCTACATGATGTTCCTTTGCCGTCGCAAGTATCGATTCTGTCGCGGGAGTATTCATCATGCAATCAATGTCGCCCTTCACTCCAGGGAGGTAGCGGACGAGCCAGTCAACTTTCTTGTTTTCTTAGGCCGTCGTGAACTGGCGACGATGCGTCAAGTTCACGCCTCGTTCATGGAACGAACGGCGAAAATTTTGCGAGCCAATTTCGGACGAGGTGTTTATTTTTTCGCGAATCCTTGCAGTGTATCAACGAGCCCTCTTTCAAACAACGCAAATGAGAATTCTCGGTACTCTAGAATGGATTGCCCGTGTTCGGATTGTAAAGCGTCTTCATAGCGTTGGTGTAAGCGATCTCCCAGTTCGGCAAAGTGCGATCGAATTTGTTCGTTGATTTTAAGAACGCTTCGATGCCAGCCTTCTTTCGCTGGGCCTTCGGGAATTTCCGTAAGTAACTTCTGCTTCGTAGCAAGTAAGCCCTGTCCTGCCATGTCCGCTGATTTGGAGGTGACCGCTCGCTCGGGGGTGAATCGCCAATCACGCAAAAGTTTGAGTGCCTCCTGGACCGAACAGAATTCCGTTTGCAAACGCTTGATTGGAAGATGTGAAGTCGCGGTTGCGACAACGAATGCTGGCGAGTCCAATCCCCATAGATCCCGGATGATCTGGTTGGTTAGCTGATCATATCGTCCGCCGCCTATTCCGTGAATGAAGAGATCGCACATCACGACACGCAGAAACATGGTTGTCGTGAGCGCTCGCGGGCGGATTTGAATTCCTGTTTCCGAGATTTTTCGATAGGCATCTGGCCACGATTCGAAACGGAAATCGATGGGCAATGTCTCGAGCCAGCTTTGTAAGTCACTCAATTCAATCTTCGATAGCCCTTTTCGAACCCAAAGAGGCCGTCGGAGAGGATGCGTTTTCGAGTAGATCCAAAACGGAGTTTCAATCCAAGCGTCCTGGTGTCCTAACGGGGGCAACGGTTGCGCTGAATTCTTGATCTTATGAAAGGCTCGGTATAAATCCCGAGCGCGATTGTACGACGTCGAGACTTCATCGGCTCGCAGAATGAACTCGCCGATAAACGCAGTCCAAGCTTGGCTGGATGCGAGATGACTGAATGGGACCTCCAGCGTCGACAAACCAGCCGCAACCTCAATCCGATGTCTGGCAACGGCAAAGCCCTCACCCAGCGATCGATTTTTGAGAATGGAATCTCGAATGGCCGCATTCATTTCCAGCAAGAGCGGTTTTTCAATCCCCACCGATCGAAGATGCTCACACGCGGATTCGACAAAGCGATCCCATGACGATACATCACGCAGCATGGCATGTTCCCAAGGTACTTCCGACCACGGAGTCTCCAAAGCGACCGACTCTTTCGTGAGACGACCATTGGACATTCGCAAGGGAAGATCGAAACTCGTTCGTTTGGCCAAGTCGTGATCAACCAGGACATTGACGGCGGCCCCTCGGCTTCTTCCCGCGAGTTCCGACAGTAGAAAGTTTTTGAACCAAACGCCTGGATGGAACAACTCCGGCTGGTGCCCACTCAACAGTATCGGCGAAGCGTCGGAAGCATCGCCTTGGATGTTCGCTGGGGTGCGAGGAAGAGGAATCGGTTGCAGCGTGAAATTTGCTTTCGAATTGCGATCTGCAGCTTGCAGCAGGTCGTTTCTTCCCGTGCGTCGCAATTCCAATAGAGGAATACCCAACCATCGTACGTCGCTCTCATTGAGCAAATGCTGGTTGGCCGCAATGAGGCTCGAAGCCCTATTCGGCTCTGGCTCACACAGCCACGCTCCGTCGGCCCGGGGAGCCTGATACGAAGGGTAGTCTTGCATCTAGACGCAGTCGCCACAACAGACGGCTGAGGCTGTCTGCAATCCGACGGGCATTCGAAAGCCGCGATGCTGCATGGCTTGAACGCTCTTGTCCAATACTTGGTTGTAGTACGCTAGGCGAACTTCGGCTTGATCGAGCGAGCCTCCGAACGAACGATTTAAGTCCAGATAGAGTCGCGGTACAGGAATCTCAATAATCCGTAATCCTCGCATGGCGGCTTGAACCCAAAGTTCGAGCGGCATCGCATATCCGTTGTCTTCGATATCAAGCAGTTCTAAGGCAGAAGTGCGATAAGCTTTGAATCCGCAGAATGCGTCGGTCAGACAAAGCCCAAATCGGTCATTGATTTGACGCGTGATTTGCTTGTTGATAAACATCCTTTGCGCCGGAGCTGGATCGTCCGTGGCATAGTCCTTCAAGTACCGACTCCCGGAGACAATGTCGGCTTGTTCGCAGGCAGCGACAAAGCGAGGAATGCGCTTCGGCTGATGCTGGCCATCGCAATCGAGGGTCACGACAAAATCATAGCCTTCGTCGATGGCGTAACGAAACGCGCTTTTGAGGGCAGCTCCATAGCCGCGGTTCGTACCATGATCGAGAACTTCAATATCGTTCCGTTCGGCCAATCGATCGGCCGTTGCATCCGTCGAACCGTCATTCACAACTAAAATACGGTCTGCATACTTAGAGACTTCGTCCAAAATGGAATGGACCGATTGGGCCTCGTTGTAAACGGGCAATGCAGCTAACCAATGTTTTCTAGACATGTACGATTTCTCCGGATTCTGATCGAGCATAGCATTCTAGGCAGGCAGACAAGCAGGTCAAACTACTTCATGCTACATTCGGGCCAAGACATCCGAAAAGAAGCGACATTCGCCTCGTTTCAACCGTCAAAACCGGATAATTTCCAAAGATATCGGCCAATGATAGTGGCGTAAGGACTCGAACCTTAACTGACAGAGTCAGAATCGACAGAATTCAATGGTTTTCCCAATGTTTTTAGAGGTTTATTGCGTTCTTAGCACTCTTGGAACTACTTTGAAAATTTCAGGAAAAATCTGCAAAAAGTTCGGTGGCTGAACGGGACTCGGGAGTAGTACACCAAAACGACGTGCCTAACTGACAGTTGCCACCGCGAAGATTGCATCTTGTCGATGCCAAGGTCGGAGAGAGAAACTGGTAACATCGTGTTACCGGTTTCCTTTGTTGGTCTGCCTCCTTCGTGCTTTTCCATCTCCTTCAGCAACGCTGCGGCTGCGTCGCGAATCAAGTCGTCTTTAGATGACTTGATGTCATCGCTCTTGCGATCACCTCCATCCTTCAGCTTCGCCATCTTCGCCCCGACTACGGCTTCGCCTGCCTTGTCGCGTGCTCTCTGAACTTCTGGGACAATTGTCCCAGAAGTTAGATCGTTTCTTTTCCCTTGTCTTTCCTTAGCTTGCTTCTCGTACAGCGACTTTGCTCGAGCGATTGCCAACGAGCAGTACAATTGACTGTACTGCAATCCGATTGCATTTACATATAGTCGTCATGATTGACGTAGGTACTGTTCGTGCGAGCGGTGGCACAAAAGACCACACGGAATAGGCGACAACCTCGAGCCTCTCGCAAACGTCAACGCAAAGTCCTTGCTGGGCTTGGTTTGGGAATGGGGCTGTTGCAGTGATCGGAGGTATCGATGGTCGGTGAGACGTCGATCAAAACATCTTTAGATGTTTTGATTTCGTCGTCGCAGTGATCGGAGGTATCGATGGTCGGCGAGACTTGAAATATTAGTGCGGTCGACCGCACTATTAACAGGTCGCAGTGATCGGAGGTATCGATGGTCGGTGAGACTCGGGTCAATACATTTGTCAGAATTCTGACAAATGTGTCGCAGTGATCGGAGGTATCGATGGTCGGTGAAACTCGGTACGCGCGGGATGAGAGCGTTATTGGGTACATTTGTACCCAATGTCTTACGTCGCATCTCGCGCGACGCGCGGGGGTGGCAAGGTAGCCGCCGGCGGCTAATTTGAAAAACATTCGTCGCATCTCACGCGACGCGCGGGGGTGGCAAGATTGGTCGCCGGCGACCAATTTCGAACTCAGCAGGTCGCATCTCGCGCGACGCGCGGGGGTGGCAAGGTAAGGATTTGTCCAC
>JANOAI010000210.1:0-20618 GCA_031411055.1 Pirellulaceae bacterium
TTTCGAAACAGAATGTTCTGTCATAAATTGGGACAAGGTGGTCGTTTTGCATTCAAACCGCTGACTGATAATCGAGTCTTTGTTAACACCGAGTACGCGAGCCTTCATTTGAAGGTAACTCGAATTCTCATTGAGTTCCTCAAAACTCGACGTCTCATCCATGACGGTTTCATTGAGTACGCGAGTCCCGTGCGTATCGCTAATTCCCAAGCCAAAGACGCGAATGGAAGCGTCACGACCAAACGACTTATTGAGTTCGGATAAGAGATTCGGATTCGGTTCAAAGGCCCATATCGCCGATCGAGGATAAAGGTTTTTGAAGAATCGAATACTTTGTCCTTTGTTTGCGCCGACGTCGAAGATCGTCACGTCTCCGTCGAGGCCTAATGAGCGATAGAAACGCCTTAATCGCGGATAAAATATCATCCATTCGTTTAAAGCAATGAGCGATTGAACGAATCGGATACGTAGTTTTGACATACTCATAGGTCGTACAACAGGGGAACTTGTTCAATATTCGATAGTTCAAAAATGCTTTGCGAATGCATCGTGGACAAAAATATATCGATCCATCAAATTGAACTATCGCGCAATGAAACCGGAATCGGTCAAACTAGACCGTGTTTTTAGCTGCCTTCGACGATACCAAAGAGTTACTTTTCAAGTAATCGCCGCGACTAAAGAATTTCTCAAGCCAGCAGTAGGCGATAATGAAAAAATAGCGACTCCCCATTTCGCGTATCTTTAGCTTGGCAACACCCGTTCGTCGATTCTTCCAAGTAATCGGAATGACCGCCCAAGTGTAGCCTCGAATCATCGCTTTGAGCGGTAGTTCAACCGTCAGGTTGAAATGAGGCGAAAGAAACGGGCGACAGCCATCAAGCGTATTTCGACGATAGGCTTTGAAGGCGTTGGTCGTGTCGTTGAGTTTGATTCGAAATAAAATTCTTATAAAGAGATTGGCGAGACGATTTAGCCGAAGCTTCAACCAAGGATAATCGATTGTGCCTCCGCCCTTCACAAAGCGGCTTCCAAAAACACAATCGAATCCTTCGTTGAGCAAGTTCCAGTAGCGAACAACGTCGCGGCAATCATCGGATTCATCCGCCATCATGATCACGACCGCATCGCCGGTAGAATGGTCGATTCCCCAACGAATAGCCATGCCAAATCCATGGCGGTCGGAATTTTGTGTCGGAGCAACCTGCGGAATCTCGGTTTGCAAAGCCTGGAGAATCTCCCATGTCTTATCCTTGCTCCCGTCGTCGACAACAACGATCTCATGGGGAACACCTTGAAGACTCAACTCAAGATGAAGATGTTTAACTGTCGATGCAATACATCCTTCTTCATCGCGAGCCGGAATGACGATCGAGAGCCTCTTAAGCGGAACTATTTCGCTTTGCATAGGTTTCATGGCTTTATGGGACAAGCATTCGAACGAAGAGAGAACTACTAGACCTAAGGGCTAACCGTTCGCGCTTCTTCAAAAGCAAAGAGCCAAATATGTTCGTTTAACGCCTCGGAACGAATCGGCTTACGCCGGGCTAACGTATCGGCGACTGGCTTAGGAAAGGCGTGGCGAACGAGTTCTTCGAAGCTTCGCTCACCCAGTCGCTTTCGAGTAACCAAAAGGCCAGCAATGGTTTCCCCTGCTTGAACAAACGCAGGAACGTCATGCGGCCTGATATACGGTCGGTCGGCCAGGTAGGTCCGCAACGGATACCAAGGTTGAAAATAGTAGTGAAACCCGCCGCCCGCCGAATCGTTTACGAACAAATAGAGAGGATGTGGTGAAGATGCTGTCGACGAACGGTCGTAGAATTCGTCGAAAAGGGCCGAAGTTCCGCCACGCGGCGAATAAAGTCGCGGATACTTGTGATCCTCGCAAGCGATCGTCGTTTCGCACACTGGATTGATCAAAAACACCTTCGCAATCAGACAGAAAGCTGGAATCGGAATCGCGATGGCCAACGTTCGTAGCCATGAATTAATCACGCTATAAATGGGGACAGCACCGAACAATACCAGCCAAGAGTAAACGAAAACGAGATGTTCGTGCGCAAGAAACGTCCCAAATCCTAGCAAACATGCCAGGAATGGAGCATGCATGACCACGTGGCGGCGATGAAAGGACTGGAGAAATCGCACACCAAAAACAGTCTCGACAATGATGCAGGCAACACCGATCAATCCAAGAAGAAAGGCGGACAAAATGACGATTCGTTGTGTGACGTAAACAAGAGGTGTACCGGCAACTAGTTTGTCGAATGTCATCCAACTTTCCGCGCTGGGGTAGCCTTCGAGAATCCACGACGGAAACACGGCCTCCCACGCAATCTCTGGGGGAAGTGTTACCAATAAAACTAAAAAGTAACTTGCTTGCACCAAGCAAAAGGCCAAAGCCAGCGAGAAACCTCGCCACACCAGTCGCCCGAACGATTCCGTTGAACGATCACGAAGCCAAGCCATAAGCTCTAAAACGGCGATCGCCAATCCAAGATAAAACGCCAACCCGAACTTTACCGTTTGCATAAGGCCGAGAAGCAACCCAATTGCTCCCGAACTGCGTGCTGTCGATCCGCCAACCAAGAGAAATGCAATGGTCGCAACGAAAAGTTTCTCCACCGGCATGTACTCGCCACCACCATATGCTGAGACACCGAACGGCGTAAAAGGATAGACGAAAGTCCATATCGCAATGGTGGCGAAAAAGAGAAGCGAGGTCCGAAGGGGAGCCACGAAACGAATGGTTAAAAACAGAAACACGAGCCCAATTGCTGGGAAAATCGTGTTATGGATCGCCATACTGATACCGTGATTGCCGATGAGGTACGCCAACCCAGCATACAGATACGTACTTGTAGGGCCGTATTGTGAGGCGATTTCTTTATAGAAGACTTTTCCATGAAAGATTTGCTCGGCTCGATAAAGGAGATTACCTGCTTCTCCAAGAATCAATTCTTCGTCGTTTTGAAACAAGTCAGGTCGTAGCAAAATGCAGCCGATGCCTGCGACAAGGACCGCTCCAGCGATGAAAATGGCAATATAAAAATCTTTAGGTGCGATGCGATTCACAAAACGACTTTCTGATCAGCACTTTAATTGTCGCGAGGACGTCGCAATTCATCCAATTGTTGTAAACAGTCATCAGAACCGAAGTCTGCACAATCGGGTTGTCGCTTAATCCGACAGCCGATTTCGGGCGGCTCTCCAGATCGCAGCCGGTAAGTTTCTCAACAATGCCCCCACGTTCGTTTGCATGCGAAACACATTCGGAGCTACTATTTCCATCGGAGACGAAATGCAGTGACCTGCCAACTCTTTTGACTTGGGCGAATCCTTCTTTGCATACACGAACATGTTCTGACGATACCACCATGCAACCTCACTGTTCGTGACAATTTTGGGACGAATAACGTCAAAGCACTCGAAGTTCACCCGTTGAAACCGTTTGTGCCAGTAACTGTGCCATTGTTCATTAATATGCGCGGTACCGCCTTGCCCTGGAACGGCAGAAGAAAACAGGACCACAGGTGCAACATCAACAAGCTGTTCAATCAACGGCATCGCCATCTTTCGCGGCAAGTGTTCGGCAACTTCCAGACAAACGGCCAAGTCATACTTTCCAGATAACACAAAGGGTTGCGAGAGATTTACATGCTCAAATTCACTTTGCTCGATTTTCAATTGGGATCGGTCGACGTACTTCGCATCGACGCCGCGAACAGAAACGCCATGGGCTCGAAAAGCAACCAGCCAAGTACCCGTACCACAGCCAACATCCAGCACGCTGGACGGATTCAGAAGGCTGGTAACGAGTGGAACCACTTCACTAGCCGAAGCCTGTGATGTTTCATGAATACCTTCGTAAAATCGTGAATCGTAGTCTAAGTTGCTCATGGTTATTTCTTATTGGTACAGGCCCACACTACCAAATGTTGAGTTAAAGCACATATTCAAGCACTTGGTCGGCAATGATGCAATCGGATAGGTTGGTTTCGTCCGATCTCATGCAGATGGGGTAACAACCGATCGATATACTTGTAAAGTCCTCTCAGCGACGCGATCCCATGTATGTTCGAGACAAGTTTCGCGTGCCTCCTTACCCATTGTAAGTCTCCATTCCGGAAAATCCATGAGACGCTGAACGGCGGTTGCAAAACCTTTCGCGTCATTCGAATCTTCGACGATCATGCCATTGCGACCTTCGTCGATCCATTCCGAAGCTCCTGCATCACGCGAAACGATTACGGGCAGACCACTGGCCATCGCTTCGGCCACGACCATGCCGAAGGTATCGTAATAGCTCGGGAAGATGAATGCATCGGCCGCGGCATAGTAACGAGCGATATGATTCGTCTCGGAAACGACTTTAAGGCGAGTTGTGAGACCGCGTCGAATCGCCTCGGCACCAATTTCGGTCGCCGAAGTACGAGTCACGACCGTCAAAACGACATTGGGAATTAGTTCCAACACTTGCCACAAGACATGGCTTACTTTTTGCCAATCGCCGACATATAGCAACATAAATTGATTGTCCGCGACGGCAATGGAATCACGAATCTCGGCACGATCAACCCGACGGTTGTCTGGCTGAAAGGTGACTGTATCGACCCCATGATGGATCATGCAGACCTGACCTTCCAATCCGTGGTACTTCTTGAGATCTTCTTGCACACGACGCGAGACGGCGATAAATGCTTTGGCAGATCGCTCGCGATAGACCCGAGCTTCGAGTGGCGAGACGATTGCCCGAAAGAGTCGTTTCCGCAATGACTGTGGCTGTCCCACTCTGTCAACGGCGGCAAACCAACCGGCTTGAGTAATATGCGCCGTGACGACATCTTGGGAAAGTCCGCACAATCCTTGGGCATGAACAATATCGAACGGGCCGTGCCTAGCGATCAAACGCGATACCGGCAAAATGAAGGTCAAAATGCTGGCGAGCGCATTGCCTCGCCAAGATGGAACAGGATGATGGACAATGTGGTGCGGCTCTGGCTGTTCAAATGTATTCGAAAAGACGTGGACCTCGTGTTCACGCTGGAAACGGGTGGCAAGTTCCGCGACGTAACGAGCATGTCCCGCTTTGCGATGGTAATCGTGAACGACTAGAGCGATGCGCACAATGGACCCGTAAATTGCGGGAACGCGTCTGGTGCCGCTGGAGTCCAGACGCTGGCTGCGCGATCTTGGAATTCAATCGAACTTCGTTCAATGGCTATTTTTTTGCGATTCCTATCCATTTGGTATCGAGTCGACATCCGACTTGGGCTCGATATCGCCGAATGCCAATCGAATCGCATCGACCGTACTCCCGACTGAGAAGCGGCGATCATAGTAGGCGCGTGCTTTGGAAGACAGTTTCAAACGCCGTTCGGCTGACCGACAAAGATTGAGAACTTCGTCGCGCAAACATTCAGGGCCTGGGCGCTTGGCTAAGGAAACAAGTCCTTCCTCCGCCCAGAATTCCTCGCAATGTTCACCGTCGTTGGTTGCGATCACTGTATTGTTTGCAAGGGCAGCCATTGCCGAGCCTCGACGTGTCGTTATGCCATCTGGATAGGGTTGCAACATTATGTTGCATGAACCAATCGCTTCGCCAACCGAGCGATGGTCGGCACCGTCAAGGAACACGATTCGATTTCGAAGGCTAGGACAGCGAGCAATCAACTTCGTTGCTGCGTTTTCCGCTCCCTTACCGATTAAGACGAAACCGAGCTCGGAAGTCGCTTTTTCAAGTTCAAGCACGGCTGGCAGTAAAAGACCAAAAATCTCCTGGCCAAAGGTCCCGAAATGCCCGATCAAGGTCTTTACCCCCAACTGATCGCACCATCGACTACGAAGCGGTTGATCGCGACTACCGACGATCGAAGGAATGTTTGATGGGATGGGGCGATAAGTCACAGAAACGTTACGCGATGCATATTTCTCGATGAACCGTGTCCAAGCAGGCGTGGATACGTGAATATACGGATTGCACTTAAGAATGTTGCGAAGCATTCTCCGCGTCATCCAGGCAATGAGATTGTGGTGCAATGGCCAAAGTTTGTATGGAAACAAAACTTCATGAAACATGACTAGCATCCGAAGGTTCGTCCGCTTGGATTGCTTGTACAGCCAACGCGTCATTTCGATATTCATCGCCCGAAAACCGAATCCATGTGGAACATACTGCACTACAAGCCTATGGTCGGAGATTTCCGAATCCAACGCTTTCGAAAAAAACTCGAAGTACCTCGGTTCGAACTTCCCCAGGCGACGATGAACAATGGGTCCTACCGAGGTTGTTTCATCGCCTGAATCACCACCCGTCCAGACATGAACCTTGTGTTGACGTGCCGCTAACTCCTCGGCGACCAAACGTGTATAGTCGCTAACGCCTCCGAAATCAGGTGGATACCCTGGCGTCAAAAAATGCCAATCGACTTCGCGGGGCACGCTCATCTACCAACCGATTCCTGAACTTTGATCGCCATTTTCTCCGCCAATCGTTTCCATTCGTAATGCTCGACGGCGCGCCGCCGAACAAGCATTCCCAACTCGACGCGTAATTTTTCGTCGGCCGCAGCTCTCTTCACTCCGGCGGCAAGCGATTCGGAAGTTGGCTCCACCAAAATGCCGCAGCGCCCATTATCCAAGTCAACGACATTTTCGCCGATGGCTGTCGCAACGCAAGTTTTTCCCATAGCCATGTATTGTTTCAACTTGGTTTCTGATCTCGCTAGCGAATGGAAACCAACATCCAAAGTATCGACGGCGATATCCATGGCTGCCAGCGCCAACGGAACTTCATGGTCTTCGACGAAACCGGTAAACGTAAAGCGTTCGGACAATCCTAGTTTCGCGACTTCACTGCGAAACACGGATAGCCCCGGACCAAAACCAACCACAAGAAAATGAATCCTTTCGTCGCACGCCAATTCTCGCGCCGCTTCGACTAAAGGGAGACCGGCATAGCGCCCGCCTAGGATTCCGATATACCCCAAGTAACCGACAACGATGGCGTCGGTCGGAATACCTAGTCGAATTCGTTCTTTCGTTCCGTCGAATCGTGATGGATCGAAAGCGTTACAATCAACACCAACCGGCATATAGGCGACCGTCTCTTCACGACCCCGCCGAAGCTCACGCGCAATTTCCAATTGGATAGCACTGACAGCAAAAACATAGTCCGCATGCAGTACATTCTGATATCGCAACCAAAGGTTGTAATCGCTCCATCGACGTTGTGGCGGGCGTAGCCGCCAGTCGTCAGGAGCGTCGTACCAGTACAGCAAACGTTTGGCTTTCGAGAACCGGCGTAGGTCAATAAGCCCATCATTGGCATAAAGAACGAAATCGGCTTTCGGCCGTGAAAGATAATTCGTTGTCCAATTTCGGGCCAAACGCGCCGCTTTGTTCAACCATCGATTTCTCCACGAAGGCAATTCCAATCGTTCCAATTCAAACCACTTTTCCAAAGCACTCGACAATTGCCGAGTTTGGAAAGAAGTCGACATCTCAGACGTCTGTCCAAATAGAACGGCCATAGAAGGACGAGAATTCACGATCCGGAGTGACCAATCGTTTTCGGCGGACCAGCGATGTTTCGATGGCTGTTAACGATTAGAAACGGTTTTTCGATGAAGCGATGGACGGCATATGCAACCGATAGAACAGCAAAAAAATAGGCAAAAACAACCGCGGCTCCCAAGGCTGAACCCGTTCCATCCAAGCTGGGAACGATCTTTGATCCAAATTTTATCACCAAGAAATGAGTTAGATACAACGAGTAGGATATTTCGCCAAGGAATACCGTGATACGATTCCGCCAAAAAAAACTGCATTTCTCGCCGAGAATGCCAAGCGACAAAACTAATCCGCTGCATAAAACGAAGCCGACATTACCAATGGTCGTACTGCTTAGAAAGCACGTCAATACGATAAGCAGCGCGAAGAGCCCGTCCGGTGTAGCCGTCGGGATAACCTTGAACGACTCGGTTTTATTTATTGCGATTGCTCCACACATTCCGACTAGAAACGGGGCTACCGCTTCGATCATCGTAAAAAACAAAATACTATTTTTGATCGAATAAAGTACCAGCGTCGTTATCAATGCCGTGAAACAAGCAAGCCACGCAAATTTCGCGTTGGCAATTTTCCCGATCGTTACGCAAAATAGGGGGAACAGGATATACGCAAACCACTCGCTACTTATCGACCACGATGGGTAGTTCCAAGAATATTGAAATTTTGGAACCCATGTGTGAATCAAGAACAGGTTCAGGACAAAGTCTCTCGCCGAATACAGCTCGTGCGGTACCTCGATGCCTAGTGCCTTTGATCCCAAAAAAAGCATAAGCGTTGCCAGCAATGAAAATAGATGCACCGGATATAGCCGTCGGAACCGTCGAATCAAAAAGTCAACTACCGACTTCCAGCGAAAACAGATCATCTTGGAACCATAGTTAATCCACATTACATATCCGGACAGAACAAAGAAAGCTGGCACCGAGACGAAGCCAGCTCGCATTGCCGAATAACCGGCCGTTGCTTCCGGAACCAAGGAGCAGATATGATCAGACATGTGAAAGATGCAAACCCAGAAAGCGAGTATTCCTCGGACCCCAGTGAGCGAAGCAATATACGATGTCGATTTATTTACGGGCTTTATCGGTAGACAGCTTGAAGTAGAAGTCGGCATATTGCGAAACTACGGACGGTCCCGATGCAAGACCAACTCAAACACATCGAACAGCCGTCGAAAGTGTTCTGAACTTCGAAAATTTGCCGATTGTTCCAAGGCTCCTTTCGCCAAGCTACGATAAATTGTTTCACTCGAAACACACTTGACTAGTGCCCGCGCCAAACCCTCCTTCGTTGGAGGATCGCCCGGGGCAGAAAAACCATTGACGCCGTCCTTGAGCCACGTAGTCACTCCACCGACAGCAAACCCGGCGACCGGAACGCCAAATCGTCCAGCTTCGATTCCCGACAATCCAAACGGTTCCGGCCAAAGACTTGCAAAGGCCAATAAATGCGTCGAGCGCAGATGCACTTCGACTTCGGTTCGGCTGAGCCAACCTTTCAAGAAGACATTGACTTTGGACTTTTCGGCGTTTGAATGGAGTCGCGCAACCTGTTGTCGCAGTACCGAATGCGAAGGCCCTTCTCCGACGATCGTCAATTCAACTTGGCGATCAAGGAGTCGAGCAAGCTCAAGGGCACTTTCAACTACGATCTCCGCCCCTTTATCGCGATCGAGTCGCGAGCAAAATAAAAGTTTCAACGGCAGTTCAGGATTCGCGAAGTACTTCAAAATTCCACGATCCGCATCCCCGCGATCACGAGACGGTTCCATCTCGACGTCATCATACTGTGTTCCAAGAGGAATTCGAAACAATCGTTCCGGAGGCACAGCATGTTTGAGACATTCGTCGTACATGTGGACAGAATGCGTTACCACCGCTTCACTATGCAACACGTTTTGAAGTCGCTGACTGGTTTTTGCATATTCGCGAAACATGACTATCGGATTGAGCCCCCCGCATCTTCGGGCGTGGTACCGAATTAAGCAACCGCTACCGAATGTTCGCGAACACGGTCGCATGACCGGGAATGCAAAGCGTTTTCTCCCCGAAATACACATACATCGATAATCATGCAAAAAACTTACACAACGTCCGGTTTTGGATACTGCTCGCTCAAGTGCTGGGTTGCTCAACCCATGAAGATATACGATGTCCGGACGCCAATCATTGAGCCTTCGAAGCGATTCCTCGGCTCCGATTTGGCTACTTATCAGAACGGGACAGTCAGGAAGTCGACTATGAATTGTATCGTCGGACACCGATTCGGAATCGACGAACAAAAGAAGTTCGTATCCCTTTCGCGCAAGCTCCGGTAACGCTGTCGTAAGATACGTTTCCACGCCGCCGATCCGCTGCAAAAATCGGCTTGCCACGGCGATTTTCCGAGCTTTCATCAGCGATCTCGAACTTGCTTATCCATGCCGCGTGTCCGCAAAACTACGGACATTCCTGCGCCGTGTCGGGCAACGAGCGATACTCAATCCTAGCTGCCAACTTTGCCGCCGGCTTTTCGACGATCGCGTAAAACAAAAACCCGAAGCTGATCGCCAAAGCCATCGCGATGAATAGCACAAAAACGGCTACTTCAAAGGTGATCGGCACGTTCAGCAAGTACGGGACATTGAGAAGCCGATAAACGACAAAGGATTGCGTCAAATAGATGCTGAACGATCGGACGCCGATCGTGTTGAGAAAACGTATCGGCCACGACGCCGAGTTTATGCGACAATCTGCTAGAAACGGAATAAGCAAGATGGCGACCGACGCTGCGATCCGTCTTGAATCCGAGGTGGCAACACCCAACATCAACATCGAAAGTGCGACCGCGATTAGCCAGCGATTCGAGACAATTCCGATGTGTTTCCAATAAGCGATACAGCCAGCACAAAGAAACAAGCTACACCGAGGCATTTCCCACGTCGATTCGTAACCAAACCAGTTAAACAACCACGAAACGGTAAAAATGGAGAAGGTCAGTACGACCATGGATTGGATCGCGCGCACATGATAGTCCGGATACTGCCAAATTAGAAACAGTCGCCTAATCAACCAGAAAAAAACGAGCCATATGAAGTAAAACTGCACTAACGGGGCCAGAAACCAAAACGTGACGGAAGGCAATCTCCGTACTGGAAAGACATCGTGCAGGCACAACAACATCGATAGCGATTCAAACATTGATGGAAATTCGTAGGATCGATGTCGCAGCAAACTACTCAATCCAAATGTTGCCAGTCCTAGAGCAAAGGCAACCCAGTAGGGGACAAGCAATCGCAGGATTCGTCGAGAAAAGAATCCTAGTACGGATAAATGACTCCATTTTTTTGGCTTGAAGCTAGCGGCCAAAAAGAAGCCTGCTAATACGAAGAAGGTTCCGTAGCCAAAACGAAAGTGATGCACTAGGAACGTGAACCAACTTCCAAGTCGACTTTCAATCACGAAGGCGAAATCGCCGATGTAAGTGTGGACCAACAAAATTTGAAGGCAGACCAACCCACGGAAAGCATTTAAGGCCAGGTAGCGATCAGCGAGCGATTTGTCTAAGTCGGACATTGAGGAGAAAGGGGAGATTGGGTTTGGCGGTAAAAAGGTTATTCGGAATATGCCCTTAAACAGCGATCAACGACTTTCTGCCATGTAAAATGCTCCAGGATGCGCGCTCGCCCGGCATAGCCTAAGTTCTGTACCAATTCTCGATCGTCTCGCAATTGCACCAAGCGTTGTCGTAACGTGACCGGATCGTTGGGCGGTACGACGAAACCCGTCTTACCATCTTCAACGACTTCGGGCATACTCGCGACATCGGTACAAATGGCTGCTGTACCGCAAGCCATCCCTTCGAGGAGAGTTTGTCCGAGGAGCTCTGGAACCGGCGACTCGACCCCATAGCAAGTCTTGTAGACACTCGGCAAAATGACGCATATCGAACGACGATAAAGATCGACAAGCTGCTCATCGCTACACTCATGCATAAAATGAATATCCCGGCCGACAGCCATTTTTTTGAGCAATTCGAGGAACTCGGCGTGATAGGGTCGGCCAACCAACACTAATTTAAGTCCATGGGGCAACGCTTCGACAAGGTCGTTGATCCCTTTGTGAGGTAGCAGCCGTCCCGTGAAGATCACCATGTCTTCTTTGGCAATGGTAGGATCAGGACAAAACTTCTCATAGTCGACGCCGCCAAGAATTACCGATGCGTTCGTTCGATGCTCGTGCTTGAAAACCTTTCGGCTGTACTCGCTAATATGAAGGTGGCCTCGATACCAGCTGTCAGTCGAAATGTATGCTGAAATATCCCAGGCCCCCCCTCCCAAATCGCTGACAAAACATTTCTTTCGCAGTAGCATCGAGCATGCTGCCAACAACGAGCTGCAAACTAAGTGTTGCTGATGGCAATGAACCACTTGTGATTTCAACATTTCGCGTAAAACGCCGGAATGAAAACCGTTGTTGGCTTGCCCGCGTATTCGATACGGTGCGCCAAATATGCGAACACGCAGGCTATCCTCAAAAAATTCTTCGTCCTTTTCCCCAAAGGAGACCAAGCTCGTTTCTACCTTGCTGGCCATGGCTTTGGCCAGTTCGAGAGCGTAGCGCTCTGCACCACCGACAACACCGCGTTGGCCAAAATAGGCCGGAACGAAGTGCAAGACTCTCTTGATCACCGACGGCATGACAACCGCTAGGTTGCTTCTTTCGAGGATTTGATCACGCGTAAGTGAAACGAAAGAAACCAAGCAGGAAACATCCAAGCCCAGCGGCGTTCGTACTCGTCTGGAAAGCGAGCTGCCAAGCGATGGACGATCTTATTCGCTAAGGTTGGGTGAAAAACGATACCCGACGCAACGCGTTGAAAACGGCGATCGGTATAGAAATTGAAACGATGGTCACCGGTGAAATAGTTAAAACTGTTCACTGAGAAATAGTGGCGGTGCGTAATATCCGTCCAAGCATTCGCGCTCGAATAGTGTGGGACGGTAATGAAAACATCGGCATCAGCCTTCGATACACGGTGTATCTCTTCCATTGCAGCGACGATATCGTCCAGATGTTCGAGCACATCGAAGGCTCGCACTTCAGTGAATGTGTTTTCCTCGAATGGCCACGGCATTGCATCCAAATCGTGGACGACATCCGGCTTTACGCTGGCCACAAGGTCCACATTCACACATGCCGGATCGTACTTCATCCCGGATCCCAAGTGCAAAATTGTCTTATTCATCATGCTTTCCGTCGTTGATTGTCTCGTAGGGAACGCAATGAGGCCCGCTGCGCTCGCAGCCTCTCACCGGCAGAATGCCATTCTTTCAGCCTACCCAAGCTCATAAATTGATTGAAGACGATTGTGTCACCGACCCAACGATCGTGTTTGCGTGTTAAGAATCGGATCGGGTGTCTGGCAATCAACGATATTTGTTCGATAAAAGCCAAGGCGATCCTCTTCGGCAAGCGATTTTCCAAAGCCGCAGTGTAGGCATCTCCCCAAACCGCCGTCTGGCCAAAACTCTCCGCTAGTCGAAGAAAGTAGCTCCACTCGCATCTAGCCGAAGGCATAAAATGAGTGAGTTGAAGCAACGGTTCGTACCATAAACGCCAGCCGCCGAGTCGGAGGGCGAAACAAATCTCGCAATCACCACCGGCAATCAATGAACTACCAGTTCGATCCGACATCCAAAAGACAAAACTGCCATGGATCAAGTCTTGCCAAGCCTCCTTCCGGATCGTAAGACCCGCTCCCCACAGAACCCCTGGGTGTTCCGTCACGTCGCCAGCTTGTGCCCCTTGCTCACCGATGGCAAGAGAACCCAGAAAACCCTTCAACCATTCAGGAGGAACGTTTTCATACGCTCCTAAGTTTCGGCTTCCACAAGCGCCAACTTCCGGATGCTCGTCGAAAACGCGTCGCACGATTGAGACCCAATTTTTGTTGAGCCAATTGTCGTCATCGACAAAAGACACAATGTCGTAACGAGCGGCTTCCATTCCAGCCCGCCTTGCCTGACTCAATCCTGCGATAGGCTCATGGATCACTCGTATTTCTCGATCGCTCAATTCTGACCAGATTTTTCGGGCTATTTCCGCTGTATCGTCGTTCGAATTGTTATCAACCAGAATAAACTCCCAGGGAACAGAATCGGTCGATTCCAAACCAGCGATGTGTTCAAGCGTCGGTCGAAGCCTTCGGCTACCGTTGTGTGTACAAACGACAACGCTGACGCCCCGCAACGCATTCGCTTCGATCTCATTCAAATCTTAAGCCATCCAAGGGCGATTCTGACTACACCGCCGGTTGCTCCAAATACGGAAATCGCAGATAAGTCGCAACGAATCATCGCGCATTCCAACGAGATCGTAAATAGGCCCCGAGCTCGGAGAAGTACACCGGAATAATCAGCCCTGCAACGGCTAGTCCAACCGATGCAACAGCATAAAGGACGAGGTGAACAAGCTTGGGCTGAACATGAATCCCGATCAAGAAACTGGCAGTGCCGTAGATGGCAGGCAACACCAAGACCCACAGAATGAAAACGCGGATCATTCGATTTGCCAACGGAACGGAAACTTTTCGAATGCTGTAATAGACAATCGGCACCGAGACGAGCGAAACGCTAAGCGGTCCACAGATTGCGTACAACGGCCCAAACCAAGCGACACAAAAACAACTGATGCCAAGCGAGATCACCCCACCGGCCAATGTCACCTTGCCTAGCGTCTGCTCTTCACCCAGCGAGAACAAGGCAATCGCTGTCGAATCCAAGAAATGCTTGACATTCATGCAGAAGATCGCCGCCCATGTCAATGATTGACCCAAAAAGAGATGTTCTCCTAACCACCACGCCACGAAAGGGCGATTGAGATCCACGACCACGACACCGACGATGCACGATAGGCAAAGCACAAACTCTGTGTAAGCCACGACGATGTCATTAAGCCGATCACGATCTCCAGCACCGCGCATGGCACTGATGGCTGGCAGCAAGATCGTTCCGAGCGTCAAACAGAACGGGAACGCAATGACGACAAGTTTTACAGTGTTAGCGTAGCTGAAAAGTTGATCGTGCGTGGAATACCAGCCGAGTGCGAGAATCTCTGAGCCCGCCAGGAGACCCGTCCCTAGCGACGAAATCCAACACCAAGCACCCATTGCGAAAAGTGCTTTTGGGACTTTCGCCGCCATGATTTGCCGAAATCCGGGGAGTAACGCTCGGTGTACCGTCAGGATCCTCAACCAAGGTAAACCGTTTGCGATAAGCATCTGAAACCCCCATCCGCATCCCAACGCCATCAAGGCATGGTCGTACGTGAGAAGGACGACTGTAACCGTCGCCCCGGTCAAGAAAGAGAGCATTTGCGTAGCGACGTCGAATGTAAAGTCCTGCAGTCCTCGCAATAGAACCCCGCCAAGCCGAAACGGGAATGCAAACACCGCGCCGGCAAGCATAGTACCGAGCATTGCGACTCGATTCTCTTGGGCGCGTTCGGAGGCAAACCAAACCACCAACGCGAGTGCCATAGCACACGGGATTTGGAGCAATGCAAACTTTCCCCATACCGCCAGAATCTGGGGCAAGTTATTACGACCCGGCTCGATCCGCATCCTTCCGACTTCGTTTGCTACTTCGCGCGGCAAGGCCGCCGAGAGACCGAAATCGAGCGTCGACAAGTATCCAATCAAAACCAAGGTTTGAGTCCACCATCCCATGGTGCCTTCGCCAAGTTTCGAAAACAGGTTTCTCGTCAACCATAGCCCAATAAACAAAGCGGCAAATTGGTAGGACCAACTAAGCAGAGCAACATAGATGGACTTATTAGTGGTTAAGGCCATTTAAAGTTCTGTTAGTTTCGATAAGACGAAATTCGACGCGACGGACTCGCTATCGATGACTTTGCCGCAGCATGGCGCAAGCGACCGCAAAAAGGCTTGCTCGAACAAAAAGCGTTCTCGGTGTCCATGTCCTGTCAGTACTGAAACTGTCGGCACCCACATTTCCCAGAACTTACTCAAGCGACCGTTCCTTGAATGTCGTTCATCGCACGCCGCTTTTTCTGCAAAGAACGCAGGGATTGCAACTTCTTTTTATGACGGAGAACGTGCTCACGATTCGCGAGCCCCAATCCCATCGACGTCAACAACACGGCCGAGGCAGGAACGGAAGACAATGTGCCCGTCCCAATAAACGCTGTTGCCCAATAGATCATCGTATTCGAGTGAAGCATTCGAAAGAGAAGCGAATCGTCCTTTGCCACCGTGGAAGGCAATGGGAAATGAGCTTTGAATACGAACAGCAACCAGAGACCAAGACCAATCCAACCTTGATCCACGAGTATTCTTGAGTACTCGTTTTCCGAACCGATAAACTCCGGTTGATACTGAGCAAGAAAATAGGGAATGCTGGTACCGAAGGCCGATCCCATCCCAGCCCCCATCGGGTACTTGATGAATACATCCAAAAGATCTTCGTTGATACTATTGTACATTCGGTTAAAAACAAACAATTTGTCTTCCACGTACCCAGCAGTTCCTTCTTGCCCTTCGGTGAGGGCAAACCCGCGTTGAAAACGTTCGTTCGTCGCCCCAAGATAGACGCAAATACCGCCGAAAAATAGGATCACTAATCCAGTACGAATCGATAGTCCTGTCTGTAACCACGCTATTGCCGAGAATAAGGCAAGAATCCATAGTGGTTGGCGAGCAGCGCAGAGAAGTATCCCAACAATGGAACTTAGAATGCCTGTCGACAGGAGAGCTCTGTCTAAAACCGAGGTTTTCATTCGGACCAGCATTCCTACCAAGTAAGGAATGGTCAGAACCATCGTACATCCAAAAGCATGCGCGCTGAGAAACGTCGAAGGAATTCGAAAGTTGTCACCCACCACATCTTTTGAGTTGTAAATGATGCGCGTAACCTCATTGCGGGGATAAAGAGCTGGAACTCCGTAAATATAAAGATATATCCCGACAAGGGCCGCAATGATGTTCAGGACAGCAAAGCCACGCGTCAGCATGGCAATGTCCTGCCGTTTTAGTTTTATCGCGATCCATACCAATGGCAAAAGAAAGATGCTCGAACGTAATGCGACGAGTTGAACCAAAAAGTGATTGACGGGAATCAGCACTAAGAACAAAGGCCAGATCAAGAGCAAGAGTACGATTTGGCCATTCGTACTACGAATCGAACGTGCAAGAGTTTGAGTATGCCCAACTAGAAATGAGGAATAAAGCCCGATAATAGCCGCGTCAAAAAAAAAGGTTGTCGCGATGGATTGAAAATTTGCGCGAACGATACCGCTGAAATAGCCAACGACAAAAACTCCCAACAAGCCTAGACCGATGGAACGTTGACAGAGAACAAAGACACCGAAAAGTGCAAGAACCGGAAATACAAACGCCATTTTAGGTTATCGCAATTTCGACCCGACTATGAAACTTCTTTCGATTTCTTGCCGATCAACGCAATCGTATCCGAGAACAATCGTTGAAAACGACGGCTTAAGAATTTGGGCCATCGCCCAGCAGTAAGTGGCATCCGCCCATCTTGCGTAAAGGTTGTTGTAACTTCGATCAACCCACACTCCTTGGCAATTCGAATGAGATCAATTTCGAGTAGCGCTGTAATGTGCGCAGGATAGCTCGAATCCGTGAACTGACTAAAACGCTTTTTGATCAACAGCGTCCCCAAACTTAGGAGGCTCAATTGGTTTGGCGTGGTCACAATTACAGTACCACCGGGACGACACAAACGAACTAACTCGCGCACAAACGCACGCGGGTTCTCCAAATGCTCAATCGTCTCCACCGCAACCACGAAATCGGCATAATTATCGTGAAGCAAAGCTCGGCCCGAATCTAAATCGAGTTGATGGAACGGAATTCCTTCTGGGTAGGTCTCATATTGTACAACGTCTACCCCTTCATAGACGTCAACTTGGTCTTTAACAAACGCATAAAGATTTCCAACCCCGCAACCTACGTCGAGCAAAATAGACGCTTTATTCGCAACCTTTTGGCCTGTGATGAGTCTTACAACAGTTTCGTACACAGGATTGCCGGAAGTTCCGCAACTAATCCGAGCTCGTTCCGTCTTATCCATTTACGTGCGATCCTAAAACATGTTTCGTAGAGACGATGATTCTTTTCGACACTGCGTTAAGGATCGGTCTGCAAAACGACTTCAGCCAAAATTCTGGCAAGTTTCTTCATTTGTTGGCTAGGGTCGCACATCTCGCCAACGCGATTGAATCCGACCTCTCCCAGTTGCTTGCGAAGTCCTGCGTTTGCGATGAGTTCACGTAGGGCATTGGCGGTTTCGTCCACCGAACCAGGCGTTACGAGACGTCCACACGTCGCATCCACAATTTCCGTTCCACCACCTATTCGGCCCGTGATGATGGGAAGCTTCGCGCAATACGCTTCCATGAAAGCAATACTAAAGCCCTCGCTGCCAAGATTCGGTTGGCAGAAAAGATCGGATGCTAGCAAGAGACGTGGCACATCCGATCGATCACCAAGAAAAAGGACTCGATCTGATAACCCTTTTTGTTCCACCAACTGCTTTACTTCTGAAAGATAGTGCTTTTCCGCATCAAGCTGTGCCCCGCCCGCGATCCAGCAGGTCCAGTTTGGAATATTTTTGATTTTATCGAGCGCTTGGATATGGATCAAATGTCCCTTCCAAGCTTCCATGCGACTCGCTTGAATGATGACGACAGAATCTGGCTGCGTGTTTAACTCTTCCCGAACCGCCACGCGATCCACTGGTTCCGCAAACAGCGCCTTCATCGGAATTGGACTATAGAACACTTCGGTCGGAGCGGTAGGAAACTGCACCGATGCCGTCTCTGCCGTGGATTTGCTCACGGCCAGTACTAGATTCGGCGGTCGGCGTTTGGCCAATCTCTCCGTCCAATGCTTTGCATCGGTACGATTGTGAAGCCAAAATATAATTGGCAAATTGCTTTTGCGAACAACTCCATTAAATATTGCATGAGGCCAAGCCGAATGGCACACAACCACATCAAATTTTTGGCTGGCTAGCAGTCTCGCAAGATTCCTTCGCGCTTTCCAAACCGTCCAAGGTCGGCTGAAGCGAACATTTCCTAAGAAATGGGTCGCGGTTCCCGCATTCCTAAGTTCGTCCTCAAGTCGTCCATGAAAACAATGACCGAAATGGTACTCAACTTCAGGCGTTATCGTCCCCATGCGCGCGAGTGTCACGAGAATTCGCTCAACCCCACCGTACATATTTCCGGAAGCCAAATGAAGTACGCGCAGTGTCATGCTGTTTCGACTAGTTTGAATCTCGTAAAAGGAAGAGTACGTTCAACGAATTGGAAGGTCGAGTGCTAAGATGGGCGGGTTATTGCTAATTTCCGAAATGCGACTGCGACAGAAAACCTCTAGAACTACGCTTCGCCAATCCTGTTCACAATTCGGGCTTCATGGCTTGAAATGCACTTGCATCGAAACCACCGGTTTCGCCTGCGAATCAAGATTTTTTGAGGCAGGCGGAGCCTTCAA
Source organism: Pirellulaceae bacterium (assembly GCA_031411055.1). Lineage (GTDB taxonomy): Bacteria > Planctomycetota > Planctomycetia > Pirellulales > Pirellulaceae > JAIYDQ01. The sequence goes on from JANOAI010000210.1 coordinate 19,099, forward strand.
TTTTGCGTATTCCGCGTCAGGAACGTAGGACCAAATTTTCCATCCATGAGGAATGCGCGGCTGGGAAAAACCGTTGAACAGAACCACTAACTGGCTTGCCATTCGCGAACGCATCGCTCGATGGCAGCGTGGACATGAGGGAGTTGAAGGCCAAACGATGTTGCTTTGGTATTGTCGAGGACACAGTTGGAACGGGGCGTCTTAGCCGCCTCGGCCATAAATTCCTCTTCGGACTCGAAGAACTGAAAGGTCTTTCCCGATGGCGTGATCGGTCCAAGAAGTTCGACAACCTCGCGAGCTGTAATCGATCCAGTATTGGTTAAGTTATAAATTCCAAACGGCAACCGCTTTTCGTGACAGTCCAGGCAAGCATTCACAAAATCATCGAGCTGTGAAAGACTGTTCCTTGCGTCTAGCAATCGCTCATATCGGATGAGCTTGGTCAAATAATTGCGAGGTGAGTCGAAAGCGTCGAACGGAACGCGCAGTCGCCAAACATAACAACGATCGCTGTTGTGAAGGATTTCTTCACCCAGCGCTTTCGTACCTGAATAGAAGCTGCAGTTATTCGTACGAAACGAAAAATTGGGCTGGTCCGTTTCCGTGAAGCCATGAGGCTGGGGGCCGTCCCCGGTGTAAATGCATCCACTTGAAACATGGCCCCATTGAATTCCAGCCTTCGAGCAAGCCGAATCAAGGATGCCCGGGAGTACTGCATTTGCGTTTAAGCAGTTCGTCTTGTCGAGTTCGCATGCATCTACGTTAGGCTTGCCAGTGTAACCAGCACAATTGATGAGAAAGTTCGCCTTGGTATCTTGGACCATTGAACGAGATCTTCCCCGTTGTAGATATCGCACTCTGTACGTGAAACCGAGCGAAATGAAAGTCCACGCTCAGTAAGCACGCTGCGAAACTTGGCCCCTACGAAGCCTGTTGAACCAAGAAGAAGATACACGGAGTCAGGCTAAACTGGAAAAAGCAAGAGAAGAGGGGAGAAGAAAATGGATCGTCAGAAGCTATCGCGTTTGCGACGTTGCAAATTCAACTCTGCTTTCATGAGGAATTGAAACTGGCCGTGAAACCACCAATCGCTCGAATGATTTATCGAGGACCGACTCATAAATTTCCATCGTTCGCTGAGTCATGTCGTGGATCTCAAAACAGTCTTCGGCTCTTTGAATCGCACCTCTAGACAACCGTTCTCGAAGCCCGGGTTCTTCGACCAATCGCCGCGATGCGGCTGCCAGTGCCGCCGAATCTTGAATCGGGACGGTGATTCCAGAAGTGTCATCCAGACTAACCCAAGAAACGCCGGAACCAAGAATATTGGTATTGATAACAGGGCAGCCGCTGGCCATGGCTTCAATTTGGACCAAACCAAACGCTTCACTTCGCACAATGCTTGGAAACCAAAGGGCCGTCGCAGCAGCATACGCACCCCTGAGCTGCTCATCATCAAGATTGGAATACCAATCGATCCGGTCACTCACTTCAAGCTTCTTAGCTAGCTCGAACAAGCC
>JANOAI010000211.1:0-5264 GCA_031411055.1 Pirellulaceae bacterium
CGTGACCACTCGACTTCTCAAGTCCATTGAATATGCTCGCATTGCATCTCTCCTTAGATGTATGCAAACTAACAAAGAACGCCCCTCAAAAGCTACATCAATTCTAGAACCGCTCTAGTCGACTCCGAGTAGCTCGTCTGAAACAGGAAGGGACCAGCCTTTGCGATATTCTGAGCGAATCAGCGCATCTGCTTCGGGTGCATTGGTCACTTTGAGTTTCTTTGGATCCCATTCGATCTTTTTGCCAAGTCGAACAGCGAGCGTTCCAAGGACCACGGTCTCTGTGAATGGACCTGCATAGTCAAAACTAGAAAGTGCCTTTGCACCACCGCGGCAAGATTCGACCCACTCCACATCTTCGTTCGCGACGCGAGGAATCGATTTGGGCACACTCGCAAATTCGGTTGCGCGTTCGCCGGGCGTGATGATCCAGTCGACTGAATCGCGTTTAAAAAGCATCATTCCCTTGTCGCCAACCATCAAGAGATCCCACTTTTCCGGTGAGTCGATACTCACATTGGCTCGCTTCTTCTTTTTCGATCCGTCACTCGAGTCGGATTCGGAGGGCTGAGAGGGCAATTTCTTTTTCGCTTCTTCGGCAGCACGTGCGATTAAATCATAAGGTGCATTCTGTTGGCCATCTTTCTTGCCGTCATACCAAACGAATTTTACTGCCGGTTGCTCTACGCTGGCGATGGGACCCACCGTTGCTCCAAGCGAACCGCCACCGACTTTTGAGCGGGCTGCAAACTGGTACGTAATCGTCGACCAGTTAGGCCCTGTTTCTTTCGTTAAACCTCCAGAAGTCGCTTCCACAGTAAGAGGGGCGCCGAGATCGAGAGCCCAATAGGGCATGTCCATGATATGGCAAGCCATATCCCCGAGGGCGCCTGTTCCGAAATCCCACCAGCCTCGCCAATTGAATGGAAGATAGCATGCGTTGTAGTCGCGCAGTTTGGCTGGTCCAAGCCACAGATCCCAATCAAGCCCGCTCGGTTTAGATTGATTCGCCATATCCGTTCGCTTTTGAATGGCCGATTCTCCTTGCGGCCAGATTGGCCGATTGGTCCATGCGTGGACCTCGCGAACAGGGCCAATGACTCCAGCCCGAATCAATTCCACTGCTCGTCGAATCGGTTCTTGGGCGTGCGCTTGATTGCCCATCTGCGTCTTGACCTTAAAATATTCCGCCGCACGTGTCATCAACCTTGCTTCATGGATCGTGTACGTTAGCGGCTTCTGGCAATAGACGTGTTTGCCAAGAGCCATTGCAGACAATGAGGCGATGGCATGCGTATGATCGGGAGTACTCACTGAGACCGCGTCGATCCCTTTCTCTTTATCCAACATCTCGCGAAAGTCGGTATAGATTTTTGCGCCTTCAAGACTCTTGAAAGTCTTCGACGCTCGTTGTGCATCGACGTCGCACAACGCCACGAACGTACCGCCAGCCTCGGTAATATCTTTGACTTCGCCGGCGCCTTTTCCACCGACACCGATTCCCGCAACGTAGAAACGATCATTTGCTCCCCAAACGCGACGCGGGATATACGTGAATGAAAAGGCCGTCGACGCGGCCGCGACAAATTTTCGTCGATTCAACTTGGATTGGGTCATAGTATTGGGTAGGTGACCTTTCTGCAGATAGTTTGGGAGGCGATGAATTCTATTCGTTTCGCAAGGAAAGGATGCTCACGCAGGCAGTCCGCACGAACGAATATTCCATGAGTATATTACGCAGGGGAACCAGCCGAGGGCTGATCGCACGATTTTCGTTCACTAGCAAAGAAACATTGTCTGGTTGTCGAATATTCTTGAATCCCCACTCTTTTTTTGGAAAACTCCTCGCTTTTGCCTTACAGACAGTCGCTGTTACTCCAGGAAAGTAATGAGGCATGGCGCCGTTGCAGCCGCTATAGGACCGATAAGAAAAGCCAAAAACGATCGGTTTTTCCTGTGGTTAACGAGCTGTTCACGCCAAAGCATAAACGATACCTTGCCGTCCCACGGGTGTTTTCGAGGTATGCAACGGCGAAAAATTATTTGATTGGCGATCACACTATCGTTTCATCCATTCCACTTCGGGTTATGATCGATTACATCGCACATTCGTAACTTGTTGCACGAAAATTCTCGCTTCACTTTGTCAATTGGAATGACGAGGATTCCACTTTGAAATTGTTGTTCCGGTGGTTGCTTGGAAGGTGTCTTAAAAATTCAATTAGCAGGCATATTCCATCCATTTGCCTTGGCAAAAAGCGGCCAGGTAAAACCGGCAGATTTGGCCCGCTACCTATTGAACACACCTTCTTATGCGAGCTAAAAGGGAAATCCTAGATGCCAGCTAAGTCCACTAACGTCTTAAGGCTGATTGTTTCGCAGCGTCGACGCTTTGAAAAAGTTTTAGGCCTGGGTGCCAAATCCGACCCCGACAAGCAATCCCGTCGGTTGATGTTGATCAATTTGGCAAGCTTTTCGGCTGCCATGTCGAGCGCCACGTATGCGAGCGTTTTCGCGTTCTACGATCCTGAGCTACTGATGCCGATGATCGTGGGCAATTTGTGTGTCATTCTGATGTACTGTGCCGCCCCACTGTGGCATCGCTTCGGGGTAAATGCCGCGGCAATTGTCTTTACGTTGACGGCTTATGTTTCTTTGTTTTTGTTCGTCGTGCTCGTTGGACCGGATTCCGGGATCCAATTGAATTACATGACCGCTGGAGCGTTAGCATTCGTCATTTTCGGATCCAAGCAACTTAGCCTGATTGTCGTACTCCTATCGTTAGGCTTCGTGTTGCATTTGATCGTCATGCTTTTCTTTAAAGAACCTTTGATCGATCTTTCTGATCACAAACCCTTTCTGGGAAGTCTCTATGCTCTTTCTGCGAGCTCCAGCATGTTGCTCGTCGCGGGTGTCGTTTGGTATGCCTTTCAGTTGGTGAACGAAGCCGAAGAACAATCTGAAAAGCTATTGCGAAACATTTTACCGGATTCGATTGCCGTAAGATTGAAGGCCCGTCCGACTGAGTTGATCGCCGATCGTTTTGAAGATGCGTCGGTGTTGTTTGCAGATATCGTTGGTTTCACCGATATGTGTAACCACATGCAGCCGAATGAATTGATAACCTTGCTAAATGAGGTGTTTTCGCGATTTGATACATTGGCATTGAAATACGGTGTTGAAAAGATCAAGACGATCGGCGATTCCTATATGGCCGTTTCTGGCATTCCCATTCACAACGGAGATCATGCCGTAAGGATGATTGATTTATCGCTTGAGATGCTCGAGGTCATGAAGGGAGTATCGCAATCGCACGGCCACCATTTAAACTTGAGAATCGGTATTGCCAGCGGTTCGATCACGGCTGGGGTTATTGGAAAAGCTAAATTCTCTTATGACGTCTGGGCGCCGACGGTGAATCTGGCCGCCCGATTGGAGTCTTCTGGCGAAGCAGGCCGCATTCACATCTGCGATCATACGAAAGCGGAAATCGGACAAGGCTACCTAACAGAAATGGCGCCCTCCCGTCACCTCAAAGGAATTGGATTGGTCACGAGTTGGTTCGTCGTAGAACGCAATAGTGAAGTCCCCAAATTGAACGAATCCAACTAGCTCGCCGTGCTGCGGTCCAAAATCAATCAATCGAACCATTAACGTAACCACAAAGCAAGCGTACAGAACGTAGTGTCGCGAGTTCATGCTCTGAAGGTCTTTTGCGTGCGCGTTACCGGAATAGGTTATACTCAGGTTTTGTATCATCCCATATCTTGGAGAATCATTTTGCCAAAGCGAGTTTTCACCGTTGAGAACGTCTACCCGTTGTTTGCCCTCATGGTTGCGGCACTCGTGTCAGCGACAACGTATGCTGGCGAATTGGATCCCCAACAAAATGCGTGGTACGACAAATATAAAAAGCAAGAAAATGCGCCGAAGCCCGAGGATATGTTGCTCAATACGGACGCCGAGCCAGATTTGAAGTCGGGCTTTGTGTCGTTATTTGATGGCAAGAATCTGACCGGTTGGACACCGAAAGGTGGGGCTTGCAAATTCGAAGCAAGAGATGGACTTCTCGTCGGAACATGCGTTACCGATTCGCCAAGCACCTATTTGTGTACCGACAAAACGGACTATACCGATTTCGTTTTCACTTGCGACATGAAATGGGAAGTCGAAGGTAACTCAGGAGTTATGTTCCGCTCGCAAACAAGGCCCCAAAAAGGTGCGGAGCTTGTCTTCGGTCCCCAAGCCGAAATGGAAGCCGACAAAGGGGACAGGAAATGGTCAGGCGGAATTTACGGACAGAGCTGCGGCGGCTATTTCTACCCTTTGTGGCTGAAAGAACATAAAGCCGCGAGAGAAGCTTTGAAAATGGATGACTGGAATCGCTTAACGATTATGGCGAAAGGCAACGTCGTGAAGACATGGATCAACGGTGTACCAGTATCGCATTGGGTTGACAATGGAACGTATTCCAAAGGCTTCTTCGGCTTGCAGATTCACAAGGGCGCTCAGGGAACAGTCCTTTGGCGAGGCCTGCGAGTTAAGGAATTGACTCAGTAGCTACCAGGGGTTCCACGCAGGCTTGTATTTGGAAAGTTTTTCGGAAGTCGCTTCTGACGTCTTAACGTTTGATCGTTGATGTGCTTTGGAAAGCTCCATGACTAATGTAACCATCATTCTGAAGGCTATTGAATCTGGTGGGGCTCGCACCGAAGACTTGCTACCGATCGTGTATGACGAACTACGTCGCATGGCAGCAGCGCACATGTACCATGAACGAGTTGGCCATACTTTACAGGCGACGGCGCTGGTCCACGAAGCCTTTCTGAAACTAATGGATGGCCAGCAGGCGAACTGGCAAAACCGAAGGCATTTCTTCGGCGCTGCCGCATTGGCCATGCAACGGATTTTGGTGGATCAAGCTCGACAACGAAATCAGCAAAAACGCGGGAGCGAAATGGAGCGTGTGGAACTAGTCGATTTCGCAATTGCAAATGACGACCAGCTGTCTCGTATCGATTTATTGGCTTTAAATGAAGCGCTCATCGACTTCGAAAAGGAAGATGCCGCGAAGGCTGAACTGGTGCGGCTACGATATTTTGTCGGATTGAACGAAGAAGAAGCTGCGAGCACGTTGAATATCTCCAGAGCTACTGCATCGCGATGGTGGACGTTCGCGAAGGCATGGCTTTTTCAACATATGGAAGGTTAAAGAATTTCGTGGCTGTGCATCGCGGCGTTCTCGGTCTTCCATCGCACCCGAA
>JANOAI010000212.1:0-15312 GCA_031411055.1 Pirellulaceae bacterium
TAAAAAGGCCGAAGTTCGAGCGAATTTCATTCCGGTATACACGATTCGCTTTGGCCGTTCGACACTTGTGTGGATGACGAATCAAACCTGTCAAAAGAAAAAAACTCTCGAAATCCTCATTGCTTTACTTTTGTGGGTGACGAATCAAACCTGCCAAAAGAAACAAATTTCTCTGGATCCCCATTGCTTTTCTGGATTTTTCACCGAATATGGAGGTCGGTTCAAACGCAACTTTGAAATGCTGGGAGTTACCGGTTTTTCTATGCTCCGTTTCAGGGGCCTGGAGAACGACTGCGACGCCATTCATTCCAATCAGATGCGATTGGTCCACTCGATATTATTGATATTGATCTACATCCTTTGATTTATCCCCACCTGGGCAAGTGTATTGGAAAACGAACAAATGTTGTTCAACGGCAGTAACTTCCGGAAGGTTCCACATGCACGATATGCGTCTATGCCACGGCACTCTCGCTGGTTCTTGAAACTCGCTGAGTCATTCCTTCGTGTAAGATTTTGGATGCTCGTCGTAGCCCACGCCTCCATTTTCGCGTTTTCTTATCTTTTGGCACTCGGGCTTCGTTTCGATTTTGGAATTCCGGATTCTTACTCCGAATCGATACCTTATGCTTTACTTGCAGTCGTAGCGACAAAGCTGGTGGTGTTCTATCTTTTTCGAAGTTTCCACGGATGGTGGAGATATGTGGCTTTTTCCGATTTGCATTCACTTGCACGAGCAACGTTAGTAGCCTTTTTTGCGATCACGGCGATTAATCACTTCTTCTTAACCTTTCCAATCCCACGAACCGTTTTGATAGTCGATGCTTTGTTGTCGTTAGCAATCATCGGATTGATTCGGTCTAGCTGGCGATTGCTGAATGAAGAAATTCGTCCGATGATCTCTCGGGATAGTCGACGCAAAACACTCATCGTTGGCACGAGCGAAAATGCGGTACGACTGGCGCATCAAATTCGAGCGCTCCCAAAACAGATCCACAAAATAATTGGGATGATCTCGAAAACAGACCGCAGTGGACAATGGTTATCGAATTTTCCAATCTTGGGAACGATTGATCATCTTGAGTTGATTTTCTCGTGCTACCACATTGACGACGTTGTCGTTCCCGATGGAGAGCTTTCCGGGGTCGATATGCGACGATTAGTTGATATCGTCAAAAAGGGGCACCGAGAGCTGCGGGTGATTCCGTCCGTCAGTGACCTCGTTTGCGGTAGCCAACGAATTCCTCTTCGTGAAGTCAATATCAACGACTTGCTTGGACGTGAGCCAGTTGTCCTCGACAACCAACGTATCTCTACGCATGTCGAGGATAAGGTTGTTTTGGTGACGGGCGCAGGTGGTAGTATTGGGTCAGAAATTTGCCGGCAGGTATTAGCTTTTAAACCGAGCAAACTCATTCTTCTCGGGCGCGGCGAAAATCGCATTTTCGAAATTGAAAGAGAGCTGAGGACACTTCCGAGGACAACGGAGATTTTCGCAGTCATTGCCGACATTAATGATTTGCAACGTCTGAGATCCGTTTTTGAGGAATACCAACCCGATGTGGTTTTCCACGCGGCTGCCCACAAACATGTTCCGTTGATGGAGGCCAATCCCTCGGAAGCGATCAAGAACAATATTCTTGGGACAAAAAATGCTGTTGACTGCGCGCATGAATTTCGAACCAAGAATTTCGTAATGATCTCCACCGACAAGGCGGTCAATCCGACAAGTGTCATGGGGGCATCGAAACACCTAGCCGAGCGTTATGTCCTGAGCAGAACAGGGGATAGTTCCACAAAATTTGTAGTCGTTCGCTTTGGAAATGTACTTGGATCGAATGGCAGTGTCGTTCCTGTATTCCAAGAACAAATTCGGCGCGGTGGCCCAATTACCATAACGGATCCTCGCATGAAGCGATTCTTCATGTCGATCCCTGAAGCTTCACAGCTCGTCCTACAAGCAGCATCGCAGGGCAATGGTGGTGAGATCTTTGTGCTTGACATGGGCGAACAGGTACTGGTCGTTGACCTTGCTCGGGATCTGGTTCGCTTGTCGGGTCTTGAATCCGATGCGATTGAGATTGTCTATACCGGAACTCGGCCTGGTGAAAAACTTTACGAAGAATTGTATTTCGACGAAGAAACATCGCTGGCCACGGATCACCAGAAAATCTTTGCAGCCTATCACCGTCCTTTTGCGTACGAAGATGTTTCGCATTCCATCAGACATCTCTCAGAACTCTTAGATCGAGGGGCTTTGAACGCAGCAATTCTCAGAGCTTTGTCCGAGATAATACCAGAGTTTAACCACGCTTCGTTGACGGAATCCGATCCGTCTTTTCGACCGAATACGGAACTGATAGAAACTGCCTAATCCGTTCTCGTCCAATCTAAAAACGACGACGGGAGGAAGCTAGCCTCAGACAGGGACCGGCCTTTCATTGGAATTGCTTTACGCTTTCCAAATCTTGCTTCGATCTTCGATTCCTTTCATCGCATTTCGAGTATCGATGATAAGCGAACTCCAATCGGCAAGTTCGAAATAGTTTACGTTCGAATGCGCCGTAACTATCAAAATGGCATCGTAGGATTCAATGGTCTCCCTTTTCCATTCGATAGATTGATATCCAGCCCAATGCGGATGCTCACGGGTAACGGGGATGGTAGGCACGTAGGGATCGAAATAGTCCAGTTTGGCCCCTTCTTTTTCTAACAGATCCATGAGCACTAAACTGGGGGACTCACGCATGTCGTCAACATTGGCTTTATAGGCCAAGCCGAGAATAAGGATCTTGCTGTCGCGAATCGATTTCCGACGTCCGTTCAAAGCTCGGAAAACATTCTGTACCACCCAGTCTGGCATGGAGGTGTTCACCTCACCGGCCAGTTCGATGAATCGAGTCGTCTGTCCATACTCGCGGGCTTTCCAAGTCAGATAAAACGGATCGATAGGGATGCAATGCCCTCCAAGGCCAGGACCAGGATAAAACGGCATGTATCCAAAAGGCTTGGTCTTGGCAGCTTCGATTACTTCCCACACGTCAATGTTCATGGCGCCATAAACCATTTTCAGTTCGTTCACCAGTGCGATGTTTACGCTGCGAAATATGTTTTCAAGCAACTTGGTTGCTTCGGCGGCGCGACAACTTGAAACAGGGACAATCCGTTCAATCGCGCGCGAGTAAAGCTGGGTTGCCCGTTCCAAGCAAGCTGGGGTCAAGCCACCAACCACTTTCGGGATTTTTGCGACTTTACTATCGGGATTCCCCGGATCTTCGCGTTCCGGTGAAAACGCAAGATGGAAGTCGATACCGGCTTTAAACTTTGAACCAGCCTCCAGTACTTTCAACAGATCTTCGTCCGTTGTCCCAGGGTAAGTGGTTGATTCCAAAACCACGAGCGTTCCTTTCTGAAGATAGGGCGCAATGATTCTTCCCGTTTCCAGTATGTACGAGATATCTGGTTCACGATTTTTACTGAGTGGCGTCGGCACGCAGATCACAACCGCTTGGCATTCTGCGACGCGAGAAAAATCGACGCTCGCATGGAGTCTCCCCGATTCAACGAGTTCCGCAACGACTTCGGACGAGATATGGTAAATGTACGACTTTCCGCTTTCGATACTTTCTACCTTTTGGTCATCGATATCTAGCCCAAGAACTCGACAATGACTTTTCGCGAATTGTAGACAAAGTGGCAAGCCTACGTACCCTAAACCAATTATGGCGATATCAAACATCTATCAAGCTTTCGACGTATCGTAGAAGAAGTTTTGAACGATCAATTCTGACAGCAAAAACGCTCAGCTATTAGCCAAAGACAAAACGGGTTGTCGACCTATCAGCCAATTTAGCAATTTCGCCATCTCGAGGCGATGGATGAATTACGGCTGCTCCTGCCGCGAGCCCCATCGTCCACGTCAGTGCAAATCCGTAGTCGATCGGCATCCAAACCGTCATTTGGATAAATCCGATCGAGACCATGGTTCCGCATAACATGCAATAGAGCAAAGAAACGTCACTCGGTTGTTGGCTAAGATTTCCAAACGTTATGGCCGTCATCACCAACAACCAAACCCAAAGCAGCATTCCACAGAACCCAAATCGGAGAATGAGTAGAAGAAATTGGTTATCGATGCACCATAGATTCTCGAGGGCTTTAAGATCGCTCTTGCCGTCGATAGGAACGTTGGGAGGAAATGTTGACGTTCGATCCGTTCCGTACCCCAGAACTCCGGCCCCTTCAATTGCTTTCCAGTAAACTCTCCATAGGAGGAATCGGTGATCCACATTCGAGTACTCAATCGCTTGACCATCGACCATTATCATTTGGCCAGCCGATCTCGCATTTTCGCCACCAAGATCAATCAACTCTTGCTTAAGCATACTCCAATTAAGAATAGCCAGAATGGACAATGCAACCGCAACGCTTGCTATCGGGATTCTCCAACGACTCCAAAGTAAGAAACTCGCAACGACCGGTATAATTGCAACCGATAGGATCGGCGCTCGGGATACGGTAGCCAGAATGCCAAGTAAATGAAGGGCAATCATCGGAATGGGCCAGACTTTTCCGAGGCGAGCAGAGTGGAGCGCGAAGAATATCGTCCAAGGCAAAAGGACAACGAGAAGCGCCCCCAAAAAAATGGGATTTTCTGTGGGGCCAAAAGCGCGTTGCCATCCAAATCGCGGCAGATACTTCGGCATGTCACTGTGTCGTTCGCCGAACAAAGATTCGAACAGATTGATGTGTATCGAAGATTCAACAACGGCAGCCAGTGACAAAAATACGCCAATGATCATGGCGACTCGGGCCAACAAACGCATATCTCTTGCTTGACAAAACGACAAACGCCCTAAAAGAAAGGGGACGAACCACTCGCCATAGGCGCTGGCCAGTACCCACCAACGTATTCCATCATTCCAAAAATCAGAGATGACTCCAGACACAACGAACGCGATGAATGCATAGTCCACCCAGGTCAATTTTGTCCGATATTCCGCTTTCGGGTGAAGACAGTAGTATCCAAGGCAGACGAGTCCGACGGCAATTGGGAGTCGAAAATCTTCTGGTAGATATTCACTTCGAATCCATTGTGGAAGTGCAATCGAGATGAGCGTTCCAATGGCGATCGCCACTCGCGGGCCTCGAAAATAACCCACGTAAGCTACACTCAGAAATACAGCAAGAATCAGCAGAGGGTAGGCCATTGTGAGCTCTTGATACGAATCGAAGGCAAGGTCTGGTGTCGTCAGTATGTCTTGATTGTTGATATTTCAAGACCTGCGGTCTACTGGGTAACGAAAAGAAGACGTCTCGATTGCTTACCAGAGAAGCGCCGCAAGCTAGAAGTTTTGCCCGACTGTTTTCTGAGACGGATGACGGAAAAAGATTTCGATTTTTAAAAATCGAATAAGATAAAGAGCACTGTCGGCCAAAGCCGAAAGTCGATCCCTTCGGCGATCGACTGCGATATCGACTGCGAAAAGGCTGACATGATTCTGCGGCTCGTGCGAAAATCAGTCCATAGAAGCGAGCGAAAGCACTCGCCTCAAACCCGTCGTGGTCTTTTCCATTTCATCTTCTTTAAGCGTCGGATGAACCATCAACATTAAACTGGTTTCCCCGAGAATTTTCGCGTTCAGTAGCCTCGATTGGGGACGCCAGGGAGTTCCATCAAAGGCTTTTTCAAGATAAACCTCCGAACAGCTACCTTGCGCGACAGGAACGCCCATGGTCGTAAGCTCGTGAATGATTCTGTCACGTGTCCAGCCCGGCTTCAGCTTTGATGGCTCGACAAAAAGATAGTGCTTGTATTGACCATGAACAACGTGGCCAGGAATACGAGGTACTCGCACACACTTATATTCCTCAGCTGCTTTGTCGATAAGCCCAGCATTCCTCTGACGAATTTGAGTCCATTCCGACATCCTTTTTAACTGAATGCGCCCAATGACAGCTTGGATTTCAATCATTCGCCAATTGGTTCCAAAGGATTCATGCAACCACCGAAACCCCGGCGGATGCTCTTTTTCGTAGACAGCCTTCCAAGATTTCCCATGATCTTTGTAGGACCACATTTGATTCCATAATTCCCCATCGTTGGTTGTGACCATGCCGCCTTCGCCGCCAGTCGTCATAATTTTGTCCTGGCAGAACGACCATGCCGCAACGTCTCCCAAAGCTCCAACGGGCGTTCCGTTGTATTTGGCACCGTGAGCTTGGGCGCAATCTTCGACGATCTTCAAACGGTGCGCAATTGCAAGCTCTCGAATGCTATTCATCTCGCATGGCCAGCCGGCTAAATGCACGCAGAGAATGGCTTTCGTCCGCGGAGTCAAAACGCGAAGAATCGATTCTGCCGTGATATTTTGCGAGTCAAGGTCAACGTCTGCAAAAATCGGATTTGCCCCAACCGTGATGATGCTACTTGCCGATGCGAGAAACGTTCTGGGAGTGACGACAACATCGTCTCCGGGGACAACACCTACGGCTTTCAGGGCTAACTCAAGAGCCAAAGTCCCATTCGCGATTGCAATTGCGTGGTTGGTCCCGCACCACTGAGCAAATTCCGTTTCAAAATCGCGGCATTCATTGCCAGTCCAGTAATTTACTTTGTTGGATAGAAGAACTCTTTGAACAGCATCCGCCTCTTCTTGGGTAAAACTTGGCCATTGCGAAAAGCCACTATTTAACATTGAATTTACTTTCTACTTTCTGTTTGAGCCAACCTGTATGCGATCCGAGACGCAGTGATTAGCGTTAATTGTTTCCATTGAACTTATCAGCCGTCGCTCGATCATTCTGCGATATATCGGATCTTCTTAAAACTTTGACAAACGTCAAAGCGAGGATTCGAAAATCGAAAAGCAGCGATCGACGTTCTACGTATTCAACATCAAGCCTAAATTTTTCATCCCATGAAATGTTGTTTCGACCGTTCACCTGAGCCCAACCGGTAATACCGGGACGGACATCATGTCTGCGGTTTTGGGTTTCCGAGTAAAGTGGAATATATTCCACGAGCAAGGGACGCGGCCCAACTAGGCTTAAGTCCCCTTTTAAAACATTGATCAGCTGTGGCAGCTCATCGAGGCTCGTATTTCTGAGAATCGTTCCGAAGGTCGTCATTCGTTCCGCGTCAGGTAACGGTTCTCCATCCGGACCGTGGCGATTGGCCATGGTTCGAAACTTGTAGATTTTAAAAAGCTTCTTCTGGAATCCCACCCGAGTTTGAGTAAACAAAACGGGTGCTCCAAGTTTCCACCGAACCAGGATCGCGAGCAAGATCAAGAGAGGAAGCAAGAAAAGCAGGAGCACGCCCGCCACAATAACGTCGATTGATCGCTTGAACGTCTTGAAAATCATTGAAAAATGCTCAAGAACAAGGGTTCGCTGGATCGGACGGAGTATTTTTCGACAACCTTCTCGCGACTCCTTTTTCCCATCAAGTCTCGTTGTTTCTCATCGACAATTAAACGTCGCAAAGAGCTTTCCCACTCTTCTTCGGATCTTGCGACATAGCCATTGATACCATGCTCAACAATCTCGGCATTCACGCCGACCGGCGAGACGATGGCCGGGATTCCCAAAGCCATGTACTGAATTGCCTTGAAGCCACACTTACCTAGTTCGATCGTTCCGTCATACAACGGCATGATACCAACGTGCATTTGAAGTAGATCGTCAATTTCTGTGGCTTTGGCCCAAGGAATAAATCGATATTGCTCAAGCTTCAAATGAGGATCCAGGTTTGAGATGACCAGAAAGGTAAAATCGAATTCTTTCTGAAGTTTAGAAATGATTGGGGCAACGATCTCCAGATACTTTAACGTACTGAAAGTACCGGTCCATCCGACGACCAAGTGATCCGTATGGTGGTCTTGCGAACGATTGTGAATCTTATCGGTGTCTACGACGGTCGGAATGATGCATACCCGAGGACAGAATTGGCGAGCAAACTGTGCCAAATACTCGTTGCCCACCGAAACGCGATGAGACATTTTACAAATGGCGGCCACCTTCCAAGCGGACTTTAAGTACTTGGCGATTTTATTTTGTTTGGAAACGATTGGAACCCAAATGGCATCATCAAAATCATAGATAAGCTTCTTGCGAAACAAGCGAGCCATGATCCACTCGAAGATGGGTGGACCAAGCGGCGCGGCTTCTCGATGTACAAAGATGAAGTCGTACTTCCAGACCGTTAGCATGAGGACGAATCTTCGCAAAAAGCCAGCCATGACAGCCGCTGTTTTTTTGAAAAAATGCCCCGGCGCATAAAGCACCCTCCAACCAGCGAGACTAATAAACGGAGCATAATCCCACTCAACGCCCAGTTCCGTAAGCTTCGGCAAGTAGTGCTCGAATCGATACCGCTGCGAAGGTGATTCTCCGGATGGATGCGCTGCTAAGAAAAGAATTTTCATGTTGCCCACTCTAGAGAATGTTCATCTCTTCTATCATTTTCTGGTTCACTTTTCGCACATCATATTTGTCTACCGCTATTTCCCTGGATTTCATCCCCATTTGAGAAATACGAACCGGGCTTTCGATAAAGCGAAGCATGCTTTGGACGATCGCTTCGGAATTCCTGGGCGGAACGAGCAATCCGTTGACTCCGTCCTCTACCGTTTCACGGCAACCCGGTGCATCGGTTGTGATGACAGGCCGGCCCATCGACAAAGCTTCTAGGATTGATCGTGGAGTGCCCTCACGGTAGTAAGACGGCAAAACAAACACGCTACTATTTGCAAGTGCAGGACGCACGTCGGCCAATCGACCGAGATACTCGATCGTTCCCGATGCGATCCATTCGTCCAATTCTTCTTGGCGAATCATGTCAGGGTGAGAATCGATCCATCCAACCAAGGCGAATCGTGACTTTGGATACTTCGCTTTGACAATGCGTGCAGCCTGGACATACTCGCGAACACCTTTTGCGCCAAGAAAACGGCATGTCATTAAAAATCGCGTTGCGTCGGATGGGAACGAGACCGGTGCAAAATGATTTACGTCAACGCCTGAACCATGTACAACGCAACTTGGAATCTTCGAGCTGAGAATCCGACGACTCCGAAATAGCTCACAGTCATCGGGATTTTGAAAAAAAACTTTGTCGACGCCTGATAGCGATACTCGATACAATTGCCTGACCAGAAACTCTGTGCAATTTCGATTGCCACCGCCTTGAAATGCATATCCGAGACCCGAGATAAGTGCATATTTCTTTGGGACGCCCGCGAGCCGGGCCGCGATGGATCCGTAAATAACCGCTTTGGCGGTATAAGATAGTATCGCATCGGGACGAATTTGACGCATCAAACAATAGAAATATTTTAGCGTCTTTAGGTCGGTCCGTGGATTCTTTCCCGTTCTAGTCATCGGGATACCATGGAAGGTCGCCCCAATCGCTTTCAGGCCCGCACAAGTCTCGGCGCATTCACCGTTCGAGGACGCGGCCACGTGGACTTCAATCCCCGATTTGTGAAGCTGTTCAATCAATCGACCACGAAAATTAAGTAGCGAATCCGCTAGTCCACCCGCAATCAGAATTCTATTGATCATGTTCTTTCAATTAGACCTTTTTATGATTTCCAGAAGCAGCAGCGGTCAAGAGATTTGCCAATCTTCGCGACATCCGTTCAAGACTATACTTTTCTTCTACCGATTTTTGGCCCAAGTGCCCCATTTCCCTTCGCAAATCGTCATCTCTCAATAAGCGTTCCAGTTGCTCAACCCAAGAATCTTCGTCGCCCACCAGTAATCCATTCTCACCGTGCCGCACAATCTCCAGATTGACACCGATCGCCGACGCGACCACTGGCAAGCTACAAGCCATGTATTGGATCAGCTTGTAACCGCATTTTCCTTTTTCCCATGGGGTGTTTCGCAGTGGCATGATCCCGATATCACATTCGCTTAGTCTTTCGACCTCGTTCGATTCCTTCCATTCCAGGCACTCAATATCCACACCTGGCATCTCGACCCGCCCTCCTCCAATTACTCGAAGCGTAAACGCGATTCTTGTCGAAAGACGTTGAAAGTCCTCTTTTAAGTCCAGCAGATATTTGACCGTGTACGGCGTACCAATCCATACGATTGTTTTGCGACGAAACGCTCCGCCCGGACTGTTCGATCTGATAGATTGCCGATTTCGATTTGCGTAATGAGCGTAATCGACTACCGTTGGCACGATTTCGACCCAGCCGGCTGACGCATTTCTCGCTCGATCTGCCAAGTAGGAATTACCGGCTACCACGAGGGTTGCATTGGCCATCAAAGTATCCAATTTTCGACCGTACAAACCTCGAATCCATGTTCTCGGATGCAAATCATAGTTATGAAAGGTTGCATCGTCATAGTCGAGCACGTAGCTTGCCCCACAAAGGATGGCCTTTTCAGCTAAGTATGGAAGCCAAGGAATAACTTCCTTTTCAATCCAGACAAGATCGTACGCGGGACGATCCATAACGACGGTTTTCACACGAGTCAGAATGCGGCTCGCCAACTTGCGAATTGAATACCGACCGGACAAGTATCGGGAGGCCAAGCCATCCTTGTCGATAAATGACTGAATCGTTAGATCGATACCGAGGTTGCGAAGCAATGGTTGGTATTGAATGGTCCGCATGCGTGAAGAAGCGCCATTGCGATCAAATCTTGTTAATGCAAGAACTTTAATGATAGTATTAATTGTTGATGAAATAAACCGAAGGTCCAGTTGAATGCAACTCAGTCGATACATCAACGACCTGATAATTCATCGCTCTAGCATAATAATCGAAGGTACATTCTGATCCAATCAAGAAATTACGCCCTTTGGCAATTAAATGAGTCCTGTTGGCATTCAAGCCAAGCCTGGAACATCAAGACGTCCCACAGTTCGTACGCCCAATTGCGAGTGCCAGACTGGTGTTCCAACCATTTTCTCCGAATCGGAGCGGGATTTAGATATCCTTCATTCCTTAGACGGTCCTCTGAAAGTAAGGCTTCAGCCCAATCACGGAGCGGGCCGCGTAACCAAAGACTGAGGGGTGGCGTGAATCCCATCTTGGGACGCTCAACGATTTGTTGAGGAACGTGCCTATACAATAACTGCCGAAGTGGCCATTTCGTTTTGCCATTTCGCATTTTGAAAGTCAGCGGCAGAGTCCAGGCAAACTCGACGGTTCGATGGTCCAGAAATGGTACTCGGCTTTCGAGTGAGACCGCCATCGCTGCACGATCTACTTTGACCAATATATTGTCAGGCAAGTAACTCACAGCATCCATCGCCATCATCCGTTCCACATCACTTAGCGATTGAAACTCTTTCGCATAACCGACTAATTTCGAGATTGGCTCTTGGACGCCCAGGACCCATTCCTCTGGTCGATTTTGGTGCGATATCAGCCGATAATAGAGCTCGTCAGCACTTCGGCTATCGAGTACGCCAGCGGCTTTGTGCAACTTGTCGCCAATTGATCGATGGTTGCGGACAAAATAACCAAGCTTATTCCAAGTAGAAGGCGAAAATGAAGTGAGCAGCTTGGCTACTATCGTCCTAATCCGCCTGGGAACTACTGCTAGACGATGCCATTGCTCGTGAGTCATTGCGTAGCGATTATAGCCTGCAAACAACTCGTCCCCGCCGTCGCCTGAAAGCGAAACAGTCACACTTTTCCTTGCCAGTTGGCTCACCAAAAACATTGGGATTTGTGAGGAGTCCGAGAACGGTTCGCAGAAAATCTTTGGCAACTGGGGAATAACGTCCATCGCCTGCTCCGGACTTACGTACATTTCAGTATGGTCTGTACCAAGATGTTTGGCCACAGCTTTTGCGTGGACGGCTTCGTTGTAATCTGATTGATTGAAGCCGATCGTGAAGGTCTTCACAGGACGAGTAGATTGCGATTGCATTATCGCAGCAATCAGGGTTGAATCGATGCCTCCGGATAAAAATGCGCCAAGAGCAACGTCTGCTTGCATTTGTCTTCCAACCGCATCTTGCAACAACACCTCGAGTTTGTCGACTGCATCGTCTGGTGACCCGGCAAACGGGCTATGGACGCCGGAATTTGCCACTCGGCTCAAGCTCCAATACGTCTCGATTTGAGGTTCGGGGCAGCGCGTAGATACCGTTAACAAGCATCCTGGATTCAGTTTGAAAGTATCTCGATAAATGGAATGCGGTGCAGGGATAGCGTTATGGCGAAGTAGTAAACAAATTGCTCCACGGTCGATTTCCGATGAAAATGACGGATGGGATTTCATCGCTTTTAGTTCCGAACCAAATAGAAAAACGCGTCGTGATCCCGAACCATGCCACCCATAATAGAGCGGCTTCTCCCCCATCCTATCTCGAATGAGAGTCAAGACTTGCGATGTTCGATCCCAGACAGCGATGGCAAACATACCGATCGTCTGTTCGATCGTTTTTTTAATTCCCCACGCCTCAAAACCGGCAAGTAGTGTCTCCGTATCCGATCTCCCTCGCCATGCAATCATCGAATTTAGTTGCTGCAATTGCTTTCTAAGTTCTAGATGGTTGTAGATCTCGCCGTTGAAAACCATCGTGTATCGCCCGCCTGCAGACTTCATCGGCTGATGCCCCAAGGGCGACACATCGAGAATGGAGAGTCGGCGATGCCCCAAACCTACCCTAGAATCGGGGTCGAAATATACGCCTTCGTCATCGGGACCACGGTGTATGAGTTGTCCGTTCATCGACGAAAGCAACGCCACGTCCTCCGTCGAAGACTCAAAACGTGCTCCGCCTAAAAACCCCGTAATTCCACACATCAGTTCAACATAACCTTCAAGCTATTATGGATCGTCAACGCAGCCACCAATTACCCGAGTGTAAACAGATGGATTGTTAGGTCGACAGCCTCATCACGAAGGAAGGGCTGATACTGGAACGTCCGCAAACGTGAGGAGGCTCCATTGCGATCATACCTTGTCAATGCGAGGACTCGGATCATTGCGATCGTGGGCAATCTTGGTTGGTCATTTGGAACGTTCGGCCAGCCGTTCTCGATAGAATTCGAGAAGTTGGTCAAGGTAGTAGTTCCGTTCAAATTTCTCTATGATCTTCGCCCTTGCCGCACGTCCCATCTGCCGAAAGACCTCAGGCTCGCATTTGCAGGCCAATTCCATGGCGCAACGCAACTGATCCGCATCTTTGGCTGGAACCAACCATCCGGTTAGTCCCGGTTCAACAACTTCGTTGGAACCGTTGATGTCGGATGCAATCATTGGCAACTCCATCGACGAAGCTTGCAACAGCACGTTTGGAAAACCCTCTCGATAGCTAGGAAGCACGAGGGCACTCGAACGGCTCAAGAATGGGCGAATATCCTTCTGATACCCGCAGAACGTAATTCGGCTATCTCTTTGTAAAGATGCCATGACTGATTCCTCTATCGGAGCTGTCCGGTCAAATGATCCTATGATCAATAATCGGGTATTAGGCTCAGTCAAGCCTTCCATGGCAAAGGCAAGCTCTCGAAGCCCTTTGTCGCGATTCAACCTTCCAACAAAACAAAACACGACGTCGTCGATGTTGATTTTGTATTCCGCTCTCAGCCGCGTTGATTCGCATTCCACTCCGGGCGCATTTCTTGAGAAATAACTTGTATCGACCCCGGCAATGTTGCCATTTCCAATGACCGTACAAGGTCGCTTGCAAATACCGAATCGTATCAGATCATTGCGTACACCCTGGCCTTCTGGAACAACATGCGTCGCAAGTCGGGAAACGAGACTATCAATGCAGATCAGTAGCTGACGTTTCAGCCCCGTACGAGACGGGAAGATCAGCCCAGTGAAGGTATGAATTCTAATTGGAACGAAACTCAGCCAGCTCGCGATCATCGTTACCAGACCAGCTTTTGGTGTGTACGAATGAACGATATTTGGACGCAATCGCATCAACAGTAGGCCCAATTTCATGATCGCAATACAATCACGAATTGGACTTATCCCTCGGACCATATTGACACAGAAGACCTCCACACCCTCTTCTTGTTCGAGCACTTTGCAGCCCTCTTTGTCCGATGTCACTAATACGACTCGGTAGTACGATGACAGGAATTGAGGTTGAGTGCGTAGAATCGATAGGAACGTTTCTGGGACGGTCATCACGATGACGAGACAAGGTTGATTTGTTTTGGCGATAGAACTCATATCTGGGGAATTCGACAGAAGTACTCAAGCAGCCTAAGGTCCAACTAGGAATGACGAAGATAGGTCGCTCGGACGAGCGGCAGTACGTACATCCAATGAAACGTATAGCCTTCGATGTAGGGATTTGTATTTGAAGCGATGAAAGCGGTCAAGAATCCGACAAAAAAGAACAAATCGTCGGTCGAAAGTCGGCGTCGCATTACGTCCTGAAAGCTCAGATTGATATAGTACAAAAATGGGAGGCAATAGATGGCCGCACCGAACATTCCGACCCGCAAAACGGTCGCGACCCAGACTAGCTCGTAACGCCAGGGATGGTCATCACTGCGCAGATAGTCGACTCCTATTCCGTGACCAACCCCGATGCCGTTCGAATCGACAATACCTCGACAAAGCTCAACGAATTGTTCTGACCTTTCAGAACCGCCCCGCTCGCGCAATTCTACACTCACATTCTCCAAGATTGCAAAAGGGTTGATTTCCAATTGCTTTAACAATAACGGAAGTACAACGAGAAGGACCAATACAGACCCAAGTCCGCCCATTGCCACGGTTAGGCGAATCGACTCGTGCATAATCCTTCGATGCACAAACCCAACGACAAAACCGATTATCGGAGCAATGATAAGTGCTGATCGGCCCGAGCAAAGCGAGGCGATAGCGATGGCTAACAAGAGCAGGCTCCTTAGCAAGGGATTCGGAATAGCATTCGGTGCGGCGAACATACCACCAGCCAAAAAAATCAACGAACCGTAGACATGCATGGTAGCCTTGGCCTCGCCATCATGCATTGTCACGTTAGGTTCTTGCATAAACAATCTGACTGCGTCCGGGCCAACCGTGAGAAACAGGTAGTAAAATAGCGCGGAGGAAGCGACGGCAGCAACCGTGTAGAATTGAAACCAAGCCATCAACATTTTTTCGGAAAGTAAACTGATGATCGCGCTGCTGATAAATAGCCACAGAATCGGCGATAAAATGTATATAACAATGACCTGGATTGCTGCCTCGGTAGGGGCCCCTTTTTGCTGGCCGACAAAAATATAAATGAGCGTCACGATCGAGCTCACGAAATGCAACTTCAATAGCGTTCTTAACGATGCAAAATGGACGAACGGAGTCGACAAAGCAAAACAAAGCAAA
>JANOAI010000213.1:0-8662 GCA_031411055.1 Pirellulaceae bacterium
AGATGGCCCGTTTCCGTCCTCCGACAAAAGATATCCCGACAACAAATTCACCCATCCTAAAGCGGGCAACTGCCGCTCAACGGAAGCTTTACAATGAGCTACAACTTGCCAGCTAAAAAATCCGCTACGGCGTTGCCCAAAAGGGAGGGTGAAGTTAGGCAATCGCAGGGAAAGCCGAGATCGCCCGATCTAAGATAGTGCCCCCAATTACGGACTGCCTTTTACGGTAATCATCAACGACGGATCCGACACTCAACCATGGTTTGAACATGGTTTGAGGACAAACTGCCGGATGCTAGAGTGAACGGAGGAGGCAATGCTTTTCGCGAGGGCTCGAAAAAAGCCAAACCGAAAGAATCGTATCGAACCTACAACGCTGGGCTTTCAGCACGAAGATCGTCGATCATGTCGCGAGTGGCGGCCTCGACGGCCCGCTGCCAATCGGCGTGATGTCGATATTTCGCAGACGCATGGGCAAAGATAATGCCGCGTGAATTGTTTACGACCGCGCCTAGTCCATCTTTCTGGAACGCCGCAACCACATCTTTCGCGCCACCCCCTTGTGCGCCGTATCCCGGAATCAGCAGCCATGCATTCGGCATCCGCGCACGAAGTTCTTCCAATTCCTCGGGGTAAGTTGCGCCGACGACGGCGCCGATGGGGCCATAACCGCTCGTGCCGATTTGGGATTTCGATTCGTTCTGGACCCAATTGGCGATTCGTTGCGAGATCGATTGCGAATCGATCTTCAAATCCTGAATGAATCCACTTCCCGGATTGGATGTTTTGACAAGGACGAACAATCCGCTATCAGTCGCTTTACAACGATCGACAAACGGTTGCAATGAATCATCGCCAAGATAGGGGCTGACGGTGACCGAATCCGATCCCCAAGCACTCTGTTCACCGCGTCCCAAAAAAGCGGCGGCATAGGCTTCGGCGGTCGTTCCAATATCGTTGCGTTTGGCGTCGGCAATGACCAACAATCCGCGATCGACGGCGTACTTGATCGTGTCAGCCAAAGCCTGCATTCCCGGTGCGCCGAGCTGTTCAAAGAACGCGACTTGTGGTTTCACAATCGGGACCAGATCGGCCACCACGTCGATGATCGCGCACGAGAATCGGCGATAAGCGTCTGCTGCTTGAGCTTGGCTTGGTTTCATCGATTCGAGCAAACCGTTGGGCAACGATGCAACGCGAGGGTCTAACCCGACACAGACTGTCGATCGTTTAGCTCGAACGGTCTGAGCTAAACGATCACCAAAATTCTCTGACACTCAAAACCCCGGCGGTAACTGTTGAAGGAACTCACGGACAACTTCTTCCCGTTGACCTTGATATTGCTGTAGCCGATTTAACCATGCTTGAACTTCCTGAGGCGAAGCGAACTGTCCCTTCTTTAACAATGGAATCATCGTTTGAATGAAGAGCTGTGGGTTTTGACCAACTCGATCGTAAAAATTAGGGCTACCAAGTATCTTGGCTTTCAAATCATTGATCGAATTGCCTTGGCTAAGGTACTGCGACCAAGCAATTTGTTCCTTGGCGTTGGGCTGTCGATTCAACAGCTGCATATAGATTTCATTGAGCAGATTCGGATCAGCACCGTAGGACGCAGTAATCACGCCGCCCGAAGATCCGACCTGAAGATCACGAAGGCTCTCAAGATCGAGTCGAATGTTGGAAGGCATATTGGCTGGTGACACAGCCAGAGCCTGCCTCAAACCATAAATCATTTGCCCGCGTGAATCCGAAATAAAGGCACTCAATCGATACTGATCTCGAGCTTCAATGAATCGTGGATCATAGTGCATCTCGAAACCGAAAGGACCGGTTCCATTCACTTGCAGTTGTACTTGTCCGCCACTCACTTCATAAAACGGACGCGAAGCATTCTCAAGCTTTACCGTCAAAATGGTACCGTATGGAAGTGTGCCTCGATCACGAATGGTGACGATTCCGGTTATGCCAGTGGAAGCGCTATCGAGGCTTACTGGAATCCGTTGCAGTCGCAGCGTGCGACCATCTTGAACCAAGGCCTCAACGTTGCCGTTCAGATCAGCGCTTCGTCGAATTTGTTCACCAACATCATTGAGGCGACCACTAACCAGCCCAACTTGTGAACCACCAATTGCCACAATCAAATCGCCTTGCTCGATGCCTGCTCTTTGAGCGGGGCTGTTCGGTTGAACTTGCTGCACGAGACAACCCGTTTCCGTATTGGCAAGGGCTACGCCAAGTGACCAATCGCGAGGCCGACCGGTGATCGTGCCTTGGTTCCAGTTGTTGTTGCCGAATCCCGAATTGGCGATCGGGCTATTATTATTCTGAAAGGCGGATGTACTAGTCGGTATTCCCTGGGGAAATCCTGGAGCCGTCGGATTCGTTGAATTCATCCGCGGCAGGGCTTGGTTGAGCAAATCGCCAAAAAAACCTTGATTTGAAAACTGTGCCGATGAAGAGTTTGAGAAAACCGCAACGAGTCCAACAACGGCTAGAACCCATCTAAAGTAAAGATTGAATCGCATGATGTTTTTCCTTAACGCATCTGGGTGCCGGAGAGTTGTGCAATCTCTTGACGAATAAAATTAGGGTCGAGCGGATAAAATCCAGCTCGAATGGCTTCTGATTGACCGTCACGACTAAGGATGTAGCGAAGCACCGATTCACGCAGTCCTTTGTCTTTACTGGCCATGCTTTTGTCAAAGACGAGCGATAGCGGTCGTACCAAGGGATACGATCCTGATAGGAAGCTTGATTCGCTCGCTTCGACCTTTTGCTGATTCATCATCAGGGCCGCTGGACGAACACCTTCGTTCCCATCGCCGAAGCCGCACATCCCAACACCGGCTGGGTCCTTGGAGATGGCTTGGCATATCTCGACGTTTGACATGTGTGTCGCGGCTGGCTCGGTTAGGTTTGCACCCCCAAGGATCGAGGAACGAATGAAGTTTCGAGTTCCGCTAACCTCGCTTCGATGATGGATTCGAATGGCTTGAGATGCAAGTGGTCCGGTAACGCCAAGCTCTCCCCATGTCTTCACGGTTGGCTTCCCATCAGCCGTCGCACCGAAAAGTTGCTTCACTTGTTCAGGCGTTAAAGCGGTGAGCGGATTGTCTTTGTGGACATAGATAGCCATTGGGTCAAGCGCCACAATCAAAACAATGGGGTCTTTACAAGCACCAGTCTTGAGCTTGGTCATATCTTGTTCGGTAACGCTACGGCTGATACCAACGATCGTGTTCGCATCTTTCGCGAGCGCTTCGAGCCCAGCGTCGGAACCTTCTGCGCCGCGTTCGAACTCAACTTGCGGGTGAAAGAGCTTAAAACGTTGCGACCAATTTTGTCCGAGCAATTGCATGGTCGTTGAGCCAGCCAAGACGGCTTTGCCTTGGATATCGCCGATCGGCCGATACGGCTCAATCGCTTGCAAGAGTTGCGTAAGCTGCAGATGTTCCTGTGTCTGAAAGGAAACCGGGCTGGCCTCTTGGGCCAGGATCGTCGATGGCAAATAGATCGACATAAGACTCAGTAAACTGAGCCCGCATAGTCGATTCGTGTATTTGAAAAAACGCGATAACATTCATTACTCCCTTATATGTTTCGTAGGTGGTTTGCGAGTCCTAAGGTTGTTGTTTCAAAGAACATTCGCGGGTACGGCCTTGGCCGGAACGACGGTGTCGATTTTGATTGCTTTCCGACCTTTGAATGAACCTGGTGAAGCTAAGAATTTTACCGCATCCGCGATTTCAACTTCGAGAGCCTGTTGTACGTCTTTTTCGGTCGAAATGATATCCCCGACCTGGAGGTCGAAAAGATCGCCCGTCTTAATCTGCGAACGAGCCAAAGTAACGACGACACTTACGGAAGAACCGTCCAATCGGTCGACCATGTGCTCCATGGTTTCGGCGCTCGAGGAGGTTCCAGAATAGCCAACCCATGACGAACTTGTGAGTTTCGAAGCAACGCGCTCAATGGTATTGAACGGGATACAAAGATTGATCATGCCACGTGTTTGTCCTACGGCCACTTCAAAGCTAACCATAACGACCACTTCGTTTGGAGGTACGATATGGACGAGCTGGGGATTGCTTTCAACACGTTCAACTTCGATCTCCAATGGTACGATACTAAGCCAAGCGGTTCGCAATTCTCGCAGAAAGAGGGTCGTGATTCGACCTGCCAGTCGCAACTCGATTTCACTCAACGGACGGCTCAAGTTGGATTCGGTTGTGACTGCACCTCCGAGCATTCGATCGATGATCGGGTAGATCAGCGAAGGGCTGACATCAAGGATCCAATTTCGATCCAATGGCTTCAGTCGAAGGAGATTGAAGCACGTTGGGACTTCAAGGCTTTGAATGAATTCACGATACGTCAATTGGTCCACACTGATAAGTCGCACCTCGACCATGCTTCGAAGCAACGCCGAAAGCGAAGCACCAAAGTTTCGAGCCAGTCCTTCATGCAGTGACTGCAACGCACGAACAAGTTCCTTGCCGACGCGTTCAGGTCTTCGAAAGTCGTAGGCTAGAACGCGTACTTTCGGAATGGGTTTCGCAGGCGTTTCCGGTTTCGCGGCAGCCGCCGCTGCTGGAACGGCAGGAGCCCCACCATTCAAGAGACTCTCAACATCTTCGCGACTGAGTTTTGCGTCATCCATGACTTTCAATCCTTATTGCCGAACGTGTCCGGTTCCGTGGACAATGTATTTATAGCTTGTAAGCTCGCGCAAGCCACACGGGCCTCGCGCATGAAATTTGTCGGTACTGATTCCAATTTCCGCCCCGAATCCAAACTCGCCTCCGTCATTGAATCGGGTGCTCGCATTGACCATGA
Source organism: Pirellulaceae bacterium (assembly GCA_031411055.1). Taxonomy (GTDB): domain Bacteria; phylum Planctomycetota; class Planctomycetia; order Pirellulales; family Pirellulaceae; genus JAIYDQ01. The sequence continues at coordinate 4,840 of JANOAI010000213.1, forward strand.
CGGCTGCCGAATCCACGGCGGCTGTAAACATGCGAGCGTTCTCAAGATCTCGCGTTACAATCGCGTCTGTATGATGGGAACCATACGCATTGATGTGATCAATGGCTTCGGCGAGCGAATCGACAATACGGCAACTCAGGATCGGGCCCAGAAATTCCGTACGATAGTCGGCATCGGTTGCAGGCTTGGCGTCTTTCAATATCTTGGTTGTTCGTACGCATCCGCGGATTTCGATCGGAACTTTAGAGAGAACTTGGTTGAGACGAGGTAGCAGCGACTCTGCTTCATCGCAATGGACAAGCAACGACTCCATCGCATTGCAAACCCCCATCCGCTGGCACTTGGCGTTTTCAATAATACGAACCGCCATCTCCAAGTCAGCATGCCTATCGACGTAAACGTGACAGTTACCATCGAAGTGTTTGATCACGGGCATCGTCGCTTCGTCGGAGACGCGTCGAATGAGCCCCTCGCCGCCGCGTGGGATAGCGACATCGATAAACTGCGACAGCTTGAGAAACTGTCCAACGGCGGCTCGATCGGTCGTCTCAACGAATTGCACCGCGTCGGCTGGAATATTTTGAGCTTTAGCAGCCGACTGCAAACAGCGTACAATGGCTGAGCTGGAATGAATCGCCTCTTTGCCACCGCGAAGGATGACGGCATTGCCGCTCTTAATGCAAATCGCTGCCGCATCTGCGGTTACATTCGGTCTCGATTCGTAGATGAAGAAGACCACGCCAAGCGGTACTCGAACTTTTTGAATTTCTAAACCATTCGGACGACGATAACCGTCAAGGACTTCCCCGATAGGATCAGGGAGCGATGCAATTTGTCGTAGCGCATCGCTTATGGCCGCGAGACGTTTCTTGTCGATGCGGAGTCGGTCGATAGCTGCCGCGTCGAGATTGTAGCTGGGAGCATTCTCAAGATCTTTTGCGTTCGCGGCGATGATAACGTCAGCTTCGGCGTCAAGTAAATCGGCGCTGGCCATTAGCCATCGGTTCTTCATATCGGTACTGACAAGGGCAAGAGCCGACGAGGCCGCCCTCGCGCGATGAGCCATAGTTTGGCAGTATTCAGTCAACGATGGGGTATCAATAGCGTTCATCGGAAGCAAATTCGTGTTTCTCAATCAGAGCCACGCGCGTAGCTCGGCATTCTTGTTCAGGCCACCGCGAGTCCCTTCCCGTACACCGAACATTCGATGAACTGGACAGCCGATCTGGTTCCGATCAACCTAAATTGAGCGTCAAAGCCTATCCGCAGAATAGAGAAAGCGAATCGTGCTGTCTAGGAAGATTGGAGAGAATGCGGCGGTAGACGAGCGCCGTGGCCTTGGCCATATGGAGATCCGAATACTTTTCTCGGTGCCGGTCGACGGCTTGGGCGCTCATTTTCGCCCAGACCACGCGATCGGCTGTAAACCGCTGAATTGCTTGCGAAAGCGACTTCGGATCGCGGGGTTGAGCCAAAACGCCTTCCTGGCCATCGCGCACGACTTCTGGGGTCCCTTCGACTCTGGTCGCAATTACCGGTACAGCCGCAGCAAGGGCTTCGAGTACCACCATAGGCATTCCTTCCCCATAGAGACTAGGCAAAACCAATCCGTCCAGGGTTGCAATCCGGGCTCCGACATCCTTCGTAAAGCCGGTAAATTTGACCTTGGATTGCAAGCTAAATTCTTGGGCGAGCCGAAGAATTGATTGCTCGTACTCAGGTGTTTCGAATCCACCAATAATTTCGACTTCGATTGCGGGAGACGAATCCGGGAGAAGCCGTAACGCTTCCAACAAAACTTCCAGCCCCTTTCGAGGGCGGAAAAGGGCGATCATCCCGAGACGCCAAGTCGATTGCTCAATGCGATTCAGAGCGTCGATCGGGGGCAACTCCGGCACGCCGTTGGGAATGCAAACAAGTCGTGTTCGATCAAAGCCACGATTTAGAAATTCGCGTCGAAGCGAACGTGATACGGTAATCAGCTTGGTACAACTGCGAAGCGACCATCGTTCGACAAGGTCATTGATTTGGTTGATCACTCTCCGAGACGAGTCGCGCGACGTCGGTGAGTGAACGTGATAGACCCAAGGAATTGAAACTTTGCGCGCTACACGTGCCGCGATCATTGCCGAACGCGGTGTATGAGCGTGGAGGAGATCGTATTCACCGGCTTCGACTAAGCGTACGATTCGGTTCGCTATCTCGCGATCGAAACGCCCATTCATCGGCACCGAAAATACACGCTCCGGTGGCAAGTCGCAGTTGTTCGTAAACTTGCCTTCCTTAAGACACGCAAAATCAGCACCAATACCACATTCCGGCAATCGTTTGCCGAGAAGTTGTTGAACTCGCTCTGCACCGGAGAAATGCTCGCCGTTGATGATATGCAAAACAGAAAGTTCCTGCCTAGGCAATGCGACCGGTCGATGATTGCGCGCACAGGCTCGGACGGGCGTCAGGGGAGCTTCAAGTTCTAGGATTCGCATAGCAGTAACTCGCGGAAGAATTGGCTTATCCGGAAACCCTAGTTCGAAACCAAAGCTTTGGCGGTGGAAAAGGAGGCCTCTCAAGCAGAAAGTCGAGCCTGCCAAGGTTGACTAATCGCTACAGACGGAACTTTGAAAGATTTTTTGAGCTGACCCCAGATTCATGCCGATGACCCCAATTCGTCCTGGACGGAATGTGACCAGGGCTGCCTACTACCGCAAAACACGGCTCATGGATTGGGGCGAGCGGATTTTATCCCCCACATCCCATTTCCATTCTCATGCCTCTACTCACTCGGCTTCGACTTCGTTGGGCCCGTTGGTTTAGTTTATTTACTGCCATTTGTGCGATCGCATATTGGGCTGAACGTCACTATCACCGTCAACCGGTGGCAAATAGTGAAAAGGGCAACACCAATACGCCACTTGAGCTAGAACCAACCCTAGTACATGCGCAGGACGTTACGGCGACGGCGTTACCAGTAACATCGAAACCCAAACCAAGTTGGAATTTGCAGCCTCAGTGGCGTACGGAATTAAGCGGCTCGATGGGAGGACTTTCACGACAAGCCGCCGCCGATGCTACGCCTCAACTTCCGATTCCCGAATCGTTTCCGCTCCAACCTAGGTTTAAGAAGGGGCCACCTGCAGTCGGCAACGCCATTGCCGATTATCGCGAGTCCATGAAGCCAATGGTGAATCATGAACCGATTCGACAGCCACAAAGCTCAACTCTTGCAAACAACAGTACTCCGAACGCCAATCAAGGTGGTCCTTCATTTTCGCCATTTGGAAATCCGAGTCCGAATGGCATCGCACAATCCAGAACGCCCGCGTTGGGTGCATCGCCCCCCGTTGGAACATCAGTTACGCCCATCGTCGATGCTTCAGGGATCAGACCACAAAGTAGTCCAGCAACCTTTGATCGCTCGAATCTCGCCGCGACAACTTCAAACGGTCGAGGCGTTTCCGCAACCACACGCTTTGATTACGAATCAGCTTGGCCCGATCAAACCTTGGCCACACCTTCTGCTGCACCGCCACAAGCGGGCAGTCCATTTGACTTTGCGACTCCGAATCTACTTACGAACGCGCGATTGCAGCCGTCAAACCCACCTCGGAATTCTATAAATCCAACTCCATCTTTCCGACAGAATGTCACCTCACAACCCAATCCGAACGGAAGCAATTATATTCGTCAACCGATGAAATAAGTGCTCGTCAGCTCGATCTTGCTTTACTACTCGATTTCGTGTGCGTTGCCTCTCAGATGTTCTCCCGACTTAACTAGAGCATTTTCATTTTTCAGATAGCCATTCGGAAAACGGGGTCAGGTA
>JANOAI010000214.1:0-5141 GCA_031411055.1 Pirellulaceae bacterium
TGGAAAACGGGGTCAGGTACCAAAAGCCGGAACGGCCCTTCGGGTGCTTTGCACTTTTGGTACCTGACCCCGTTTTCCGAATGGCTATATGAAAAATGAAAATGCTCTAGTGTTTTGTCACAGCTAGTTTTTAGGGTACGACGGACTTCCAGTCCGTCGACAAACGTTGGCACCGACGGATTGGAAGTCCGTCGTACAGGTTCAGCTCAACCCTTATTTTAAGGTGTGAAGAAGATCTAGCCATTTCGCCTAAAGTACATGACGTAAGATCGCAAAGGCGTCATCGATTTCTTGGTCGGTTACAATCAAAGGTGGTATCAAGACGATTCGATTGGACTCGATCCCGCTCCAATGTACGAGTAGACCATTTGCAAAACATGACTTGGCAATTCTGGCTGCCTTATCGGGCGATGTTTGAAGCACGCCGGCCGCTCCTAACCAGTCAACTTGAATTGATCGATCTGAGCATTCTTTGAGTTCTTGCAATTTTGCTCCGAATGCTCCTTCTATTTCTAAGGCACGGTCGAAGAGCTTCTCATCTTCAAGCGTAGCAATCGCTTCGATGGCGATGCGACAAGCCAACGGATTTCCCGCAAACGTTTCCGATTCGTAGCCACTGGGCAAGCGATCCATGATCGAAGCAGTTCCGATGACAGCCGCGATAGGAACGAGCCCGCCACCGAGACTCTTGCCGATCAAGATAAGATCAGGTTTCCAGCCTTGGCGATCGGCCGCAAGAAAACTTCCTAGGCGACCAAGCCCCATTTGGACTTCATCGTCGATCAAGAGAATGCCGAATCGCTTGGTGATTTCACGTAGCCGTTGAAAAAAAATGGGCGGGGCAAAATAGTAACCTCGAGCACCAGCCGCCGGTTCAACGAACACGGCACTGATTCGCGAACCATTGTCTTCGATCCATTGTTCACTCTTGTCAAAACATTCGGCATTGCACGTCTCACGTCGGAGCCCAACGGGGCAAGCGTCGCATCTCGGATAGGGCAACGGCTTTTCCACCGCCGCATCAACGACTGGAAGCCGTTGGGTTTTGCTGAGCAACGCCGTAGACAGACTTCGACCATGATAGGCGGTATCAAAAACAACAACCGAACCAGGTCGGGCTGAAAAAACAATCTTCCACGCGACTTCGGCGGCCCGTGCCCCGGTCGTGGTCAGCCAAACTTTGGTCGGCTCGCCGATCACCGGCTCGCCCTTCATTGCAAGCCGAGACTCTAATTCACTTCGCCAAGGATGTCGCAATCCCACAAGTTGCGTAAGCTTACCCAACTGCTCGCACGCAACAGAAACGAGCCGTGGATGACAATGACCAAAAAGCGTTGACGAGTATCCCGAAACGAAATCGAGATATCGCTTTCCATTCGCATCCCACAGATAGCCGCCCTCGCCCTTCACAAACTCAGTCGAATAATTCGGATCGTTTGTGCGTTGAGTCCCCTTCGGAGAGCTAGCATTCCACAGGTTCTCCGATCCTAAAGAGTTCGATTCGGAATGGAGTTCGTCTTTGAAACTGCCCGTTGGCGACGCTGTTATTGCTCCAGGCTGAATGGTGGAGTCTTTCAAATCTCGCTGGATCGCCATGAATTCCTACAACTTCTCTCGCACGCATCTGCTTGAAGATACGCATTTTGGGCGACTAAGTCCGGTTGTGCCAAAGATACTGACTGGACCGCGTATAACGGACGATACTTCGAACATCGTGAATTTCCATCGGCGAAGCTCTGTAGTTTGTATGTTTTTGACCAGGAAAACAATTCGAATCTGGCAAGAAGGCTATTCCCTTCTTCTGAAAGTATGCACGTTTGCATGCTTCGCGGTTCTTGGTTTGTACCAAGGTCAGGCCTGGGCACAAGAGTTGGTCTCACCGCAGATTGTTCCACTTTCAGCACGGGCCCAAGACGTAGATAATCGAATCCAATTACAGGGAAACTTCGATCAAGTTACGCTCGTAACGCGTGACGCACCGCTGGCTACCGTTCTCTCGATGATCGCTCAACAGCAAGGGATCAACATCGTCACGGGTGAGGATATCACTCAGCGAATCAATGTCACGCTGAATGGGGTCAAACTCAATGATGCGCTCGATGCTATTCTCGCAGTCCATGGTTATACCTGGGCTCGTCAAAATAACATCGTCACGATCTCAAGTATGAATTCGGATCGCAAGACATCTCCCTCGGTTCAAGGTCGTCAAGTCCGAGTCTTTACGCTCAATTATGTTCTTGCCAGCGACATTGAGAAGATCGCGAAAGGGCTGATGTCGCCGCTCGGCCAATCCTTCGTGCATTCAACGAGCAAAGACGAACAACGCAATGCCCATGAGCAATTGGTGGTCGAAGATCTTCCCCACTACTTAGATCGCATCGCTGAATATGTTGCTCAAGTCGATACGATGCCGCGACAGGTGGTTGTCGAAGCCAATATTCTGCAAGTTACCTTACGAGACAGCAATCGACACGGGGTAAACTTTAATCAGCTGGCTCGGGTTCACAACGCTCGAATCAATTTCGAAACGATGGGACTTGCCTCCGGGACAGCCCCGATGTCAGCAATGAGGATCGGTGGTTCGGATTTGACCGGATTGATTGATTTATTGAAGTCAACCAACGACACCAAGACGCTGGCTTCACCGAAAGTCGCTGTCTTAAATGGCCAGGAGGCACGAATTTCAGTCGGTGGACAGCTTGGCTATTTGCTCACGACGGCCACGAACACTAGTACGCTTCAAAGCGTAAGCTTTCTCCCCTACGGCGTAGTACTTCAGGTGACTCCTATCATTACCGAAGATGGTCAAGTCTTGATGACCGTCGCACCTCAGGTTTCCACGGCACGGATCAATGCCACCTCGAAGCTACCTGAAAGTGAATCGACCGAAGTCTCCACGACGGTCATGCTTTCAGAAGGGCAAGCGATCGTCATCGGTGGATTGATCAAGGAGACGAGCAATGACGGGCAGAATAAGATTCCGTTGTTAGGCGATATTTGGCTTGTTGGTAAACTCTTTCAAGGTCGCGATAAACTCAAGGAACGCAACGAGATTATCATTACACTTCTTCCGAGGATTGCTCGGCCCGATGAAATCTGTGAGTATTCATCACAAGAAGATCTCGACCAGGCGACGACACCGTTGCTTGATCGGAACTTGAATCCGATCGATCGAAGTGGATGGGAGGGCGAACTACCGAGCTCGGACCAGAAGAAACGATCTTGGGGCGGTTGGCGAGGCAAAAAGGTCGAAAAGGTCGTTCCGATGCAATCCAATTCAACTCCCGTGATCGTGGAGACGCGTCCCGCGGAAAACCTACCACAACCGACGTTCGCAACACCTTCGCCTCAACTCCAAACGCCACCTCAGCCGCAAGCCACTCCGCTCGTATTGCTCGGTCAATCGTACACGCCGCCAAATAGCTTACCAGCAGGCTATCCCGCTTACATTCCACAGCCCACAACGAGTCCCTAGCGGCCTTGTCACGTTGATAAGCGGGGGGGAACCAATGTCGCCGTTCTCTCCGAGAACGAGCGTGTGCCTCCGCTTAACGACTTTCGACGCTCCGCCGTCGTGATTTTCGCGACGGCGGAGCGTCGCGATACACTGAGAACCCCTCGTGCGCTAACACCAAAACGCTCGAACCTCTTCATCAGGGTCAGCGAGGTATGGCTCTTCGCTACCCTCGTCTTTGTTGGCGCGATTTTTCGTTGCCGATTTGGAATGCTTCGAGCCAACTTACGTCGGCATAAAGCGAATCAACGGTCGATGGAGAAAATTGATAAAGATCCGCCAGCGTGCCACTTACCACTCCATCGCGATTTCCATCCAAGCGATTTCCGGCGGAATCGTGGACGCTGGCCGAGTTTGTTCCGCGAACGGTCAGGCGATAATTTCCTGGAACCAAAGGACTGCTTGAAGTCGGGGTGTTAAGTGTCGCCACACTGGCACCCGTTAGGCTATTGAAGTTGTACGTCGGAACGAGATTGTAAATGATGTCGTCAGCGTCTCCAAAGATTCCGTTAACAGCCCGGCGGAGCTCATAGTTCGCATTGGCTCGAGCATCGATCGGATTGAGCTCTTCGGAATACTGGATTTGAATCTGGGAAATCAAATCCGTCGAAACGCTGCTCGTTTCTATTGCAGCCGGAAACGTTCCCGAGACCTGCGGAGCGGTGATATCGTTCGAATCTGCTCAAAACTCGTAGGTCCCCATATCGGTGAAGCCCAACAATCCAATATTGGTGACGCCAGGATCATCAAAACGATCGAGGCCAAGGATATCCGTGAGCGTACCATTCAAAGCATCCCCAGCATCAATCGCTGGCGATAAACGTCTGAGATAAAAGTTATCATCGAGACCGCCGTCATAGCCCGTGCCAAGTGTGGTATACCCTAATGTATTATCGGCACCGTCGATATCAACGAAACCTGGGTTTGCATTTCGAGAACTTAGATCTCCGGTTCTTCCGGGAATTTAGTGGCTAAGGGATTTCTAGGCTGAGATCAAGTTTGCCGCAGAAGAAGAGAATTCTTGTGCGGTTGTTGTCGAAGTTGCGGAAGCCGCAAGCGGCGTACTTGATCGACGGCTTCGCCCAGGTACTTGCTGACATGGAATTTGTCATGAACGATTGCGGCGGCAGGGCAAGCCGATTGTGTCGCTGACATGAAAGCTTTCCACATGTCCATGGCTACGGCTTTGACATTCAGCTTTTGCAAATCAGTCAAAGTTTCCCAGAGTTTATTGGTAGATTGAAGCGTTCGGTCTGGAACGACCTCAAGGACACGACCTTGGTCTAAGTCGGTCATGACCGAAACATAGTCATGGCCTTTCCCAAAGCTCTTCTCATCAATGCCAACATGCTTGATGTCGTCCAAGTTCCGTCGTGATAGACCGCGCTCGACAGCTCGATTCATGATGTTGTGCGTTGCATCCCAATCCAAATTAAGAAGCTTGGAGGCCGCTGAGACCGAAGAACAGGCTTGGATGACGGCGATCGCGACTTGCTCGAATAAAAGAGTGAAACGCGAATGCTTATCTGCCCACGGAACCGGTTGAGTGAGCACCCCACATCTAGCTCATTGACTTCGAGGCACAGCCGCATGAATCTGCATTCGGAAAACGGGGTCAGGTACCAAA
>JANOAI010000215.1:0-6767 GCA_031411055.1 Pirellulaceae bacterium
ATTTGCTGGTTTTCATCCCTCTCGAGAAGACCCTCTCCCGCTCGCAAGACTCGCGACCTCTCCCGCAAGCGGGAAGAGGTTACAAAAATAATGGGATATCATGTTCCAACCAACGTCTCACAATCGCGCACGGTTATTTAGAAAATCGGCTAGCGACTCAGGCTCACGAAAACAAAGAAGATGGCGCTTTCTAAACGATAAATCGATTGCCTTAGAGCTTGGGAATTGGACGTTTTGGCGTCATGGCTTTGAGCATTTTCGCCTTTTCGTCCTCGCGCATTTTCATCTCTTTTTCATCCTTTTTCGGAGTCTTCATCTCTTTCTTGGAAGAGTCCAGTTCCGTGTAGGAATCTTTCCAAGACCAACCGATCGGGTGTTCTAATTCGGTCTTTGCAAGAAAAGCCCATGGCGTTCCAGCATGTTTTGTTTCGACTTCTTTGAAGAGCTTTTTCGCGAGCTCGGCTTCTTTTTCCAGCTTGCTGCTGACGGAAACTTCTTGTGATGGAACCAAGGTCCACGTGTTATTTTTCGGCGAACTAAAGGGCATGCCGCGTTTGGCTTTGGCGAGCATCAAATTGTAGGTTTCCGTTCGAACTTTGGCAGCAAGGGCCGTCGCATAGGAAAGGTCATAGCTGGCTAACCATCGCGCCGACGTTTCCTGAGCTCGACCGGCTTCTCCAATCTGCAGCATACTCGCGAGGTTGAGTAGGGCAGGCTCCAATCGAGCGGCTTGTTCCTGTGCCTTCGTGAGGTCACGCACAAAACCTGGCTCATCGCGACGGATAAAGGCAGTGCGTGGCCTTTCAAGGACGTCAGCTCGCGATACTTTGCTGGCTTGCAGCAAGGCTGATCGCAACGGGCTCTTGCTAACTTGTCGTAAGTACTCGTCTTCAGGCAAATAGTCGGGCCGATAACGCGACATGACTTCAGGATCGAAGAAGGCTTTGAGACGCGAGGAAAAGGCGGCAATATCGTCCGAGCGAACATCTTGATTGTATTTCCGATTCGGATGAATCGTGAAATAAATGCCACCCGTCTCATAACACAGGCGCGAGATTGCGTACGGACCAAAGCCCGAATCAATGGCCGGTTCCTCGAAATAGTTTTTGGTGTAGCCCAACCGAACTCGTTCAGGATAAAGCGTTTCTGGACCCTGATCGATGGCTCCCCACTGAGGCGATTGATCAAATTTGGGATCGGGATCGACATACTTGATATAGGTGACATCCCGTCCAAACGGTGCAGGAACACCCAATACATGGACCGGAATTGCGAACTTGCGGCAGATTTCAATCGACTTTTCGAGGCCTTGAATATCATCCCCGCGCTCGTCGGTAACGACGACTATGACAACGTTGCGTTCGGGACCTTTCTCACTCTTGATGTTGCGAAGATTTTTAAATCGATCGGCTGCGAGATAGATCGCAGAAAAGGTCATCTCGACCCCCGATTCATCGATTTCAATCTCGTCGATGGCCGTTCGGATTTCTTTCAGATCGGCGGTCGGCGATTTCGTAAGGAGGTCGACCGTTTTGCCGAAGGAAATGACGCTCGTTAAGAGCGGCTCCACTTCCGAACCCGCTTTCATCTCGCGACGCTTCATGGATTGGACAATCCCCAGCTCTTCGTAAACTCGATCCAAACGTCCGCGAATTTCATCACGTCGTTTGATGAGCGAAACCGATGCATCCATCAACCAGACAACTAGCGTTGGGCGTTCCTCGATTGACTGAAGAAGCTCAAAGGTAATCCGATCGATGGCTCCATCCGTCCCTGCCACCCCAGTCCCCGTATTGCCGCGCATCGTTTTTTTGGATTGAACCAAGCCCGATGCTTGCTTGACTTGAGCGGAAAGATCCAGCTTAGCGAGCGGTGTCGGAACAGTCACATCCGGGGTTACAACCTGAGCAATATCCGCGACGTTCGGCGCCAAGCTCATGGCCGATGCCGTGTCACCCACTAAATTGCTTCCAATCTTTTCGTTAACGTCATCGTTAACGGCAATGTCTTCGAAAATGTTGAAGTCTGGTTCGACGAGAGTCGGAGCTTCGGAACTGATTAGGAGAGAAGTGACCAGGGCTGGCTCGACCATGATCGGAATTGCGGCCAGACCGACAATCAAACCGACATGGACGAACATACTGGTCAAGAAAGCTTTGGTTTCGGTATCGAACCAACCGCCCGGTTCAATCTGTTCACTCAGTTCCTGCACCTCTTCTTTGTCGACTATTTCGTCGACCTGAACCGGTGGGAGCGAATTGTCTTCCGACGAAGTCGAAAGCCGACCATTTTCATCTAAATCAGGGCGTTTCAGCATGACCTGCGACCTTTCGACCAAACCTGGCTCCAACGAATCCGCGAACACGTCAATGTCGCGAACAAGCTGGCTGGACCCGATAGGCGAGTCCTTCTGAGCATTAGCGTCTCAGTATCCTTTATTGTCGCCCTAATTTTCTCCAGAATCAACCGAACTTCCGGAGAAAAGCCCGTATCATTCACTTTGGCGAGCCGATCTTGGAATTGACAGAGTCGCGATCAACGCCCATAAACAGGCTACACAGCCAAATCTTGAGTTTTTCTTGGGGTTATCCGCACAGCAACGCGGTGTTCGATCGGGAACGGCAATTTTGGCTAGCGACTCGCAGTTTGCGTCTTTTGCTCGATATTTCAAAAGGATGGGTGGCAGAGCGGTTTAATGCACCGGTCTTGAAAACCGGAGTACCCCCTGGGTACCGTGGGTTCGAATCCCTCCCCATCCGCTGATCTATTAACGTAAGTCCTTACAGGAAAACAACTTACGCTAAAAACAAGCCTTTCGCAAAAGGCTTTTTGGTCTATTATTGATCTATTAGTGGTCTATTAAGCTCTTGCCAAGGCGGCGTTTTGAGGGCATCTTGGGGGGCATCATGACCCCTGAAATTCGCAACACACCTCTCAAAATGACGGGCCGTGGCTATCTTCGCCAGCTCGGCCTAAGCGGTTCAAAATCGGGCTCAAAGCAGAAGTTCTATCTGGGGTATGACCTCGCAAAAGCCGCTCAGTCAAGAGAATGGCTGGAGAAGATCTATATTGAGAACTGTCATCTTATGGGCAACGAGAATTGGAGTGACATGTTTCTGGACATTGCCCAACAGACTTGCAAATCTCGACGAGCCGTGGTCAGGATTGAGAAGCTACCTCCCGAAGCAAGCCACCTTGGTCCTGGCGACTACAGTTTTGTGGAACGACTTCGTGCCCAAGGCGTTCCGATTGATATCGTAGGACAAGCAACAGCCAAGGTGACTTTGCCTGAATCCGTCACCCCACAAAACAAGCCTGCCATTACGAAGCTCCATGCGGCCATTGAAAAGTACCGTGATGAACGCTGCGAAAAGTACGTCGGGCTTTTTCAAGGGAAGAAACGCCTGGAGAAACAGATCAATGCCTTCCTCTCGTTGCCAAACATGTGGATCTACCAGTTGGACGTGACGGCTATCGAAGACTATGTCAATCATTGGAGATCACGTCCAGTAACCAAACACGGCAGACAATGCAGTGCGGCATACGCAGAGAACCAAATTGGAGAGTTCTTAACCTTCGCAACGTGGCTTTCCCGAAGATTTCCGAATGAGTTTTCAAAACCAGATGTCACTGGTATCAATCGCAAAGTCATTAAGATCGCAAGGGACAAACCGTCCAACTCTATTCGTCAAGTTTTCTGGGATGTAGATGATTTGCGGATCGTATTTCAAAACGCTCAGCCCTTGACCAAGCTGATTATTGGGCTTGGTCTCAATTGTTGTGCGGGTTCTGCTGAGCTTGGTCGCTTCAAGGTAGAGGACTTTCAGTTCGATTGCGTGCATCCTAAAGCAAAACAGATTCGATTCACCCCGTCAGCTTCGTGGCTCATGACAATCCGACGCAAAGCATTTACTCACAGCGAGTCGCTTCTTTGGAATTGGGTCGTTGAACTCGTCAAAGAGCAAGTAGATGTTTGCCGCAAAAAAGGCTGGGTGTATCTCTTTACAGAAAATGGTGAGCCGCTTTACCGAGATAACGAAATGTACAAAGAGCTTGGCCTTGATCTTCCAAATACCGAAAAGCCAGAGTCGAGGTTTACTGGTCGATTCAATAATGCAGTTCGTTATGTAGAGAAGCAGATCAAAAATCCTTTGTCGATTGGGAAATTACGAAAGACATTCTCGAACTACCTCACAAACGAGAATCATGCTGATTTGGGATCGCTAGCGTTGAGTCATGCGACTGACGCCGACAAACAGCTAAAGCACTATGCCGACAAACCGTATGCAAGACTTTTCAAAGCCACTTTGGACGCTGAGTCCTATTGGGATTTAACCAAAAAGCCCGAACCCAAAGTTGACGAATGAACTCCGGCTATTCTCACTTCTCGTATCTAACGTTTACTGACTATCTCTCCGTCGCTTTCACCATCTGAAAGCGATTTTGAGCCGCTTTTCTGATCTTTGTCGCTATTACTTGCGACATAGGTCGATCTTGAGCGGCCAAATTCGGATTCTTTAACCAGGAGATTATCGTTTCGTGAACAACCATCAAATATCTGTTGCCAAAAACGCTGAATTCTTGGCTGTTGTAGCGGCTCAAAGTGATGATGATCCCAGAGTAATTTTGACCTTTCGTCTACAGGAGGGAAGTTTCGACGCAACGAACCTCTCTATCTCACCAGATCAAGCACATCGTTTGGTCGAAGATATCCAATCGCTCTTTCAGAAGTCGAAGTTTCTTTCTGCCTGTCCTCGCAAAGAAGACCCCTCGAAAGAAGCCTTCGACAGAATCATGCGAGATAAAACGACTTCGGAACCTATGGAGCAAAACAATGAAAAAACCTAGACCAGTTTTCCTAACCATTCACAATGCTGGAACTCGGAAGTTCCCTCGACTTTGCATCAGCGACCAATACCTTCGCTATTGGACAGGTGATGGCTGGGATCTGAATCGAAACAAAGCGGAGCTCTACGCCAATTCGGACATAGCTAAGGCGACGACTCAATCGATACTATTGCTTGATTTTGAAAACAAACCTGTTCGAAGGTTTGTGGCTCCAGTCTACATCGATCTATATGCTGACAGCGACGCTGAAATCACTGCTGAACAATTGTCTCAATGGATTTCGAAGGTCGGGAAGTTTCTAATCGATTCAAAGAAGCACGGTAATGGACCCATGCAGGGCACTCTCGGGCTTTGTCGAATCGAACTAGCAGAACTCAAAGAGATCGAACCAAAGGAATAGCGATGGATGCATTCAAAGAGTCTGTTCGAATCCTTTGCTTGCTTGGAACCAATGAGCAATTTGGATTCCCCGATGAAATCGCCTACTCAAAACTGAAGCCTTTTGGGGATGCAGGTCTTGCTGCACTCCAATGGGCAATCAAGCAAGAGAATTTTCATATCAAGATGCTTAGCCTTTCGGTGGTCCAGCTCTATGGTCCGGAAGGCTCCTATCTTTTGACCGCTGTAATCGATTGCATCACCTCTGGAGATTCATCTCTGCGATGTTCGGCGATTATGGCGGCAAGATCCATGCGTTCATTGGCTAAAGACGCATTGCCATTCATCGAACCTTTTATGGACTCAGACAACTTCTGGGAAAGCCTTAACGCCACCGGTGCAGTATGGTCGATCTCGGAACAACAAAACAAGGAAGCCGGTGATCGACTTAACGATATGAGCTTTGATCCTAAGAACGGCTTCTTTGTTCCCTACTATTACCGTGACGATGATCAGCATTTTTCAGATGACCGGTATATTCTTGATGATTATTTGGTTATCGATGGACAAGTTTTGGTCGAAGACGAATGGGTCGGCGTAGAAAATTTTCTTGATGAAACCATGAAAGGATATCCATGCCTGGACACGTACCAAAGCTAGTTGAAGAGGTTGCATCGAACCTTTCAACGTTACCTTATCCAAGCATAGGAATTGACATTGATGGTTGTGCCGATGAAGCACCCATTTTCTTTAGCTTGTTGACGAAATATTGGCTCGGAAAAGTCTTTGTGATCTCGTTTCGAAGTGATCGAGCCAAAGCGGAATCAGTATTGGCTGCGAACAATATCCGTTGCGATGAACTCATTCTCGTGAATTCTTTCGAAGCCAAGGCTCGAATCATTTCTGAAAAAGGAATTGGGGTCTTCTTCGACGACCAACCTGAAGCATTGAAGAACATTTCACCATCATGCCAAGTCATGCTTGTTCGAAACGGCGGGAACTTCGACTTCGATGATCAAAAATGGATGTTCTCAAAAGAGACAGGGAAATTGGTTTAGATCGCCGAACCTTTTTCGTGGATACCGTGTCACGACTTCGTCTTTTGAGTTTAGGGAGGTGCGCCATGAAAAACCAATATGATCACGACGAACAACCATGCTTTCGAAACGATGAGCAAACGTCGTAAGGGATATCCGTCTGAAAAGAGCGTAAAGCGTGGAATCCGAATCATTCACGGCAATAAGCTCCTCGAAGAAAAGCTTGGCAGAAACGACCTTTGCCCTTGCGGTTCTGGTCAGATCTTCAAGAAGTGTTGCCTAAGCAAAGGCTGCTTTTGACGGCGTAAATCGAGATCACTACTTTTAGGGAATGACAGTTCAGAAGCCCGCTTGGTTTTCGAAATCAAGTGGGCTTTGCTTGCTGCCAATCTCTAGATCGATTCTGTAAGATTTAGAGTAGCTGACCGCTTTCTTGGAGTTCAAAATATCAATCGCAACTAAGAATCAGCCATTTTCGCAGGGTGGCTGAGGGGCGGTTGTTGT
>JANOAI010000216.1:0-11341 GCA_031411055.1 Pirellulaceae bacterium
GCGATCAGGTTGCAAGGAGTTCCCGCATCGTTCTCGGAGAGAACGGCGACACTGGGAGAGAACGGCGACACTGGGAGAGAACGGCGACACTGGGAGAGTACGGCGACACTGGGAGAGTACGGCGACACTGCGGAAAATCACAACCTCTCCAAGTACTGTCGACCGATGGAGGGTGGCTGAGCAATCTCCGCCCACTCTTTTTGACCAGTTTTCTGAGGAATATCGCCGTTAAATCTTCCTAAGTTCGATCACGGAAGAAGTCTTTTGACGAAATCGAAGTAATATCAATCCGGCCATTGCCGTTAGGAATCATACCAAACCCTGCGGTTTCTTGCGCATAGACAGCGTTTAGGTAGCCTCGCTAAACTAGAATAAGCGTGATCGACAGAGAATCACAACTTGCCGATTAGAACCTAGTGTTCTGTCCAACTTAGAAATTGGGGTTGAGTTGAACCTGTACGACGGACTTCCAGTCCGTCGGCACCAACTTTTGTCGACGGACTGGAAGTCCGTCGTACCCAAAAATCTAATCTGGACAAAGCACCAGATTAGATTATTGGGTACGACGGACTTCCAGTCCGTCGACAAGCGTTGGAACCGACGGACTGGAAGTCCGTCGTACACCTTCAACTCAACCCCAATTTCTAAGTTGGACAAAGCGCTAGTCTCGAACTTTGGCTTCATCCAAACCGATGTCTTCTCGCGCAATCAGCCCATATGCAGCGTCGACGTAGACAAGTTTCCAGCCATCGATCGGGTGTTGGGCTACGAGGTGTTTTGCGACTTCAGTATCGCGAGGAATCAAAACAAAGTCGTGGTCGTAGCGATCGAGGACCGACTGCCAGCCGGTTTTGGCTTCATAAAACAATTGATGTACCGGGAGAACTTCGTCGGTAAAAGCGACTTCGTAGCGGCCATCGAGACTGACTTTGATTTTTGGATGGAGTTCCCATGAGACGTACGCGCCACAATGAAACGGCGTCATCACATTCCCTTCGACCTGATGCGATTTCAAGTAATCGACAGCACCCATGGGAAAGCAAAACGATGAAGCGGTAAGGGTGTTTGGTAGGGTGGCTAGCCAAAAACCCTGCCAAAGTGCGAACAGCGAACAACCCACGATCAGGCCCTGAGAGATCCGGACGACTTGAAAGCGAGAATTACTTAACCAAGCAATGAGCGATCGACCGAGCGGCGTCGGCGTAATCCAAGCAGGAACACAAGCCAGCCAAACGACCGCATAGATGGAACCATGACGAATGTGTTTCAATGCCATGTAGGCTGCCAACGCGCAGAAGAGCCAGCCCCGAAGGCGGTCCCAGCGGCGAACCTTCGCAGCATATCCGATCATTACGGCTGAAATCGCAAAAACGACCATCGTCGTCGGTGCGTCGTGCGTAAACCAGAGAGGTTTCCATTCAAGAATGGCGGGACGTTCCATCGTAATAGCGGAGATTAGATAAGTAACATACGACCAACCCCAGGGATTGCACAGTACGCCAAGAGCAATAAAAGGGCCGAGGGCTAACAAATGCCAAACGGACTTCATGATCGATTGTCTTCGCCACCAAGCATCGAGTACCCGTTCCATCAAGTGGAATCCTAGCATCCCTAAACCCACAACAAATCCAGCATGGACGTTTAACCAAACAAGGTACATGAGAGCCCACAGAAAAACCCAGCGTCGCTTGCCATGCCAATCCGATTGGAACATCAACATCTGGGCCGCGATGGCGACCAGCGTGAAGAGCTGAGCGCGCAGCGTTGCAAAGCCGACCCACAACATGGGTAAAGCAATCGGCAAAAGAGCGATGATCAAGAGTGGATGAGCGCCTCCATTTCGGGCAACTCGGTAGACAAGAAGCCCAAGTGATGCGACGAGCGCAAATTTGAGCGCCATAATCCCTTGGAGCCCCAACAGGCTTTCAGGTCCGGACCAGTACAGCAAGAGTCCGGTTCCCCATTCGTGATGAACGGCCAGGGGAACGGTGGGCGTATAGGCAAAACGATCGCTGAGCGGAAAGCTACCCGTTTTCAGCCACTCACGGGCCAAAGCCATTTCATGAAAGACGTCGTGCGTGATCGCACTCATTCGAGCAATGTAGGCGACGAAAACGATTGAAGCCGCTAAGGCTAACCAAGCAAAGAACCGAACATCACGCGTTATCCCGACGCGCAAATTCGCGGCTAGAAAACGGGCAAAAAAATGGCCGTTCGCGGTGACGTTGGGAGGATTGGTTGTTCGAGCCTGCATCATGGAATCGGTCTTTCGCGACCCTGGCGGAGCGCATGGGACGACTAAAGGATTGCCAGCATTTTCCGGCATGAAAATGTAGATGACCAATTAAAATCAGGCTTTTGTTTGATGCTCGCAATTCTGAGACAGTTGAGAAGTGATAGCAATCGTAAGAATTTTGACGATTATGCGGAGGATTTATTCAAGATTGCCCTGGAGCAGTTTTGCGGAGGGTTCGTAGACTCCCTAGCCCGGTCAAGCGACTGGCTTGATCAAAAACACAACTACTCACTCGGAGCCGGACGGCATGGATGCCATCAGAACCCCGCGTACGCTCATCGCGTTTCTTGGACTTGCTTTTGTTCCCTCATTGGTTGTTCAAGCACAGCCCATGCTGTCTGCGATGCGAGGACAATCGGCGATTCGTACCGAGAACTTCATCGTCTCGTGCAGCGATCCAGCTTTCGCACAAGAAGTTGCCAAGGCGGCCGAGCAGCAACGCCATGATTTAGCCGTACATTGGCTAGGCCAGCCTCTCCCCAAGTGGTCGCACGCCTGTCCGATTTCCGTCGTCGCGAGTCCACGACTGGGTGCTGGGGGAAGTACCACCTATCAGCTATCGCCAGGGAGGATCGACGGATGGATCATGGAAGTCAAAGGCTCGCAAGAACGGATCCTCGACAGCGTGTTGCCTCACGAAATTTCGCATACGATCCTGGCAACCCATTTCACAAAGCTGGGCAAGCCCGTTCCGCGTTGGGCGGATGAAGGCGCCTGCACGACCGTCGAACATCAAAGTGAACGCAGCAAGCATGATCACTTCCTTATTCAATTCTTATCGCAGGGTCGCGGCCTTCCATTTGCAACGATGTTTACGCTGAAGGATTATCCTCGGGACATCATGCCCCTCTACGCTCAAGGCTACAGTGTGACCAGCTTTTTAATCGCGCAAGGGGGGCCGCGTCGCTTCGTTCAATTTCTCGAAGATGGCATGTCGACCGAGAACTGGGTGATGGCTACTGAGAAACACTACGGCTATCCGATGATTGGTAAGCTTCAGATCGCTTGGAGCAAATGGGTCAGTGATGGTGGGGGTAACGTCGAACGTCACACGGCCGTCGCCCTGGGACTCAGCCGCGAAGCACTCGCAAGAAATACGGCTCCATCAACGCAAACCAATGGTAGCGTCGTGCTGGCCTCGACTCCCGTAGCCAACCTCACACCTGCTCAAGAAGCGTCTCCTCAAGTCATGGTCGCTGGCGGATCAAACCCATGGACAAAGCAATCGCTTAGCACTCCCCAAGGCACGATCGCCCAAAACGGGAATCCCGTCAACATAATCACCATCGGGAGAGAACCGCCGCGCGTCGAGTCAACGATGCTAGCCGATCGCGGATCATCGATAGAACGACAGGCCGTCGCGATGCAGAGCAACGGAAATCCTTCGTCGGAGAGTTGGTACCGACAACAGCTTGAGCGGACGACTCAAAAAGAACAAGTGCCAAGTTTAGAGATGCCGGCCGAGATTTCTTCCGAAGGCACACGACTTATTCGTTAGCGGTCCACGTTGCCAACCCATTGGAAGCTCATTGAACTAAGGTTTTGGCTCAGCATCGTGAAGGAACGGGTAAACCTTGACGTGTTTTGCCCAATCCAACCACGCTTGGGAAAGTTGTTTGACGATGTCCGGGTTATCTTTGGAAACGTCTTTTTGTTCCGCGACATCTTTCGCGAGATTATAGAGTTCCCATCGCGGTTCGGTCGTCATGCGTTTTCCCCAAGCGATTTTCCAATCACCGCGCCGTAGTCCTCGAGCTGATTGGTGTTCGAAGGCCAAGTCGCGTTCGGGCAAGGGTTCGCCACGAAAGGTCGGCGTTAAAGAAGTGCCTTCCAGGGGGATGAGCGTTCGTCCTTCGAACTCCGAAGGATACGGGATGCCTGTGATTTCCAGAACGGTCGGGACAATATCCATCAGATGGACCGGATCGTCCAAGATCTTACCGCTATTTGGAATTCCCTTCGGCCAATAGGCGATGAGCGGACTGCGAATTCCGCCTTCATGACAAAAATGTTTGTACATCTTGAGTGGCGTATTTCCAAGATTCGCCCAGCCACTTCCATACGAACTGTGGGTTCCCGGTTGACCAATTTTTGCGAGGGCATCGCCTTGGTAAAGAGTGGTTGCTCCCTTTCGAGATTCCACATCAAAGCCAAACGGTCCCCATTCATAGCAAGCACCATTATCGCTCATGAAGAGAACGAGGGTGTTTGCGAGTTCGTGATTCTTTTCAAGAAGACTTAGAATTCGCTCAACGCCTTGATCGATATGTTTCACCATAGCCGCAAAAGTAGCCATTCTTCGGGCTAAATCTTCTCGTCGTTCTGGTGGTAAAGAATCCCAAGCGGGGTTTGGTTGTCCTGAGAAACCATTGGCAATGGCTTCGGTGTCGACCGGAACGACTTCTCGTGGCGGTAACGGCGTATCCTTTGGTATCAATCCAAGCTTTTTCATCTTTTCCAAACGCTGCGCTCTCAAAACATCCCAACCCTTTCGGTAAGTTGGCATGAATTGATTAATATCTTCCGGTGGCGCTTGGATCGGAAAATGAGGCGACGAATGAGCCAGATAAAGCATCCACGGCTTCTCTCGCTGCTCGATGGCTTGCTTTAGGAATTCAAGCGCATACTCACTAAAAACGTCGGTCGCATAAAAATTATTTTCAGTATCGACAAATTCTTCCGTCGCGCTCGTTGGGAGTCGAATGTAGTGTTTCGGATTCCACTGATCCTCCGAATGTGACAAAAGACTACGGAAGCCAAAATAGTTCTCAAAGCCTCGGTCCAACGGACCGGGATATCCCAAATGCCATTTGCCGACCATCCAGGTCGAATAGCCCGCCGACTTTAAGAGTTCGGCTAACGTTGCGCAACTGTTATTCAGATGCCCCAAGTAGGCTGGACCACGACCTTCCTCAGGCCGAAGCGTTGCAAACGATCCAATTCCAGTCTGATGAGGATGGAGCCCCGTCAACAGCGACGCTCGCGATGGGCAACAGCGTGCCGAGGTATAAAAGGACGAATAACGCAACCCTTTTTTGGCGAGCAGATCAAGGGTCGGAGTTGCGAGCTCGCTGCCGTAACAACCCAAATCCGAAAAGCCGAGGTCGTCGGCCATGATGATCAGGATGTTCGGTAGATCCGCCAATTCGCGATTTTGGCTTAGGCAACGGTTGGCCAAAAAAGCAGCGAGCAGAAATTGGATTGTCAAGAAAAATGGATTACGCATGGATGGCAGTGGTTAGCGAAAAATATCTAGATCGGGATGAATCAACAGCGCTCCGAAGGAACTAACTGGCGACCAATTACGTTAGGCATTATCTGGCCAGCCATAAACTATGGCTATGCCAAAGACATATTGAGCATGGTGGAGCTTTGATTCTTCAGTCCGAATGGCTATTCGCGTCTCCTCCACTCTCCCTCGCTCGGCATTTGGTCTTTACACATCTTTCAGCATTCCAACCTTCACCATCCCCCTTGGGAGGGTCGAAGCCGAGGGACGAGGCTTCGGGGAGGGTGCGAGTAGGGTTCGTAACCGTTGCCCTCCCCTCGCTGCGCTCGACCCTCCCGCAAGCGGGAGGGTGAAGATGTGTTGAGACCAATGCCCGCAAGCGGGAAGGTGAAGATGTGTTGAAACCAATGCGCAGGCGGGAAGCGGTAACAAAAACAATGGGATATCATGTTCCAATCAGCGTCTCACAATCGCGCGCCGTTGTTTCGATACTAAACGGATGGGACAACAAGTATCCCTGTGGTGATTGCCGATCGGCGTTCGAAAATCGGCCATGACCCTCGTAGACTTACTGTCCGGAAACGGTGGGCGATCTACGTCGGTTGTAGCTAGTCACGTCGCCGACTGGGGGCGATTTCGCTGCCTGGAGGCAATTCGCCGGACGATTTCGTCGGCAGTGACGCCCAGCAGGATCACCGATCCAATAATCGCGAACTCCAATTCATCTGAAATCTTCATGAGCAGAATAAGGTTGTTGAGAACCTGCATCACAGCCGTTCCAATGACGACCCCGAGAATCGTCCCTTCGCCACCGCGTAAACTGCATCCACCCAGTACGGCGGCTGCAATCGCATAGAGTTCGAAAAAGTTGCCAAAACTGGATGGCGAAACCGAATTGGAATCTAAGGCAAATAGCATTCCACCCAAAGCCGCGGCCACCGTGCAGATCACGTAGACCAGCAAAGTGTAATTCGCTGTATCGATACCACTGAACCGGGCTGCTTCTTCGTTGCGACCGAGGGCTTGAAGATATCTGCCCCAGATGGTCATGTTCAGAAACACCGATGCTAAAACAGCGACCAACACTAAGATGAACAACGGGTAAGGAATACCAAAAGACTGTGTTCGTCCCATTTCTTCCCACGTCATCAAGTTCCACTTTCCGCTCCCTAACCAGCTCAGCTCATTGGCATATTCATTTCCGAAGCCAACGGGTTGGTCGTTGACTAACCATCGCGATAAACCTCGATAGATCAGCAGACCACACAGCGTCACAACGAACGGTTGCAAACGGATACGTGTTACCAATAGGCCATGAATGGTTCCAAGAAGGGCAGCAATCGAAAGAACGGCGAGCAATGCCAAGGGAACGGACATCCGCTGGTTGCGAAGCTGCGGTATTGCGTACCAGCCCGGTGAGAAGTCTTTACCCAGTGGGCGTTGCAGTTCAATGGCGGTTATTTTTTCGTCGTTCGAAACGCCAACAACTTCAATTTGCTTTTGGCCTAAGCTTGGATGGACAAGCGAGATTCGGTCGCGCGGAGCCAGTACGTCGATCTTTTCAGGGAGTACAAGCTTCGCTCGATCCTGTCCCACTGCTTCGACATACTTCTCGATAGAATAGACTTTGGAGACAGTCCCACTGTCGTCGTCGTGGCTGAGTTCGCTATCCGCCGTCAATAACCAGGCTTCTCCAGCACGTTTTCCGGAGCGATCTTCCAAAGGGACGGTTTCAGCTTGTGCGATCTTAACAATTGCGTTCTTGACGCGTCGCCCATTGGCGAGCCGTATTCGATCTCCGGGCTGGAATTGGAAGGGACCGGGATGGACCAAGATCGTCCGGGCTTGAGCATCGATTTGAATCACTTCCGATTCGTTGAGGGCTCGGTAGTCGACTTGAAGGAACATCGCTAGCAAGCAGCCAGATAGACAAACAATGGAACCGATCGACAGATCAATACCACCGGTGATGATGACGAAGGCGACACCAATTCCCAGCAATCCGTACATCGACGTTCGACGCAAGAGGTTTTCGACGTTGTTCGGTTGCCAAAAGGTAGAGTCCCATACACTGAAGTTCGACTCGGCGGTCATGAAGGTCATGAATACCACCAAACCGATAAACAGACCAAAAATTCCCATCGATTTCAGATTCATTCGCTTTGTCCTGTAGCCAGTTGCATAATCGATTGCTCTGTGAGTTGATCGCGCGTCAGTGAGCCCGCAATTCGACCTTCGTGAACCACGAGAACACGATCTGCCATTCCGATAATTTCTTCAAGTTCACTCGATACGAACAAGATCGCCATCCCCTCGGCCGCTAACGTTTCCATCAGTCGGTAGATTTCCTGCTTGGCACCGACATCGATACCACGCGTCGGTTCGTCAAGTAGCAGTAGTTTGGGTTTGCGAGCCAGCCATTTTCCGATAACGATCTTTTGTTGATTGCCACCCGATAAAAACTTGGCGATCTGGCGATCATGAGGCGTTTTGATGCGAAGTTTGTCGATCATCGATTTTGATTCGGTTCGTTCGTAACCGAAATTGATGAACGCTTGGGCACGTTGATGGAGTCTGAGGCTTGCGAGCGAAAGATTCTCGCGCACAGGCATGTCAACAACCAGACCCTGTTGTTTACGATTTTCGGGCACCAAAGCTAAACCGCTATGAATCGCGTCCCGGGTTGATCGAATGCGTGTCGGCTTGCCGTCGACGACCACGTCTCCTGCCAAGCGGTGGTCGACGCCGAAAAGGGCTCGAAGGATCTCGGTTCGTCCCGCGCCGACTAGTCCGGCGACTCCCACAATCTCTCCACGCGCGATCGAGAACGAAACCGATTGTTTCGGCCACATCGAGGTGACTAAACCTTCTATTCTTAGGACCTCGTCACCGATCGGATGCGAGCTTCGTCCGTAAAATTGGGAGACATCTCGTCCTACCATCAGGCGAACCATTTTGTCATGACTGATTTCCTCCCGATTTAGTTCGCCAGCGTTGGCTCCATCTCGAAGAATGGTCACGCGGTCGGCAAGTTCTTTGACTTCGCCCAAGCGGTGCGAGATGTAGATAACACTGATCCCTCGCTTTCGAAGTTCGTGGATCAACTTAAAGAGTTGTTGCGTCTCATGGGACGATAAGCTGGACGTCGGTTCGTCCATGATCAATATGCGTGCGTCGAACGAAAGGGCTTTGGCAATCTCGACCATCTGTTGCTTGCCTATCGGAAGACTCTTCAGAGGCGTTTGGGGGGAAATATCCAGCCCGACTTTTTCGAGAATCAACTTCGCTTTTTCGCGAATTTGCCGCTTGTTGATCAAGCCGAGCCGATGGGGCTCACGACCGAGAAATATGTTGGCTCCGACTTGGAGGTTATCGGCCAAGTTGAGCTCTTGATGAATCAAGGCAATGCCTGCGCGGGTCGCGGCTCGGGTGGAATCGAGCTGTACGACTTGGCCATCGATTCGAAGTTCTCCGCTGTCGGGCGGTTGAACTCCGGCCAAAATCTTCATGAGGGTGCTTTTGCCAGCGCCGTTCTCCCCGATAACCGCCAGGACTTCACCTGGGTATAGCTTCAAACTGACCTCGCGCAGAGCCCGAACGCCTGGAAAGGACTTCGAGATTTGACGAACCTCCAGAAGCGGCACGCTTGAGAGGATCTCGGGATGGGCGGTGTCGGTCGGCATCAAAATCTATATTGCACGGAGACGAGGAATCGGAAAACAAGCGATTCTACTCTGGAGCTAGGGGCTTTGCAGAGTACGCTGTTCGTGGGTCGTCAATTCGTACTCGACCAAACGCGAAGAAACCCTTGTCTTTCGTCGTCTCTCTGCTCCAATAAAGGAGTTTCAGATGTTATGCTCAGGTTGGTAGTGAAAAAAGCGACGGATACGCGGTCACCCAAACGTGTTTGTTGGCGTGCTTTAATGTGTAACAAGTATCAACGCAAGAAAAGCTGTTCGGTGCTTGTGACCATTTGCCGACCGGAAAGTTCGATTTTATGGTCTATTGAAACGATGAGCCATGCTCATCAGCCAACCGTCCCTGTCGTTCGACGCCGAGGTTTTACGCTTTTTGAACTCTTAGTCGTGATTTCGATCATTGGTGTTCTGGCCGCGCTTATTCTGCCTGCGATTCAATCAGCCCGTGGTGCCGCGCGCCGAATGCAGTGTTCGAGCAATATTCGGCAGGTCGGAATTGCTCTTTTGGCTTATGAATCCAATAACCGCTTATTGGTTCCGATGCGTTCGGGGCCTCAAGACAACGCAGCGGGGCGTTACATCGGCATGCGCGTAAGCGGGATGGTCCATTTGGCACCGTATATGGAAATGGCTCCGCTTTACCAACTTTATAAAAGTGGATTTACTTCGCAACAGCCTCCCTACAGTGTCTTCGCTGCTGATGGTGAGCCCTGGTGGCAAGGTGGCGACTACACTCCATGGCGAACACAGATTCCCATGTTGCGTTGCCCATCCGATCCTGGCCGGATGATGGCAGGTGAGTGGAGCTCGATGGGACGCTGTAACTATCTGTTTTGTTATGGGGATTCTCAACGTGGACCAGAGATGGCTGAATGGGAAGCGACCGGTCCAACAACCCGAGGACTTTTTCAACAACGGTTCGGTCGACCACTCACAGCATGTTTCGACGGTAGTTCCAATACGATTGCCTTCAGCGAGGCGGTTACTGCCTTTGGTGTTATCGCCGGAACATTCGGTCCGGGCGCACCAATTCATGGTTACCAAGCTACGAATATTCCAGAAGTGGCCGTCGGTCGCGGTGTACTGCCATCGGTTTGCAAAGCGACGGCAATCAATCACAAGTATACATCGAGTCAGTCTCCGATTGCCAAACGAGGACTGCATTGGGGCGATGGAATGAACGATACCAACGCGTTTAACACCATCCTGCCACCGAATAGTCCCTCATGTATTATCGACACGCATGATGGTCCTGGTATTCAGTCAGCAGGAAGTTACCATCCAGGTGGGGCGCATTGCCTTATGCTGGATCTCGTTGTCCGTTTCGTGACTGATGATATCGATGCCGGACCAGCCGATGCCCGGTCGCCCGGTGCCTTTACGAGCGGTAAGCCGCTACGATATACGGATGACTGGTCGTCCCCAAGTCCCCACGGTATTTGGGGAGCACTCGGTTCTATTGGCGGAAGTGAAACTTTGCAAAGCGAGGAATGATTACGATGTTCAAGAAAGTATTGTTGGGCTTGCTAATTATTATCGTGGCGCTGCTCGCAATCGTTGCGATCCAACCTTCCGAATTCAAGATCTCGCGTTCTATCACCATGAAAGCCCCTGTAGCAAAAGTCTTTGACGAAATTGATGACTTTCAGAGTTTCCAAACATGGTCCCCATGGGCGAAGCTCGATCCCAACTGCAAATACACTTTTGAAGGTCCCGAGTCAGGTGTTGGATCGATGATGAAATGGGCCGGAAATGACGAAGTCGGTGAAGGGGCACTCACTATAATCGAGAGCAATCCTACTTCTGGTATCAAGCAAAAGCTCGAATTTACGAAACCGTTCGTTTGCCAAAACGATGTTGCGATAAGCTTGCGACACGAAGGCGACGATCAGACAGTCGTCGTTTGGAGTATGAGCGGCAAGAACGACTTCATGGGAAAAGCCATGTCGCTCGTCATGAACATGGATAAAATGGTCGGCTCCATGTACGACAAAGGCTTAGCGACCTTAAAAGCCAAAGTCGAAAAAACGGAGTAATTCTTGACACTCGTCGCTTAACGCCACCAAACAAGGCGCATCGCAAATTGAATCCCGCTGGCTTGTCCAGCGGATTGTTCGG
>JANOAI010000217.1:0-6938 GCA_031411055.1 Pirellulaceae bacterium
AATGCTCGAGGACTCCCGAGTAAAGCGTCCCCATCAAATCCCAGTCGGCGTTATGAAATCCAGTTGCTGCATCGGCGTACCACGTCAATGACGACTCCGCATCTTCGGGACATGCTTCAGACTTTTCAACGATCTCACGGAGCACGCCCGCCAATGCCCCTAAATCGCCCGGGTCGCGAAACAGACCTAGTTTCGCAGCTTTTGCCGCATTTTTTAAAACGTCGTGAATTAGCTTTTGCGTATCTTTGTCGTAAATTCTCATGTTCAATTTCCTTCGTTGTTTAGTAGTTCGGACAGATTTTTGATTGTGGCTAGCAATGCGTTGTAGGCATCATCGAGCGTTTTTTTCGTGCTTGGAGTCGCATCGATCTCTAGGATCGCTTGGCGGGCCGTTTTTGCGGATTCAATCGCAGATTCGAGGGCTTCGTAGGTAGCGTTCATGTTTGCACCTCCGCAACTTGCGCAAGCAGCTTCAGATTCTGCTTGGCATAATGTTGGCTCATTGCCTTCGATGAATGCCCCAATTGAGCCTGAACGTGTTCAATTCCCAGCTTCGATTGGATTTCTTCGGCGGCTGCGTGTCGCAGTTGGTTAGGTGACCACTTTTCTACGCCGGCCTTCTCGGCCGCGCGTTCGATCGCTTGGCGGTAGTTTCCAACCGTGTAGCATTCTCGAAAACGTCGCTTAGGCTGCTTTGGACCAGATTTCCGGCCTGGAGCATTACCAGCGTTCGGAGGCGTTTTGCGTAGGCTGTGACCAATTGCCAGACGAATGGCCACCGATCGCTTCGGCTGGAAAAGATAACCAACCGATTCGGCTTCAAGATACTTCATCAGAATCGCTCGACCGGATGAACCGATGGCCATCACTCGCGATTTGCCTTTGTGGTTCGTCTTGTGATGCTTCGGAGAGTAGTACCAAACCTCGCTGCGTCGATCGATTTCGATTCCTTGCATGGCTACAATCTCACCAGGACGAGCGCCAAGCATTCGCTGTAGCCGCACCATGTCGGCCACCATTGGCGGAAGATGTTTGATCGTCGCATCGACCACGGCATTGGCAACCGCTTTGATCGGTTCCGTTTCCCTGGCATCCGATCGGCCTTTTTCCAGTCCTTTGACGGTTGAAAGCCGGGTGAACACCTCGACCGGAACTAGCTCTTCGGATGCAGCCCACCGGAACATCATTTTCACCCTGGCGATAAACTTATTACCGTAGCAACGAGACTTACCCGGAATGAAATTGTGAATCGCTGCTTTGAAGGCTTTTGGGCCAAAATCCTCGGCTGCGACTTCGCCGTAAAGCCTGCGAAGTGGCTTTAGAAGATGACGGATCGAATCCAGGAACACGTTTCGCGTTCCATCGGGTTTTCGGTAATGCCGTTTACAATGTTGCCAATAGGCAGCAATAACGGCCTTAACCGTTATCAAATCGGTTTCGGAAGAAACCTCGGGTTTTCGATCCCTGGCCAGCCATTCAGCTACCAGTCGATCGTAGAGCATACGGCTTGGTTTACTGCCGTATTTGCCAAGATAGTGATCTCGGTAGCCTAGCGTTACAATCGCTTGGCCAGAGGAGTGACGCCGGTATTTGGGTACCGACTGCGTGAGACGCGGCATAGGATAACGCTCCTTATTGGGGAGCCAAAACGGTATGTACCGTTTTGGCTTCAAGGGAAACGCCGCACGCCGGAACATCCGGCGGTATCCTAAGTCGTTGATTCGGCAATACTTACGTAAAGAGCGGGTGAAGGGATTCGAACCCTCGACTTCCAGCTTGGGAAGCTAGCACTCTAGCCACTGAGTTACACCCGCGTACTGGTTTTTTCGTCTTCGTCACGACCAAACCAAACTTGTGATGCTTTGGTGTGCGAAGTTGCAGCAAGCTCTCATTGTACTCGATCGCCGCTGGCGTGTTCAATGCGTAACGCGATTTTCGAAACGGCGTGCAAAAAGATGTCAGCTGGATAGCATCAGGTTGTAGCCGTGCAGCGCGAGCTGCCCGGTGCATTTCCTCGTTTTCTCGAATTACGCCGTGCAGCTCGCGCTGCTCCGCTAACAGGAAATCGCCGACTTGACGCTGTCCAGTTAAGTTATTCCGCTTGCGAAAAGATAAGGGCCGGTGATGCTCATCGGATTCTTAGAAATTTCGACCGGAGTGCCGGTTGCGATAATCTGGCCACCTGCTTCACCAGCTCCTGGCCCGAGGTCGAAAACGTAATCGGCGGCTTCGATGAGCTGTGTGTTGTGCTCGACGACGAGGACTGAATGTCCTTCGAAAATCAACTGGCGTATCAGCTTGATAAATCGTTCGATATCGGCAAAGTGTAATCCCGTTGTTGGCTCGTCCATTACGAAAAGCATAGACTGTTTCGAATCCATCAAACAATTGACAAGCTTAAGCCGTTGGAGCTCGCCAGACGACAAAGTTGAGAGTCGTTGTCCCATTGCAAGGTAGCCTAGGCCGAGGTCGATCATCCGTCCAAGCTTCTTTTGCAGCTTGATCTGGCCTCGAAAAAATTGCTTGGCATCGGCAATGCTCATGGCCATGCATTCGTCAATCGACCGATCGCGGTACTTCACGCTCAGGATTTCGTTTCGATAGCCGCTCCCTTTACACTCAGGGCATTCGGTTTCGATGTCGGTCATGAAATGCATATCAATGACAAGCTGGCCATCGCCGTTGCATCGAGAGCATTGCCCTTGCGCACTGTTAAAACTGAAATGGCTGGCTGTCCAGTTGAGTCGTGTTGCATCCGAAGTCGAGGCGTAAAGCTTGCGAATGTCGTCGAAGAGCTTGGTGAAACTGGCTAGGCTGCCGCGTTTCGATTGATTGATCGGCGACGCGTCAATACTTTCGACACCAAGAAGGCCTTCGTGGCCTAGAAGTGTTTGGTACGGAAGTGGCCGAGCAGCATTTCCAAGGGCTCGTTGCAAGGCAGGGACGAGGGTATCCAGGACGAGAGTGCTTTTACCACTGCCGCTGACACCGGTCACTACGCAAAATCGATTCAACGGAATCTTGAGGTCGATCGATTTCAAGTTTCGGCCACTGGCACCGCAAAGGGTTAAGTACTTGGTATCGATCTCGGTCGACTGATTCTTACAGTCCGACTGGCTCGAGCGAACTGCTTCCAAAAGTGAGCCAGAGGCTTCAGCCGATTTCGAAAAGTCCTGGTTCGTCGTGCGTTCAGGAGAATCGGCTAGCACCTCAGGCTCCGTTTTCATGAGGCTACCCATACCATTGCTCGTACGCTTCAGATATTGAGCGGTTAAACTGTTTGCGTTGAGCCAGTCTGACAGCGAACCTTGCGCACAAACTTGGCCGCCGGCAATACCCGCTTCGGGTCCGATCTCGATGATCCAGTCAGCACGCTCTATTAAAAGCCGTTCATGCTCCACCAGCACGACGCTATTGTTTCGACGGCACAAATCGTCGATCGCTTCAGCAAGCAAAATCGTTTCGCTTGAATGCAAACCAGCGGTCGGTTCGTCGAGGACATAGAGCATATTCACCAAATTGGACCCCAACAAATTGGTGAGATGGACGCGGGCCACTTCGCCAGTGCTCAGTGTTGGAAGCGAGCGATTCAATTGAAGGTATGAAAGTCCGACCTGGGTTAAATACCGAAGCCTTCCCATGAGTTCCTGGATACACTCCAAGTAAGCGCGAAACGTATGCGAGGAAATCTGCAATTCTGAAAGCCACATCGACAATCGCGTGATGGTCATGGATCGAACATCCGTAATGGATTGTTCTTGGATGCGAAAAGCATTGGCTAGTTGGTTGAGACGGCTACCATTACAGTCCCGACAGAGTTCGCGATCGTCATCCGATTTTTTTCCCGACAGCCCCAATCCCTCACATGTCGCACAAGCTCCCAATGGGCTATTGAAGTGAAAGGTGTTTGGCTCTGGCGTCGCATAGATTTGGTTACAGCTTCGACAGTAGAGTTCGCGACAAAAACTCTGCTTTGCAAACGAGCGACCGTCGATATGCAGTATCGGTTCGGATTGGTCTGGGTGTTTCTCCGTAGTGGACGAGGAGCCATTCGACTGTTCAACCAAGATGGTGACCTGATCGTTTCCCCAAGAAAACGCGGCTTCGAGAGATTCTTGGATTCGCGGCGTATTCTCGCCTGTCGAAATTCGGTCAACGACGACGAAACCGCTTTGAAAACTTGTCGCAGCTTGTGCCAGTTGTTTTCGATCATCGCTGTCGACGTTCCAGGTTTTGTCACCGATAACAAGCCGCGTGAAGCCCGACTGTTGAAAATCAGCTAGTTGCAATGCAATATCGGTGGCGTCGGTCCAGGCTATTTCAAACGCAATCATTGCGCGAGTTTTAGGTTGTGAACCAAGCCATTCCGCGACCCTGCTGGGATCATGCCGAACAATGAGGCGATTACAGCTTGGGCAGTAAAGTTTCGCGACACCTGCGAAGAGGATTCGAAGGTAGTCATCCATCTCCGAGGATGTCGAAACCGTAGCTCGATCATTTTTCGAATAGCGTCGCTTGATCGCGATGGAAGCGGGTAGATTGTCGAGTCGATCGTAATCTGGCTTATCGGGGCGAGGGAGGAATTGACGCAACTGAGGCGCAAAGCTCTCGATATATCGTCGCTGTCCTTCCGCAAATAGAGTGTCCAGTGCCAGCGAAGTTTTCCCGCTCCCACTGACTCCACAGACCACAATCAACTTGCCTAGTGGTATATCGAGATCGATGTTTTTGAGGTTGTGCATTCGCCCGCCGCGAAGCTGAATGCAGCGAGTAGAGCGTTCCGATGAAGGCTCATCCATGGACGCAAACGCAACGCCGTTCGAGTTCAAGCAAGGTTTTTTTCCGATCCAGCCCTCCGCCGTAACCGGTGAGTGTTCCATTGGATCCAATGACGCGATGACAGGGGATGATTATGCTGATCGGATTTCTTCCGTTAGCTAATCCCACGGCACGTGAAGCCGTCGACTGACCAATCCGTTTCGCAAGCTCGCCATAACTGATCGTTTTGCCATAAGGGATGTTGAGCAGTTCTTTCCAAACCTTGACTTGAAACGGAGTACCACTTGGTTCCAGTCCGAATTCCTCGAGCGAAAATTCGGTGCGTGCGCCGTCGAAGTATTCGTCGAGTTGCTTCCGGACGACAGCTAAAACGGTGGATGGTTCCCAAGCGGAAAGGACGGTCGCGTTATTGGGCGAGAGTGAATATGCTTCATCGGACTCATGGGACGCGCCGGCATCTTTCGACGGCGATTGAAAGTAGAGTCCGGTCAACGCGTTTTGGTTGGCTTCCAACAATAGTCGACCGACAGGCGATTCGTAGAAGGCACGCATAGTTCTCTACCAACCAAACAGTTTGGAAAAATTCATTACATCGTTAAACGTTACGAAGACCATGAGCGAGAGGAGCGCTAAGACACCCATAATCGTTAGCCGCATTTGCAAGGCTTCGTTGACAGGTTTACCGATGATCCCTTCATAAAGAAGGAACATCATGTGTCCGCCGTCAAGGGCTGGTATCGGGAGGAAATTGATGACAGCTAAGTTTGCGCTTAACATCGTCAAAAAGAGGAGCAAATTGGTAGTTCCTTCGGACGCGGCGCTCGTGGCTGCGTAAAAAATCATTCCTGGACCGCCGGCCGCTTCGACTGGGATTTTTCCGGTAAAGAGCATCCGCAAGAACTTCAGAACACTGCTTGCCTTCTCTTTGGTTTCTTTAACGCCAAGCGAAAATGCTTCTTGGGTCGACTCTGCCGTCCGGATTTGCCGCGCCGGTTGAAAGATAACTCCACGATCAAACCAAGCCCATTCACGGTCGAAGGCCACGACTAAGCTGGCGGGTTTCACGACGCCGTCACGCATAAAATCGACTTTAATTTTTGTCCCAACCGGCATACGCTGAACGAGCGAGTTCAAGTAAAGCGAAGAAAAGCCATTCTTTAACTCTCGCCCTTGAAGAAGCTTCTTAAGCTCAGTCGAGAAGAGACGCTCTAATGATTTCAATACGAGCCCATCGTTGCTTGGGTCGAGGCGAAAATTCAAAACGATTTCACCCGGAAGAATATTACCGTTGTCTTTTGAAATTGCCGACGGATCGATGGAAGCGATCATGTTGGATGGAGAAATTGCAATCCCAGATCCCGGCAATTCAAGGCCAACGGCGTTAAAGAGTCCAGCGCTGTCAACAATTGAAAATTGTTCGGGAACGCGCCAACTGAAAGCATACGCTTCTCCTGCTCCGCCTTCTTTCTCAGCCCGTCGGAGTTTGAGTATTACATCGCGTCCTTTCTTTTTTGCGATCAAAAGGGGGAGGGTATTTGCATTTTTGATTGGCTCGTCATCAAGCGTCTCAATCAAATCACCGACCTTTACGCCAGCTTTCTCCGCGAGCGAACCTGCTTGAATGGCTGCCACTGGGCCAGGTTCAAACGCGATCCCCAGCGTTTTCATTGGCACGGGTTTCCACTCGATTTCAACTTGCTTTGGCTTCTCTTTAGAATCTTGAAACTTTTTCTTTTCCTCATCGTAAGTTCGTTCAACGGTAACCTTGATGGTCCGATCAAAGTTTGGGTGCAATTGCTCGTTAAGCTGACTCTCGAGAGGTGATTCAAAACCGTCGCGGATGGGCAATGGATTCCCGTTGATGGCGATGATCTTATCGCCCGGTTTGAAGTCCGGTAAAACATCTTTCGCTTCTGGCCAGTTGGCGTCGATTTCACGTGCGAAGACTTCTCCAGCGCTGAGTTGCGTCGTCGAAAGACCGCTGAATCCTAGGCTAAGCAAGCGTGGTTTTTTGTCGCGATCGTGGCGAGTGGTCCCGACGACCTCAAAACTGAGATTTTTCCCGTCTCGTTCGACGACGATTGGGATCGGTTTTGCTGGATTATCAAAACCAGCCAGCGCGATGGCTTCACGTAAGTCGCGAAAGCTCATCTTAGGAT
>JANOAI010000218.1:0-7632 GCA_031411055.1 Pirellulaceae bacterium
AAAACGATAGGTAGGCTCGTCGATCGATTTCCCGCAGAGGAATGCCTACGATACATCCTACACGCCGGCTACCGACTAAAGACTTACGGGATACATCAACCCTAGAACCGCTCTAAACGTGACCATTAGTCACATCACAAGCGACATGGTGGATTCCACCAGGTACGGATTGGTGCGATCCTCGATTTTCAATCTAAAAAAACTTAAGACAATCCGTGTTTAGGCTGTCAGAACCGTAACGAGAGGAGTTGTATTATGGTGAGTCAAATATCGGACGCAACACGAGCGTCGGATGCAAAAGCGAGTCACATTATTGTTGCAGCTCGTAGAGTTGCGGATGACGAAGAGATTATTCAGGCGACGCTACGAAACTTGCGAGCCTTAGGTTACGACGGATTGCAGTCTATTACCTGCGAACACCATGAAGGGATGCTCGTCTTACGGGGGTGCGTTCCATCGTATTTTATGAAACAGTTGGCTCAAACGGTCGCAAGCAAGATCTCGGGTGTGAAGATAGTTGTTAACTCGGTGAGTGTTGAAACAAGTAAATAGCTTGAACACAGTTCAAGCAAGCCGGGTTCGAAAGACGGAAACTTAATCTTAAATCTATGGAGAGCTATGATGTTGGTCCTAAGTCGAAAACGTGGCGAGCGAATTGTAATTGCGGAAAATATCGAATTGACGATTCTTGATGTGTGCGGCGATCGAGTCCGCATCGGTATCCAAGCTCCACTTGATGTTCCCATTCATCGGGAAGAAGTCTTTCAGCGGATACAAAATTCTGGATCTGCCAAAGCTCCCGTCGGACGGTTTCCATATCGCTTGATCGACGTCGCGGCTATCAAGTGATTAACATCGAACAGTTTCGAAAACGACGCGAGATACCGCAACAGTGCGCAGCGACGAGGAGAAAATATCATTATTGTTTATGGTTTTAGTATTCTATGCGTATTGAAGAATGATCCGTTCAATACAACGAATGCGAACCGGCTTGGAGAACTTGACGCGCGTCGGTGTCTCGGATATTTCGAATTCATCAGCTCGTGCCTCCTTCAAATCGTATCGTTTCACGCCGAACTCCAAGAATCGCCGATCCAACTTACGGCGAGGGCTCCGACGCAGGCGATGATGAGAAGGACACCCATCCAGCCGAAAATCGAAGAAGTTCGTCCAATCTTCCCATCGCCAACGACTTTGGGGTCACGTGCTAAGAGCTGTAGCGCCACAACATGAAACGGCAACAGAACCGCATTCACGACTTGGCTTGTATAGATGAGAGGAATGAGCGACAACCCGGGGAGCGAAACGATGCTGACGGCAGCCACCGTGAGCCCGACAAAGGCGGCATAGAAGTACTGAAAGTGATGTGAATCCAGGTCGAGCGAGGCAGGTGCCCCAATCCCTTCTGCAATGGAATATGCTGTCGCGATCGGAACAATAGCGGCGGCTAATAGCGAGGCACCCAACAAACCCGTGCCGAACAGAATTGTCGCAAACGAACCCGCCAAGGGCCGAAGCGCGATTGCCGCATCGCGAGCGTCTTCGATCGGAATGCCTGACGGATGGAGCGTCGCAGCGCAAGCCACCGCAATCGAAAGCCCGATAACTCCGGTGAGCAACGAGCCGACGATGACATCGATACGCTCCCACTTCAGATCCGCTACTGTAATCTTCTTGTCCACCGCATACGACTGAAGAAACGCGAGCCCCCAAGGCGCTAGCGTCGTTCCCAAGGTCGCCGTGATCGCGATCCAACCAGCATTGTTCAAAGGAATGCTTGGGATTAATGAATGTCGCAGGACCAGCGACCAGTCGGGAGCGGCCAAGATACCGTCCACGATATATAGTGCCAACGTAGATGAAATGACCAGAAGAATAATTTCGATTCGATGGAAGGATCCTAAGACGACGATTAACGAGATCAACAAGCCGGCAAGGGGTGTGCTGATCCAGGAGGGAATATGGACTAAAGAAGCCGCCGCCGAGATGCCCGCGTATTCGGCACAGATCGTTCCAAAATTTGCCAGGAGAAGTCCGATGATGGCCAGATATCCCATTTTGGCTCCCCATCGCTCGCGAATGATCCCAACAAATCCTTTGCCGCTCGCGGCGCCGATCCGTACAGCCAGCAGATGGAAGTATACAAGCAGGATTGTCGAAGCTGGAATGATCCAAAGCAATCGGTATCCATGATCTGCTCCGAGTAACGAGTAGGTTGTAATGCCCGCCGGATCGTCATCGGAAAGCCCCGCCAGCAAACCTGGACCAAGCACCGCTAGAAGCGAAGCAAACGCTCCTGCACCAGCCGTGCGAAACTCGGAAAATCGCTTCGCAATCCCGCGGCGTTGATGTGCAACTGCATGGGGCGGTGCATGCGATCGCTCGCGACGTCGGCGAGCAGCACGATGCAAGGCTACATGGATTTCATGAAGTCGGACAACGGCTTGCTTATTCTTGTGGCGACGAATGTTTGTACTTCTCCAGGCTTCTTTGCTTGAATAGAGAATGAGTCTATCGCTCTAAACAGCTACGACTTGTCTGGGATGTCGACCGACCGAGACGCCGAAGCTAAAAAGCACCCAGCGTTCTGGCAGAAATAAAAACGACCACCACGACGACTACGATAATAATCCACCAGAAATACTGGTGGAGTACCGATGTTTCGGTCGCGTCGTCGATGTCGCTTTCACTCTCGGCAATTTCGTTGCTTTTCTCTTTCATCACCTGTCCAAAATCCTCCTGAACTTAGCGCTTTTTGGATAGCGATTCTATTCTTTCAAATCAAGAAGCTCATGAACAGCTTTGATAAAGTGAATTGCCGCCGACATTACTTTCCGTTGCTTATCTCTTATGACCGCGTGTTCTTGGCATAGTTGGGCGTGTCGACTGGCCTCGTTCGCGTGGTCTTTCGCCTTCGAAACTAGATCCGCGCCGACGCCGCCTCGCTCATAGAGCACCATTGCATGTTCATGTTCGTCGGTGTCCATCTCATGAAGCCGAACTGCAGAACCATGTCGTCGCATATGATCGAAATGGTCATTGAGTGCCTTCTCGACCTCACGTAGATCACCTTGCGCAGCGATGATTTCCTGCTGCCAGACGTACAGGTCATCGCGCCACTGACTAGCTTCCTCCTGCCATTCGCGATGTTCGTGATGCATTGCGATATGCGTATCCGAAGTCATGATCATCTTCCATTTGCAAAAACACTGTCCCGCGTCGCAACATTACGACGCGGTTTCTAGCCACCTCTGCAGATACGGTGCCAGTTTCTTGTCAATCACAATGAAAAAAGGCGACGACATAAAATATACATGATGAATCTCAATGAATACTATGCAAGCGAACTCCATAAGTAGACTATTTTTTCCGATGGGAAATTTCAAAGTTTTAGGCGGAATCGTATGGCACGTGGCGATGAGCCTATTTGCACATGTTTTGTGTGCTCTGACGCACAATCAGGCTGTCGCAGTTTGAAGATTAGTGCTGATATCGAAAGGGAACGAGGACTAGCGAGCAAGAAAGATCGTGTATGCTTGGGTGGCACATGTGTTGCGGCATACGGACCAAAAGCTAAAGTCAGGAATCACCTGCGAGTTGCGCAGGAACTGGGCTTTCGTATCGTGATAACGTTTTCCGAGCGGTGCATTATGAGCAAAGAAATAAATTCTGGGTGGTTTGCGTTCTTTCTGGTTAACTTATGAAAAAAACTCGCGACGAAGTAGATCTGGCGGCCAGTGATGGATCTGCAGCGAGTAAAAGTTGCTTTCTGCCCGTACCTGCGCATTCGATCGAGCTTGATCGATTATTGGCCGTAGCCGAAGTAAGTGTCGGAACTGGACTCTCGGATTTGCAGGTCCAGGAACGCCGACAACGTTTTGGTCCGAACAAAATGACGGAGACAACTCCAGTCCCGCTTTGGAAAAAGCTGCTTAGCCAATTTAAAGACTTAGTGATTTGGATTCTGATCTTCGCCGCCATCCTTGCAGGCGTTATGGGTGAATGGGCAGATACGGCTGCGATCTTGGCAATCGTACTCGTCAATGGAATTCTTGGGTTTCTTCAGGAAGAGAAAGCAGGACGAGCATTGGCGGCACTGCAAAAGCTGTCATCACCCATGGGCAAGGCGATTCGCGACGGTGTCTTGCAAGCCATACCCGCTCATGAATTGGTACCGGGCGATCTTATCGAATTAGAAAGTGGAGACAACATCCCGGCGGATGCACGTCTGTTGCAAGCATTTAATGTGCGTGTCCAAGAATCGGCACTCACCGGTGAATCCGTCCCCGTCGAAAAAGACGCGCACTGTGAGTTGAGCGAAAGCATACCGCTGGGCGACCGTCGCAATATGCTTTACATGGGAACCGTCACAGCCACGGGAAAAGCCAGCGCGATTGTCGTAGCGACCGGGATGAATACCGAGCTAGGGGAGATCGCCGGGCTGCTTGAACGCTCCGAGCCAGAGCCAACGCCGCTTCAACGACGATTAGCAGAACTTGGTAGAGTGTTGATCGTCGTATGCTTGGTGATCGTCGCTATCATTTTTGCTCTCCAACTGTTTCGCGGCGGCGCGTTGATCGACACGTTGCTGATCTCCGTCAGCCTCGCGGTCGCTGCCGTTCCGGAAGGTCTCCCAGCCGTCGTGACTTTGACGCTAGCGCTGGGACTGCAGCGGATGGTGAAGCGCAATGCGCTGGTTCGCAAATTGCCGAGTGTGGAAACACTTGGCTCGGTGACCGTTATTTGCTCAGACAAAACGGGAACGCTGACGCGAAATGAAATGACAGTCCGCGAGATCGTCGCTGGCAGCGACCGATTTCTAGTGACCGGCAGCGGCTATGCCCCGCACGGAGTGTTTCTGAAATGCCAAGACCAAGATCCAACTGTTTGCCAACCCGTGAATCTGACAGAAGAGGTTGATCTTTTCCAAGTACTCACGATCTCGGCTCGATGTAATAATGCGACAGTCAGTCCAACGGGTGATGGTGACGAATCGTGGAAAGTGGTTGGCGATCCGACTGAAGGTGCGATGGTGGTTACCGCACGCAAAGCGGGCATCGATTCGGAAGATCGAGACCATCCGGTCCTGTTCGAGATCCCGTTCGATTCCGAACGCAAAGCGATGTCTGTGGTCGTGCGCGGCGACGAAGGCAAATTGTGGATGTATATCAAAGGAGCACCGGAAACGATCCTTGCGAAGTGCACAACGGAGCAACGCAACGGACGCGTTGAACCACTCAGCGATGCACGCCGAGCTTGGATCAAGAAATGGAATTCCGATCTGGCTTCTCGAGCGCTACGTGTTTTAGCACTTGCGTATCGCCACCATCCTACCACGCATGCAACCGAAGTCGATGAAAGCGATCTCATTTTCGCTGGCTTGGTTGGTATGATCGATCCACCACGCGAGGAAGCCAAGGCGGCGGTCCAAAAATGCCAAGTGGCAGGGATTCGCCCCGTCATGATTACAGGCGATCATCCGGAAACGGCCTTGGCCATCGCCCGCGAACTGCACATCGCTGGCGACGATGAGCAAGTCGTCACAGGTCAAGAGTTGAACGCCGTGTCGGATGAAGAGCTGCGTGCTCAAGTCAATCGAATCAACGTCTACGCTCGCGTCTCTGCAGAACACAAGCTGCGTATTGTTAATGCCTTGAAAGCCAATGGTCAGATTGTTGCGATGACCGGTGATGGCGTGAACGACGCTCCAGCGGTCAAAGCAGCTGACATCGGCATTGCGATGGGAGTGACCGGCACAGATGTGACAAAAGAAGCGTCCGATATGGTGCTCATCGACGACAACTTTGCTTCGATCATCAACGCCGTCGAAGAAGGGCGCGGAATCTTCGATAACATCCAGAAGTTCGTACACTATCTGCTGTCTTGCAATGCGGGCGAAGTAATCCTGATGTTCTTTGCGGCTTTAATCGGTTGGCCCGTGCCGCTCTTGGCAATTCAAATCCTATGGATCAATCTCGTGACTGATGGACTTCCCGCTTTGGCGATCGGGATGGAACCGCCCGAACGCGACATTATGGAACGTCAACCACGGTTACCGAATCAAGCAGTCATTACGCGAGAACGAGGTCTACTGATTCTATTTCACGGGACGCTGGTCGCCGCCGTTGCCGCGATCGGGTTCTGGATCATCTATCAAGGTGATGAATCGAATCTGGAGCGTGCTCGTACGGTAACGTTCTCGATCATGGCCTTTACTCAACTCTTTTTTGCCATTGGATGCCGAAGTCATCGCTACACCATGCCAGAACTGGGGCCATTCTCGAACCCAACCTTATTCGTCGCAATTCTGATATCGAGTTTTCTTCAATTATCCATCTTGATGCTCCCGTTTGCACAGCCAGTTTTCGAAGTTACTCCACATCCTTGGTGGGAGTGGCTACTGGTCTTGATGTTGTCACTGGTTCCCGTCACCATTATCGAAGTAAGCAAGCTTATTCGGGCCGCTTTTCGACCTTCGATTGTCGCCGTTCGATCAGGGCCGTAGTTGACAATGACTTTAAGCATTTTCCAGTAACCATTGAACGGCGGTCCGCGTGAGTTCGCCAGCTGTTTTGATCCCTAGTTTTCGCTTGATGTTCTCGCGGTGTGTGTCGATCGTGTGCGTGCTAATGACAAGCCGACCAGCAATCGAAAAGCTGCTCAGCCCCTCTCCGATCATTCAGAAAACTTCGAGTTCACGAACGGTTAGCTGGTCGATTGGTGTTTTTGATTCGTCATGGCCTCCGAGAGCATGATTAATCAGGCGTTGCGTGATTTCTGGACTAATAAAACGCTCTCCTTTCAGCACGATACGAATGGCTGCAAGTACTTTGTCGTTCGATTCTTGCTTGTTCAAATATCCTAGTGCTCCCGCGCGAAGGGCTCGTTCGGCATAGAGAGATTCGTGGAAGCCGGAAACAACGATCATCTTCACTCTTGGATGAGAGGCTTTGATTCGCTTTACCACGTCGATTCCATTCCCTTCCTTCAGTGAAATGTCAACGAGCACCACATCGGGTTGGGTCTTTTGAACCATCGCCAGCGCTTCATCCTCGGTCGCTGCTTCCCCGCAAACGGTTAGGTCTCGTTGGGTAGATACACCATTAATCGCGTGACCCTTTTTGCATTGATTTTGGCTCTCGGGTTGCTTGTCGATGACCCGATCGTCGATGTTGAGAATATTGCTAGACACTTCGAACATCGCAAGCGTGCCTCCCGGAAAATCGTGTTGGATGCCGTTTCGGAGATTCGCCCTCCGCTTATTAGTGCGACGCTCGCTGTCATCGTGAGCTTTCTCCCCATGTTTTTTATCACCGGTATGATGGGGCCCTACATGTCGCCGATGGCATTGAATGTGCCCGTTGCGATGCTGATGTCGATGGTCGTTGCCTTTACCATCACACCTTGGCTTTCCTACCACTTTCTCACTTGGCGGAACAAAAACATTCCGATCGAAGAATCGACAAGTTTACTCGCTTCAACAGCTACTTCAGACGAACCAATCGAAGAAGCTTACGATCCGATGGTTGTCCAGAAGACGTTACTGTATCGTATCTTTCGCCCGCTGATGCTGCCGTTACTGAAGACTCGAATG
Organism: Pirellulaceae bacterium; assembly: GCA_031411055.1. Taxonomy (GTDB): domain Bacteria; phylum Planctomycetota; class Planctomycetia; order Pirellulales; family Pirellulaceae; genus JAIYDQ01. The sequence continues at coordinate 7,595 of JANOAI010000218.1, forward strand.
CGTGCCGTTCTCTTTCTTCTGTTTATGGGTGGACTGAC
>JANOAI010000219.1:0-8242 GCA_031411055.1 Pirellulaceae bacterium
ACCGCAACTCCGCCGCCGATTGGAATTCACTCGCTACACCTATTAAAGAACTGCTCTAGGTCGTTACATTGCCGCCACGCCAGTCAACTCTATGCTCTCGCGAACGTTTGCCAACAACCTCGGTGGCGCAATCGATCAATGTCAAATGACCGTTGGGTTCTAAGATCCAGTCGCCGTCGATCGCAATGTGCTTGTCGGTGACAGTTTCGTTAGTATCGACAACCGAGTCCGTGTTACGCAGCAACGATTCTATCACAAGTTGGTAGCCTGCTTTACGGGCAGCCTGTGTTGTTGAGTTCGCCGAAGCCAAACGTTCTTGACTAGCGATTCAGTGAGGTTGATTTTATGAACATCGCGTCCCGCTACAACGACTGGAGTCGCGAACTCGGAGTCTGCTTCACTGACGTGATTTTTGGCGGCATTTTCTAACCCAGTCCTTGGTACGTAAGCATCATCGTCGGATTTCAGCGGAAACTGATTATCGATACGATGGCAGTTTGGTGCTAGGAGGCTCATGCAATCAACTGCTTTTGACAAATCTGGGTCAACGTTGGCCCAGTCACTGCCAGCTCCTTTAGATTACCAACGGTCGAAACGCGATCCTTCAAAAAAGATAAACCGCCGGCGTTAGGCCAAGCTCTATCCCAATACGGTCTGAATTCACTTCCAAAAATCGAATTCATCAAAAGGTTCCAAGCATTGTGCCGCAAACCTTGATTCTAGAATGGAAATATTTTTCCTTTCCTCTTACTCTTCAACAGAGTCTGCTTCACTCCGCTATCGACATCAGTTCAGTTATATCCGGCAGTTTGGAAGACGCGTTGTTTCGTTCTTTCCATTCGCGGAAGGTCCGCCACCATCTCAGCATTTTCTCGTAGGCCCGATCCGCTGCATTTCCGAGTTCATCAAAATCGGTGATAGGTTTGAATTGACATTCTTCAGCTCCAAGTTGAGTTGCTCGAAGGATCGTGGCCATCGAGACCATGCCTGTGAGCATCAAGACTTGAATACTCCCGTCGACAGCTTTGATTTTCTCCAGTAATGACAGTCCGCACATGTTTGGCATGTCGATGTCTAAAATGACAAGCCTGGCTGAAGTCTCTTTCAGAGTTTCGATGGCTCGATTCGGGTCGCTCACCGATACCACGTTGTAGCCTCGTTTACCAAGTACTCTTGATACGATTCGTAAGATTGCGGGGTCATCATCCACATGAAGAATTTTTCTATCGAGATTTGCTGACATCATAAGACCTTTTCTTGGATTTGTATTGAGTTTGTCTATGGTTAGAAGGGGTAAATCGTTGTGTACTTTATTTGGTCAGTGACATATGGCTTTGTCATGAGCAGCATTTTCTCGAACGCTCATGTTTTCCACAATCGCGGCCGCCATGTGTTTCAGGGCAACTTCCTTGGTGGAGGCACCAAGCTTCACCGCTTGCATAGGCATGCCGTAAACGACGCACGAGGGTTCGTCTTGAGTGAGTGTAATCGCGCCGGCCTGCTTCATTTCGAGAAGGCCTCGAGCACCATCGCTCCCCATTCCAGTCAGCAGAACTCCGATCGAGTTTAATCCGGCAGTTCTGGCAACCGAGCGAAACAAAACATCGACCGAGGGGCTGTGTCCCGAGACGGGCGGGCCGGGCTTTACTTCAACAAAATAGCGGGCACCACCCCGACGCAGCAACATGTGCGAGTGTCCCGGAGCAATCAATACCTTGCCCGGTGTAACGCTTTCGCCATCCACTGCTTCCAGTACTTCCATTTTGCAAATCTCATCTAACCTGAGCGCGAACGATTTAGAAAAATGCTCCGGAATATGTTGAACAATGACGGTACCAGGACAGTTGGCCGGCATCTGCAACAATATTTCTTCAATAGCTCGCGTTCCGCCAGTGGATGCTCCGATGGCTAAAACTTGATTGGTCGTGCAGGCCAACGAATAGGCAGTTCGATTGGCTGGTTCTTCAAAGGTTAGTTTCTTTACCTTGGTCATTGCAGCTGCTTTCACTGCGCTAACCAACTCCTTCTCAACGTCACCCACGGTATACGCATTTTTGGGCTTTGCAAGTACTTGAACTGCTCCAGCGTTCAGTGCTTCGACTCCCATCTTGGTTCCTTCTTGCGTGAGGGAACTGATCACGATCGTTGGAATAGGATGAAAGCTCATCAATTTTCGCAGGAAGGTAATTCCGTCCATGCGAGGCATCTCGACGTCGAGCGTGATTACATCGGGGGTATCCGCCGCAATCATATCGCGAGCTACGTAAGGATCCGGCGCAGTCCCGATGACTTCGATCGCTGGGTCGGCATCCAACGCACGTTTAAAGACCTGGCGAACGACAGCCGAATCGTCAACAATCAATACTCGAATCATCGAATTAGTCCAATGCGTTCACGTGTAGGATGAAGGGACTGTCCTCGACTGTGAGGAACACGGCCGCGAGCTCACTTGTAAGTCGTTCCCAATGATGTGCATCTGCAACAATAACCTTGGGCGGATTGAGCATGATTTTCTCGTCGCTTAAATACGATCGAGTCAGCCAGTTTCCGCTGATGATGTTCGTCATTTCGCCGAGCACGTCATGAATCAGGTCGGCTGAGTCTTCCCCGGTCATCAGCTCTGCCCACTCGCGGCAAAGCGGCTTGGGAGCAATGATGAATAGTTCACCGTTGCGACTCCCGGAATAAGTGATCTCAGCTAAAAGGAAATATTCTAATTGGAAGGCGGGGCATGTCGCATCACGTTTGCTTGTGGCAAAGACCATTGTCTCGAGTACCGATTGAGCGACCTCGGCAATCAAATCACGATTCTTGTTTGTCATGACGCCAGTTCTTTCTTTAGGAGCTGGTCAGCTTCCGTAAACAAGGCAACTATCTTTTCTGGGCTGAACGGTTTTCGGAGCACACCGATAACGCGATCGCACTGCAATCGATCAACGCGTTCCGTGCTCGCCTCGGACGAGACGATGACGACTGGTGGAATCGGGATCGTTCCCAACAACATTAAACGTTCAATCAGATCGTCGCCAGTCAACTCGGGCATGTTAAGATCACAGAACATGATGTGAAATGACGACAACTGTAATTGATTTAACGCCTCGATTCCATTTTTCGCTTCGACGACTTCTCTCGCCTTAACCTTGGCCATTTCGAGCGATTTGCGAACAATCGATCGCATCATCGCCGAATCATCTACGATCAATATCCGACCAAATTCGATCATGGCAGTGAAAACCTCATGGAACTGAAACACGTAACTTAAATAGACTGTGAATTGGGTTGATTCTCAAACCCGGCACAACGAAGGTTGAAACATTAGCTCTTTGACTCGGTCCTTGATGAGATGGACGCTTCCCGAACCGACCTCGATCGACATGGTTCGCGGTCGGTCGCCGCCGACGTCTTCGGCACCAACGATGAGGCTGTTTTTCCACATCAGCTTTCGAAAAACCGTATGGTTGCGTTGAGCAATCTTGAAGACCCCTTCACCGCTCGTAACTTGTGCACCGCCCGCAACGCAGATCGCGATGCTACTTAGCTGTGATCCACACTCCTGCATTTGCTTCAATAAAAGACTGACTCCAGAATCGACATACCGTGCGGGCCGAAGTTGGGCTTGGACTGGATCATCGAGGCTCAAAGGTAGTTGGCAATGCACGAGCCCGGCGATAGTTCGAACCGCGTCGTACGCGACGACGCCTAGGCATGGACCAAGAGCGTAGGTGATCAGAGAATCATTCGGGTTTCGGCTGATCGCAAGTTCGCCAATTCCGATAGCAATGAGCGTCATACGCCACCTGATTTTCTGTAGACTGTCGGGCGTACACTTCGAAAGGGAGTTTCGATGCCGGATAGATTTTCGGAATGGCCGATCAGTAAATAACCATCGGGACGCAACAGGCGGTACGCTTCCCCGATGATTCTCGAACGAACTGCATGGTCGAAATAGATCATGACATTTCGGCAAAAGATGGCGTCGAAAGGGCCGTGCATAGGAAACGGTGCTTTTGACAAATTGATCCGTCGAAACGTGACCGACGAACGAATTGAATCCGAAATTTGCAAACCCGAACCAGTTGGCGCATTTTGAAAATAGCGTTTCCGCCACTCTGGCGGAACGTGCTCTAGCTCACGTGTGCTGTAGATCCCATCTTCTGCTTGCCGAAGAATTTTGGTCGAGATATCCGTGGCCAAGATCTTGACTAGCCGTGGATCGACTTTCGCAGATTTCGCTGTTTCGTGAACGACCATCGCTAGAGTGTACGGTTCCTGTCCTGACGAGCAGGCCGCAGACCAGAACTTGACTGGTACAGGGCCATTCTTCCAAAGCTCCTTCAGCATCTCTCCGATCAAATCAAAGTGTTCAAACTCTCGCAGAAAATGCGTGACGTTGGTACTCATCAAATCGATCAACCGCGTGAGCTCATCCAGGGACTGGTCGGCCGCCAGGTAGTCGAAGTATTCCATTTCACTATTCAATCCAAGATCCCGAATACGTTTGGCTAATCGGCTGCTGACCAGCGCTTCTTTGCCGGGAGCCAGATCGATACCGCTTTCGGCATGAATGAGGTCACGAAACTTCGCAAACGTGTTGCTGTTCATGCTGTTACCAACTCTCGTCGTGTCGACGACCTTCGGATATCGACATTACACTCCGAAGAAGTCGACGCGTTCGTCTCATGGCTGAGTTTGAATTCAGCGACCGTACTTGCAAGCGAGCTTGCTTGGGCATTCAACTCTTCGCTGGCACTTGCAGATTCTTCACTATTGGCAGCCGTCTCTTGGGTCAGCTTGTCGAGGTTGATCAAAGCCGAGTTCACTTGTTCGATTCCGGACGACTGTTCTTTCGATGACGTTGCAATCTCGCGGATAAGGTCGCTAACTTGGCATGAGCCTTTTGTGATTTCCGAAAAAATCGTGTTCATTTCCGCAGTAATCTTTACTCCGCTTTCCGTGTTCTTGACGGATTAGCCGATTAAATCAGCAGTCGTTTTTGCAGCATCGGCACTTCGCTGCGCCAAGTTACGGACTTCTTCGGCAACAACCGCGAAGCCTTTGCCAGCATCGCCCGCTCGTGCGGCTTCGACCGCCGCATTGAGTGCCAGTAGGTTTGTTTGAAAAGCAATGTCATCAATCGTTTTTACGATCTTAGCGGTCGCGTCCGCCGATGCTTTTATCTTGGCAATGGACGCCCCCATCCGCACCATAGCATCCGTTCCCTTCTGCGCGGAAGCGTTAGATTTGTCCGCCAGTGACCTTCCGACCGAGGCGTTGTCTGCGTTCTGTTTAGTGGATGCAGCCATTTCATCGAGGCTAGCTGAGATATCGGCTAGCGCGCTCGCTTGCTGCGATGCGCCTTGGGCGAGAGATTGACTGCCGTTGGCAATTTCCCCGGATGCCGAGTTTACTTGGTCAGCTCCCAAAGCAACCTGCGACAAGCACTCGTTGAGACCATCCACGACCGCGTTCAGGGAGAGCTTGATGCTATCGAAGGAACCTGAATAATCACCTTCCATGCGAACTCGCAAATCGCGCTCGGCAATTTTCTGGAGGACATCGACAGCTTCCGCAATCGGCTTTGATGCAGAGTCAAATGTCTGTTGCATTCCTGAGACGAGATTGCCGTAGACCCCCTTCAGGGATCGACTATTCAAAGCGACCTGGAAATTCCCGGCCTTGGCAGAATCGATAGCCGATCCAACTTCACCAGTCACTCCCTTTAGCGACTGAATAATCTCAGCGAAAGATCTTGAGACGCGACCGATTTCATCTTCAGCTGAAATATCGAGCTCCAAATTCAAGTTGCCATGAGCAACCGCTTCAGCGGCCTGCGTCAATCGACTTAAGCGACGACGAATCGCGACCCCAAATATCCATGAAACCAAGATCAACGTTAGTGCAATAAGCACTCCAGTCATTAGGCTACCGAAATTCACTAGCTTTGCTGACTGAATAGCCGCCACTTCCGTTTCTGTTTTTGACGTTACGGCATGTGGAACGGTTTGGTCGATGAGGTCGCGGTGGCTTTCATACAACTGCGAAAGCTTACCTGTTGCCATGCCGCGGGCTTCGTCGAGATTGCCAACTTGAACCAGTGGAATGAAACCGGTAGTTACTGTCTTGAAGAACTCTTCCGCCGGCACAGCGCTCTTTTCAAAGGCCGCTCGCAACGGCCCAGGTGCAAGGACCTTTCGCCAATGAGTCAAGCGAGTGTCGTACTCTCCGTGGAGCCTCTCAAGTTTCGCGATAAGTTTTGTACGAGTCCCAAGATCTTCTTCGTCTGCAAGTTCATGGACGGTCAAGTACGACTCGATAATGAATGCGGGCGGTGGAAGTATATCTGCGATTAAGTCGCAACTACTTATCACTTCGTTGTAGTCAGAGCCACCAACCAAATGCGCTTTCTGTATATGACTTGTTGCAACCAGCACCAATACGATCAACGTTGCGACAGTTGAAGACATCAAGAGTTGCTTCGTGATGAAAGAGCGATTGTTTAGATACTTTGCAAATCGATTCATAGGACGGCCTGGCTACTATAAACTTGGGTGGATAAGGATCGTAAAAGGAGTGTTTCAGCTGATCTATTTGGCGATTCAGATGTCTTGTTCGGTGCACTTGTTGCTCGATTCGCGACCGAGTGGCTTACTCCTCAGTCGCAAAGGTTTGGCGTCCTAGCCTCGATCTTCAAATTCTTTGAGTGGCGGTTAGCGGTTTATCATTCCAGTGAATCATCACAGCAAATGTTTAGGAAACGACGGACTTCCAGTCCGTCGACAAACATTGGCATCGACGGCTGGAAGTCCGCCGTACCGGTTCAGCTCAACCCTCATATTGAGGTGTGAAGAAACTCTTGGACGCTAAACTTTGCGGTAACTGGGACAAACCCCGTCGCCATTTCCCTGTAACGATTGGAACCTTCCATTGCATTACTAGACACGTAGCCAATTCGCGTAGAAAAAGAGCTACTTTTCTATCTTTGCGGAGCGACTCTTACTGACAACGTTAAAAGCCTCGGAAGTCCTCATCATCGAGCGGTACGAGGACTTTGGCATTACCACCGGATCGCGGTTTGTCCGGCGTTATTTTCGACGGCTTGATATCTTGGAAACGGACCGACGTTGTAGGCCGCTTAAGAGGCTGGAATACATCTTTTGCAGCAGGCAATTTCTGCGATTTTGCTTTAGCATTGGATAGTTGGAATTCAGCAACCGTGTTTGCCAGCGAGCTTGCCTGGGCGTTTAATTCTTCGCCAGCACTCGCCGATTCTTCGCTGTTGGCAGCAGTTTCTTGCGTAAGCTTGTCGAGGTTCGTCAATGCGGAATTGACTAGTCCGATTCCGGATGCTTGTTGCTTGGAAGCCGCTGCAATCTCGCAGATGATGTCGTTAACTTTACGTGAGCCATCGTGGATTTGCGTTAGGAAGTCGCTCATCTCCGTCGTAATTCTCACTCCACCTTCAGCATTGGCCACCGATTCTTCGATGAGGTTTGCGGTGGTTTTCGCAGCTTCGGCACTGCGTTGTGCCAAATTCCGAACTTCCTTCGCAACCACGGCGAAACCTTTGCCTGCGTCCCCAGCACGCGCGGCTTCAACGGCAGCGTTCAACGCCAGGAGATTTGTTTGGAACGCGATGTCATCAATCGTTTTGACAATCTTGGCGGTCGAGTCGGAGGACTCTTTAATTTTGGCGATAGAATTTCCCATGCGCACCATCGCTTCCGTTCCTTTCTGTACGGAGGCTTGTGACTGCTCAGCCAGTGTTCGCCCCATGGAAGCATTGTCAGCGTTTTGTTTTGTTGACGCAGACATTTCTTCCATGCTCGACGAAATCTCGGCAAGTGCGCTAGCCTGTTGCGATGCCCCTTGCGCTAACGCCTGACTGCCGTTGGCGATTTGTCCGGATGCCGCGTTGACTTGCTCAGCTCCGATGGCAACTTGAGCAAGACTCGCGTTGAGACCATCGATTGCCGAATTGAGCGATTGTTTCATGTTCTCGAATGCTCCTGAGTATTCGCCGTGCATGCGAACTTGCATATCTTTTTGAGCAATCTGGCCAAGAACGTCGACGGCTTCGTTGATCGGAGCGCTGACTGCGTCGAGCGTTGCGTTCATGCCGCTGATCAATTCAGCGTAAGCGCCTTGGAAGCGTTCTGAATTCGATCGTTCGGTTAAATTGCCATTTCTAGCCGCGGTTACTAAACCAGCGAGATCCGACACGGCATCGCCGAGGGTTTCGACA
>JANOAI010000220.1:0-10765 GCA_031411055.1 Pirellulaceae bacterium
CGTTTCCGTCCTCCGACAAAAGATATCCCGACAACAAATTCACCCATCCTAAAGCGGGCAACTGCCGCTCAACGGAAGCTTTACAATGAGCTACAACTTGCCAGCTAAAAAATCCGCTACGGCGTTGCCCAAAGGGAGGGTGAAGTAACCATCGTCGTCGTTCCTCCTCCTCGACCCTCCGAAGGGAGGGTGAAGTAACCATCGTCGAAGGCATTCTGATCGCGCAGTTCATCTACGGGAACGTTGGAAAAACGCGACACCTAGGCAAGAACTGCACTAAGGTTTACCACGCCGAGCGTCACGACGATCGTGAGCTCAGGGAGGGCTCATGGCGTGAAACGATTGTCCAAAAGCTCTTGAATTGACGTAAAACGGTTGCCGAGAAGCTCATGCTTGCTTTCTAGGTTCGTTCGATTCAAGATGGGAGTTCCTACCTCAATCCCGTCTCTCAGGCACCATCCCGATGATCGACCGTCAATTGCATTCCGCCCTTAGGAGCATGCTCGTTTTCTGTGTTTGCTTAACCGGGCCCCGCGGTTGGGCGGATGACGGTTTTCGGGTCGCGAAAATGATGGAAAGTCCCTCCCTCAATCAGGATGGAAGCCAACTTGTTTTTGCATGGGGCGGCGATTTATGGAAGGTCGCTTCGGAAGGCGGGGTCGCTCGCAAGCTTACTTCCGACCATTCGAATGATACGCAGCCAAAGTTTTCTCCTGACGGAAAGCAGATTGCGTTTGTGAGCGATCGAAATGGTCCCAAGCAAATCTACGTCATGCCAGCCGAGGGGGGCTTACCGATACAAAAGAGTTTTCACAGCGAAGACTATCAATTGGCCGATTGGTTCCCGGATGGAAAGTCCGTTTTAGTTCTTGCAGCCCGCGATCATTTTTGGCGAAACGCTGAAAGAATGATCCAAGTTAATGTCGAACAGCGCGAGGTCGAACGAGTTCTCGTGGATGCACATGCGACGAGTGCCACAGTTTCTCCCAATGGAAAAACCATTCTACTCACGCGGGAAGGAGAGCGATGGTGGCGCAAGGGGTATCGAGGTGAACGAGCGTCCCAGATATGGAGCTACGATTTGGAGCGAAAGGTTTTCACCGAACTTCTCCACGAAGGCGTTGAATGCCGATCACCGATTTGGGGGCAAGGCAATCGCAATTTCTATTTCACCAAAGGTTCCGAACACGGTTTTTCGCTCTGGGAATATCGGATTCCGAAATCCGCTGAACGAATGCCGAAGCAAAAGAAGGTCATCGCCTTTGACGAAGACTCGATCGTTCAGCCGACGATTTCTCGAGATGGAAAAGTTTTTGTCTTTCGTCATCTGTTTGATTTTTATCGTTATCGCGTCGGGATCGATGAACGTCCGATTCGGTTGGATATCCGCCTTCAGGAAGACGCATTGCGTGACGACCAATTGCGGAGAGTTTTTAGCAAGGCGAATGAAGTGGCGTTTTCGACGGATGGACTCGATATTGCTTTCACGGCCGGTGGTGATATTTGGACAATGGATACCGAGCTCAAGGAACCTATTCAGGCAACGCGGACCAGTGGTGAAGAGAGTGATCTCGTATTTACGCCGGATGGCAAATCTCTTTGGTTTGTGAGGGCGATCGATGGCCAGTCTGACGTTTGGAAAATAGAGCCCAAGAACCCCAAAAGCCCTTGGTGGCGGCAAACTGAGTTTATTGAAACGCGTATTTCGGAATCGATCGAAACCGAACATGGTTTACGCTTTACGCACGACGGCAAGAAGCTTGTATATCAAGAATCCGATGGCGACTTGATGGTTCGCGATATTGCGACAGAGGAAATTCGACTTTTGCACGATGGCTTTTCCTCTCATGCTTTTTCTATCTCGCCTGATAATAAATGGGTAGCGTATGCAACGCCGGATGAATTCTTCAACCGCGACGTATGGTTGGTGCCGATTGATGGAAGCCGAGCACCGGTCAATGTCTCGCGTCATCCCGATAATGATGGAGAACCGGTCTTCTCGCCCGACGGAAAGATATTGGCGTTTACGGGGACTCGAGACGATGACGAAGTCGATGTTTATTACGTCTATCTAGACGAGAAACTCTCCGACGAATCGTCACGAGATCGCCGCTTGGCCAAGGCGTTTGAAACAGTAAAGAAGAAGCGATCAAGCCCACCGGACGCTAAGTCTAAAGAATCGGAATCGAAGGGGACAAGTCTCCCGTTGCAGAAAGCAAAGCCCGCTGTCGAGACTCCGCCGGCGCCGGTTGTGATGGATCTCGACGATATACATCTTCGTGTTCGCAAAATTGCGACTTCGAATACGAATGATCGTGGATTGTTGTTCTCACCGGACAGTAAGAAACTTGCTTTCGAAGCCAAGGTAGATGGGAAAGATGGAACCTATTACATTGAGTTTCCAGACCGGCTACAACCTAAGTTGCTCTCAGCGACAACCTTAACGCACGCTCAATGGCCGAAAGCGGCGGATGCGATCTTAGGCCTCAGCAAGGGGATTCCTGCTCGTCTCGACGCAACCGACAAGTTAGTGACCTACGGATTTGCAGCAAAACACGAGACGTCGAAATCAGATCGTTTTCGCCAGGGGTTCTGTGCTGCTTGGCAAGTGATGCGCGATGTTTGGTACGACGCGAAACTAGGGCGAAAGAACTGGGAGGAAGTTCGACGGAAATACGTGGACATAGCGGGCCTTTCGCCGGATGCAAAGAGTTTCACGACGGTCGTTGAAATGATGCTCGGCGAATTGAATGGTTCGCATCTTGGTTTTACGCTTCAAGCTGAGCCCTCGCCAACAACCGACGCGAAGCCGGCCTGGAAGACCGAGGTCGCCCATCTGGGAGTTCGCTTTGATGAGTCCTTTCATGGACCTGGGCTGTTGGTACGTGATGTTCTACCGGATGGCCCGGCCGACAAGCAGAAGTCTCGACTTCTGGCTGGAGATATCATTCTGTCGATCGATGGAACGACGGTCGATCCCGGGACCGATTTGACTCGAATTCTCGACGGAACGCTTGATCGCGATATTCGACTTAAAGTCCGCCGGTCCAAAGACAATCCCGAGGGAACGAAGAAGCCGGATGAGAATAGCGAATTTTCGACGTCGATTCGCCCCATTTCCTACACTCAAGCTCGTGAGTTGCTCTATGAGCATTGGCTGAACCACAATCGTCGTTTGGTTGAAAAGGGATCCAATGGCAAGCTTGGCTATCTACATATTAAGTTAATGGATACGAGTAGTTTCCATGAGTTCGAAACGCAACTCTATCGGGTCGGCTACGGTCGAGAAGGGCTTGTTATTGACGTTCGCGACAATGGCGGTGGTTCTACGACCGACTACCTACTGACTGCATTGACGCAACCGCAACATGCGTTCACGATCCCACGATACGGCGAGCCTGGTTATCCACAAGATCGGCTGGTGTTCGCGACTTGGTCGAAACCGATTGTCGTACTGTGTAACCAGAATAGCTTTAGCAATGCTGAGATTTTCTCGCACGCTATCAAAACGCTTGGACGAGGGAAGTTAATTGGAGTTCAAACCGCCGGTGGCGTGGTTAGTACGGGCTCCACTTCGATCACCGATCTTGGAACGCTGCGGGTTCCATTTCGTGGCTGGTTCTTGGTAAAATCGGGCGAAGATATGGAGCTACATGGAGCGCAACCGGACTTCACCGTTTGGCCGCAACCCAACGAGATTCCGACTGGAATCGATAAGCAGCTCGAGTTAGCCATTGAAGTGCTACGCGACGAAGTTGCAAAGGTTCCGCCAGCAGTCGAGGCGCGTTATACAACCGAGAAGAACTAGCGGAAGTCGGAGCGGCAAACCAAGTCTTGGCCAACAGGAACCAGGGTTTGGCAAGTGGTTTAAACGATCAAGAAAAGCGATGACGAATAATCATCGCGAGCGTTCGCCGGATCGTTTGCAACAATCGCATTTTGCTGGCGCCTTCTTTTTGGTCGTAACGCAAGATAAGTGGGACTTCGCCGATCACCGCATTCAGCTTACCGATGTTGAGGAGTAGCTCTGCCATGGCTGCAAAGCCTTTCTCTTGAACGAGTTTCTGATCGTATTTGGCTAATGCTTGTCGAAGGATACCAACTCGATAGGCTCGGTATCCGCATGTGTAGTCGCGGACGCCTCGGATACCAAATAGAATACGCATCACCCAGCTAGAAATGTTGCTTAACCATTCTCGATGCCAAGCTAACCCGATAACTTGCGAGCCGTCACGATATCGCGAAGCAATCACGACATCACGGCCCTCTCCAATCATGGGTACCATTCGAGTAATCAGTTGAGGTGGATGCGAGTTGTCTGCATCCAGCGTGACGATGATATCGTCGTCAAACAAGCCATCCATGGATTTCAAAATGCAAGTCGAGATCGCGCCGCCAAGGCCCTGGTTTTTTGCGTGCGAGACCAATTTTACCGGATATTGCTCAGCGAGATTGTGCGTAACCTCAACCGTGTCATCGGTACTGCAATCGTTTACCACAAGAATGTCGTACTCTATTCCGGCATTCGCCAGCGCTTGATCAATGCGTGGAATAAGCAGAGGCAAAGCCTCCGCCTCATTGTAAGCCGGGAGTGCAATTCGGACGTGCGTTTGACGCGTAATTGCTCGCCTGACATCCAGTTGAAAATCTTGATCTGGCCATTGACGACCGGATGAGACGATGTCCTTCGAAATGTACGATGATGACACAGAAAACTCAGTTAAAAATTTGTCTTTGTAGCAAATCTAGATGAAAACCGATTTTACAGCCATGCCTGCAAATCGATAGCTATCTAGACGATGGTAACTTCCGGAATTTGCTTCGCCAAGTAACTTCTCAGCGGCATTGCGCAGTTCCGTGAAAAAAACAACAAAATTTGACCGTCCGCTCGGGGTTTTCGAGGTTTTAAGCCCATTCGAATGCCGTCAGTCCCTGAAGATGCCGAACAAAAATCTGATTTCCGGCCAATGCGAGGTGAGCCCAACACTCCTCGTCGGATACTTTCCGCTCGTCAATCAACGTAAACCGCTCCCGATTCGCTGCGATCAAGAACAGCTTACCTTGTTCGTCCAACGCCAAAATACGCTCGCCATTTGTAATCATGCTCCAGTATTTGCCATAGGGGCGTGATCGCCAACGTTCTTCGCCATTTTGAAGGTCGAGGCAAATTAGTCTTTGGTTCCGTAAGTGCATATAGAGATGGTCGTCGATGACAATCGGAGACGACATGTAACCTTCCGATTTGTGCGTCCAGCGTTCACGAACGGACCAAGGTCCTCGATCCGCTGGCTCTAATTCGAGAAGCATACTTTTTCCCCCGTAGCTGCTTGTGAAAACACAGTTTTCCCAAACGGTCGGAGTCAGGATATTCATTCCTCGAAATGCTTCAACGCGTTGTTCCCAGATCGTCGCGCCTGATTCAAGATCAATGCCGCACAGGCTGTTTCGTGTCTGGACAATGAGTTGGCGTCTTCCGTTTACCGTATCGATGAAAGGTGAAGAAAACGCGCTTCCCAACATAGCATCTTTCTCTTCCTTAGATCGCCAGACGGTGCTCCCGCTGGCTGCATCCAAACAGACGATCCCGCCGCCGGATTGAAGGTAGAGTCGCCCTTGATCGAGCAGAGGTGAACAGACTTGACCAAAAGCGGGCAGCGTTGCCCCAAAGCGTTCTTTGAAGTCGACGGCATACAGAATCGCACCATCAGCAAAGTTCAGACAGACGAGGTAATCACGCATCCCGCCGACGAATACACGTAAACCATCGGTGACTGGAGTAGAACGAATCCAACTGCCATTGCTTGAAGCAAAGAACGGTACAGTCATTGAGCCAGGCCACTTTGCCGACCAACGTTTCACTCCAGTGAATCTGTCTACAGCGACGACTTGTTCTTCCTCTTCAAGCGTTTCTGTGGTTACCGCGAAGTCATTGAATATGATTGGGCCAGAGTAGCTCTTACCAAAGGGTCGATCCCATTGAACTCGGAGGTGCGACTCATCTAATGAATCCGGCCATTCGGTTTTCGACGAAAATGCCGTTCTTTGCGATCCTCTCCAGCCAGTCCAGTCTTGTGACAAGATCGAAGAGGTTTCCGCATTCGTTTTTCTCAGAGGGATTGAAGTGAGTGCCGAGGCCATTACGCCATTAAAAGTTCGACGATACATAGAACCCACCGAGCTTGATTCGAGTTACGAGCGCTGCTTCACACTTTAAAATGCGGGTTGAACTGAACCTGCACGACGGACTTCCAGTCTGTCGGTGCCAGCGTTTGTCGACGGACTGGAAGTGCGTCGTACCCTAAAAATTAGCGGTGAAAAGGCTAAAGCGTAGTGTACCAATGCGTCAAGAACTAAAGATTTCTTAAGAATTCGATCGAGGTTCGAAGTTCGCTTTCCAAATTTTGCGATGGTTCGTGATCGATGACGAACGAGCCTGAGAAATGCCGTTCATCTAAGGCTGCGGCAATGAGTGGGAACTCGGCCAAACCACGTCCTAAAGGCACTTCACTACCTCGACCTCGGGCTCGGTCACGGACTCCATCCTTCGCATGTACGAGCAAGATATGTTTTACGGATTTGGAAAGGTCGTCGATGTCATAACCATTTACGATCAGATTGCCTGGATTGAAAGTTATGCCAGCCGTGCCTTCGGGCAACGATTCGATAAATTGTCGCAATCGATCGTAGGGTTCCGATCCTGTTTCGCAACCAAGAAAAGCCCCATGATGGTGCGAAAATCTTCCGAGATCCGTCAGGACGCTACGAAGTGTGTCGAGGGCTCCATCCTCTTTCGATTCGGGAATCATTCCGATTTGATTGACTAAGACCCTGGCGCCGAGGTCTGCGGCCATTTGCATTGCTTCTTTGGTCGCTTTGACTCGACGATCGAGGTCGACCAGCTCATCGTAACCTCGGCGTGTCGCAAAACGAACCGCTACAACCCGCAAATTCAGATCTGCCAACAGCTTCCGGATTTGCCGTAAGGCCGTACCTGAAACTTCCGATGGACGAAGATCGCTGCGAGCGTCGATTTCAATCGAGTCCACTCCCAAGGTCGCGGCCATCTGGATGGCTTGCCGAAAGGGTTTTCCAAACGAGGAAAGCTGAACACCAATCTTGATTCCCGGCACGTTGACTCACAATTCAATGGCAAAAACGAAACGCTCGCTACTGACAATAGCGATCTCAATCGCGATCTGCATTCTAACTTGCTGTTGGCTGACGTCCATGACATATGCGGCCAATGCCGCTCCCACTGTCTTTCAGGCTGATTTCGGACGCGGTGACGATTTGAACGGTGATGGGTGGCCCGACAACTGGAAACGTCGAATCGATCGAGATCACCCCGCTTATCTCAAAATGCGTCTCATAAATCGATCTGCCTTGTCCAATGACGAGCTACAGAAGCTGCGGCGAAGCCTAACACAGTGGTCGCTTGCTTTTGAGCAGCGGAAATTGCCGGGTGACACGATTCCTGAAAGTGTCCCTCATTCAATTGATCATTTTCTAGAAAATACCGTGGCCGACGGTTGCCTGGAGATCGTCACCAATGGAGGACGCGCTGAGGTTGAGAGCCCGTCCTTTCCGATCGATCCGAAGAATTCGTATCGGATAAGTCTCGAATGGATGACCGATTTCGTTGATCCCTATTGGGGGAAGGTCTCCGTTGTCTGGCTTGATGAATCGGATCAGGTGATCGACGAAGTTGTGCTCGAATCGACTGAAAGATCGCAAGCTTGGACTCACGTAGAAGTTAAAGAAACATCTTGGATTCCTCTAGCGACACGGTATGCGAGAGTCCAACTTGCGCTGCGACCCGAAACGCCTCGCTCGATTCAGGCGACTGCACGGATCGATCGAGTTCGAATTGAGCGAATTCCAAAGGTCGAACTCAGTGTTGAGCCTGATAGTCGAATCGTCCAGGTCGGAGAGAAGTTTCAAATTGAGTGTCAGCTCAAGGAAATGAATCCTGAATCGACCGTCCTTCAGTTTTCTGCCATCGATCACAATGGTATTGAAGTATGGAAAGACGATCCGCGATCGCTCGAGTTTGATGATAAGTCCTCAGAGCGAGCGACTTGTTCAACGTCTCTCGCCATTCCGCTCCCCGGATTCTATCGTTTGCTTGCCAGTATCAGCAGCGATCAGACTCCACGAATCACAAAAGAAATTTCAATAGCGGTAGTTGCTAACAATGCAAAGTCAAATTCAGTGCACAACGCTCGAGTTGGACTCAGTTTGCCGACGCTGGGCAGACAAATACTACCGGAACGGGTTCCGGCGATAGCCGACTTAACAAACACAGGCGCCATGAAGCTTTCGGTTTGGCTGTCTGAAGATCAACCCAATAGCCAAAAAACATTAGGATGGGTAGTCGAACGCTTAGCCCTGAGCGGAGTTCGATGCGTGGGCGTGATCGATGCACCCTCTATCGAAAGGCTGAAAAGTTTTCCTACAAACGTGTCGTCAGACATTGCTTCGGTCCTCGACTTCCCGGAGGTTTGGCGAAAGCTTTATGAACCCATCTGGCGTAAGACCTCTCTTTGTCTTACTCACTATCAGGTCGGGTGGGATGATGACAACTCTCTTGAGCAACATCGTCAATGGCGAGAGCGATTGGCCGAAGTTTCAAAAAGCCTTCGAACTGCCGGTGGCGAATGTAAAATGACGATACCATGGAACTCCCTCGTCGCGCCACCAGTGGAAACGAGCATCAATCCTAAGCGATTAAGTACGACGCTACCAAAAATGGCTTTCTACCAAGATATGCCGTACACAAGCTCTGAACTTGATGTTTTTAGTCAGCAAGTCACGACGCATCCCACGGATAACTGGGTGTTGCTGAAACAACTCAATCGCTTGGACTACTCAATTCATGATCGAGTTCGGGAATTGGCTCTTCAATTGATGGTGGCTCATAAGTACGGGTGGGAAACGGCTTGGATTGAGAATGTGATTTCGGATGAATCGGCGATATTGGATGCCTCCGGTGGACCTCGGGAATTGCTCATCCCATTAAGAAATGTCTCGACGGCACTGAACCACAGTTCCGGTTTTCGAAAGGTTCGCGTGGCAGATCAGCTAAATGGAGTGCTGTATCAAGTTGGAAAATCTGACCGGCTGATCATTGCGTCCGAACAAGTCGGGGATTTTACCGTTTATCTCGGCGACTCGTGGATCGCGACCGACGTGTGGGGGCGAACGTTACCGATCGAAACTCAGCAGATTCGTGGTGTTCCCAGTCGATCGATCAAGCTTGAAGGATGGCCTGTCATCATAACCAACATCGACACCGCCTTGATCCAATGGCAACAAGACATCGCTATCGAGAATCCAATTATCGAAAATCGTGTTGGGCTGAGCGAGCCTGTTCGCATTCGACTTTCGAATCCATCAAGTTCTGTTGCTCACGGTACGGTTGAGTTGATTGCGCCTTCGTTGCTGGAAGGTGAATCCTCTCAATCAAAATTCGAAATCGCGGCGCAGCATTCCGGAATTGTTGAGATTCCAATGAAACTTCGGTTTGACGCTGGGCAAGCAGAAGAAGCGGTCGACATTGTCGTCACGACAGACGAAAAACCTTCCAGGTCGTTCCTTGTTCATCGCCAACTCTTGGTTGGACTAAAGGACTTTCGAGTTGAATCGCAGGTGCAATATGACGACCAAGGCAACGCCATAGTCAATGTCGAAATGCTCAATCTAGGATCGGAAGCAGCAAACTTTGAATGTACTTTGGTCATTCCTGGCCGCCGACGTGAGAAATTCCAGCTGATTCGCGTGGTGGATCGAATCGAAAAAAAGCTGATTGTCAGTCAAGCCGATGGCGTTCGAGGGAAGTCGCTCCTGCTTCGCTGTGAAGAAATTGGATCGGGTCGTGTTATTAATCATCGCATCGATATCAATCCGTAGTGCGGCTAACTGAAGAAACCGCAGACGCTTAAAACCTGGAATCGAATGCCAGGATTCTTAGCTGGCGTTTTAGTTGCAACGCCCCGTAATGACATCATTGATTGCAAGCTCGCTTGACGCGACGACGAGTTTTTAGGTACTCCCTGCCTAACGAAAGCCTTAGAAACGGGCTGACTTAAACTTTGTTCATAATTTTTCCAGGTTTTTTACTCGTGCAGCTCACTCGCCATCCATTCAAGAGTGTTGCAATGCTTCTATGCATTGCAGGCTTGGCATTGGTTCAAGCTGGTTGCCAGCGGCGCGCTTATACCGACTTTTATACGGAAAGCATGGCAGGCGAGATTCGAGAACTTGAAAATCGAATCTATGAGTACGACGACGCTTACCGTTCGGTTGAACAAGAACTATCGGTCCTCGAAGCAGAAAATGCTGAACTTCATCAACAGCTAATGACTTTGAACTCGTCCGCATCGAAGCGAAACGACGGGCCGGGCAGTTCCTTTCTAAAGAGCTTTGGAGGAGGATCCACCGAGCGAGAATCGATTCAACCGGTTCCTAAGCGAGAATCCCAGCCAATCGAAATCCCTTCGGTCGATCACTTGCCACCGCCAGCGAAATCAACGCCTAAGTCATCACCAACAATTGTTCCGAAGCCAGACCCCGCATTCTCACCCGCCCCACTTCCAACCAAGTCAACGCCGACGAAAGAGAAGCCAAAGTCGAGTAACGATTCCAGCGTGCCGTTGATCGAGCCCGGGACGAAAAGTGATACCCTTCCGAACATCCTGCAACCTCGGAGTGAAAACAATGTTCTTACTCCGATGAGTCTTCCTGGCTCGCGAATTGAGTCACCTTC
>JANOAI010000221.1:0-4248 GCA_031411055.1 Pirellulaceae bacterium
GCAAGAAGGAAAAATTGGTAGTCATGATCGCAGGCGTCCCCAGTCACGGCTATGGTGCACACGAGCATTACGCTGGCTGTAGACTGCTAGCTGACGTAATTCATTCTGGCGCCAAAGGAATTCGATGTGAGGTGATTCAAAACGGATGGCCAGCTGACGATGCGGTTCTCGATCAAGCCGATTGCATTGTTATCTACGCGGACGGAGGCAAGAAACATCCAGCCTTGGCACATATGGATCGTCTTGAAAAGCAAATCAAGCGAGGAGCTGGCTTTGTTTGTATCCACTACGCCGTCGAGGTCCCCCCCGGTGAGTCGGGTGACAAATTCAAAAACTGGCTAGGAGGTTATTTCGAGATTAATTGGTCGGTCAATCCGCATTGGGTAGCCAACTTCAAAACATTTCCGGATCATCCGGTCGCGCGCGGTGTTTCTAGTTTCTCCGCCGACGACGAATGGTATTTTCACATGCGGTTTCGTGATGAAATGAAAGGTGTCACACCGATTCTTAGTTCCATCGCACCCGAAGAAACTATGAGCCGCAAGGATGGCGAACACAGCGGTAACCCTGCCGTTCGCAAAGCGGTCGCAGAGAAACAACCACAGCATGTCGCCTGGGCGTATCAACGAGAAGACGGCGGGCGTTCATTTGGCTTTACTGGCGGTCACAATCATTGGAATTGGGGGAAGCCAGCGATGCAGCGAGTCGTAGCGAATGGAATTCTCTGGTCTGCACAAGCCGATGTTCCCAGCGATGGTATACTGTGTGGACCCAAGGGTCTCGAAGCGTTGAAAGCCAATCAAGATTACCCGGTGCCTGAAAAATTCTCGGCCGAAGACACGATTACGAAATTTGAACTCTCAGAATCGCAGTGATGCATTCGTTAAACCGAGATTCGCTTGGTTCTCCGCCAACCAAGTAACAAGAGACAAGCAGATAAGGATAGCCCTAAAGAAGTGGGTTCCGGGACGGCAGTGATAACTCGCATGTTATCGCTACCTGGCCCTGAAATCATTGTGAACCCAATCGTTCTACGGTCGCTACTCAAAGAAATTTGATCTCCACCACCGGCAAACAGGTCGGTGATTGCTACGTCGTAAATAATTCCTGGCGCCCCAAGAATGGTGTTCGACAAACCGAGAGTATTGTTGGGATCAGTTCGGTTAACGCCACTTTGGACACCGACGATAATGCCGAGCACGTCGGAATCAAACGTAACGGTTCCGATGCGAGTCATGTTTGCTGGAACGCCAACTGGATCAAAGTGAAACAGATAACTATTAACAACCGTATTCAAACTAAGGCTTTGATTGCTCGGGATGAATCCCGCTGTTCGACCATATAGCCCCGGAAATTCGATATCGATTCCAACGGGCGCTGGCAGTGTAAAATTGCCTCGTTCTTGGAAAACGCGAACAAAGCTGTCGTTCTCCCAATTCCCTTCGGTAAGCGAACTTGGAACAAGTCCAAGGCCTACGACTTCGACGGAGCCCGTAAAATTAATAATGTCGCCCAAAGCATGATTCGACAGGCGCGGGAGTAAGCAAATTGCGGCAAGTAAAACGGTCTTAATTGGAGTTGTTTTCACAGCACTTCTCGCTCAAACCCACAGAATCGCATTTGCGAACACGGTCCTGATCCTACCTGCGAACGTCTCCCTGTGCAACTTCTCGACCAGAGAGCCTTGTACCACAAACTTCGATCGCAATTTACCAACCTGAGCGACTGAACCCGGAATTTCCACCGGACGAGCTTGAGCCTCCTCCGCCGCTTGAAGACGAACGGCTCGAAGAACTGCTTGACGAAGTACGATTTGAAGAACCGCTCGACGAGGACCGACTTGAGGAACTACCGCCAAAAAGCCCGCCCGAACCGCTGCCAAAGCCGCCACCGATTCCACCGCCAATTCCTCCACCAAATAGGTCCCCCAATCCTCCGATCGAGCCGCCGAAGTCACGGTTGATCGTTCGTTGCCGAGCGGCATCGCGAGCTCGGCGGGCTCGCTCGGCGGCGAGTTGCTCTTCCATTCTTCGACGAGCGATTTCGCGTTCCGCTTGAGCGATCGCAGCTTGGGCGGCCGCCGCGGCTAGCCGGCTTACTTCGAGGACGACGCTATAATTACCAGACTGCATATTTGCGCGAGCGCGTTCGAGATCCTGAACGCCTGGCGAGCCGAGTACACGAATCCCCCACGATCCAGACCATTGCTCCGCTTGATAGACGTTCTGCGATGCTTGCTCGAAGGCTTGAAGCGCCTGGCTTGCCATCTGTAGTTCAGCACTTAGTTCGTTGGCCGCCTTGGAAATCTCGGATTGCATGCGAGACGCCTGATCATCAACGATTTGCCAATCGCCGTGAGCTTCGCGAAGACCCAATCGAATTGAAGACATCGCCTGCACAAAACCGACAATCCGCTGGTTTAACTCCGTCGTTCGTCGACTATCGGTGATACCGTCACTTTGCGAATTTGCGACGTATTGTTTAGCAACCTCGAGTTGCCGATCGGCTCCAGCAACGGCTCGAGCCGCTTCGGCATGTCCTTGCCGATCAGCTTGAATCCTTGCCTGCAGTTCTTTCACTTTAGCTTGGAGACTATCCATTAGCTTCGCAACTTGAAATGGGTTGACGTCCGTTGTTGCGTGTTGCATCTCGTTCCCATTGATCTGGATCGCGGTCGCAAGTTGCTGAATTTCGGAAATCGTACTGGCCATGACAAGCGGATCCTGAGCCTCGGACGCTAATGCCGCTGACCTGGATGCAAGTTCACGCTGGAATTCCGTATTGTTTTCGGCTTGATGGGCGAGCTTTTTCAAGTGCTCGTCTACGGAAGATAACCAAGAATTGGCTTCGTCAACCTTACGTTGCGCTTCCAAAAACAACTCCGCCGATTTGAGAACTCGACCTTGCCGGTGCTCGGTTTCTGCAAGTTCAATTAGTCGTTGAACATCTTTGCCAAAGCCTTCCGTCGAAAGGACAACCGCTTCGGCGGGGCGACCTGTAGGGAGAATCTCGTTGGATGTAACGTCACTCGTGATGTCGCTGACGAGTAAAGCAGACGCGGAAAAAACGGCATGGGATTCTTTTACCGAGGCCATCATCTGCAAAGTTCGCTGTCGCAATTCGCTCAGCGAGTCTTTTCGCTGCTGATTGTTTATCGAAAACTGATCAACAGACAAGCGAGATTGCTCAACCAGTAGCTCACACTCCTCTAAATCAGTCCGGATGAGTTCCAGTGTCTCATCGACTGTTTCAACCCGTCCTTGGCTTAGCATGGCCTTCGCCAAATCGAGGTTATCCCGGCTGCGTTTGTACAAGGCATCCGGCACGCGATCGACTTCGTTAAGAATAAGCTTTGGGTCGAGTGATAGCTTGCTTGCAATCGTGGCTCGAGCCTCGTCAATCGTTTTCCGCACTTTTTCAAGTCGAAGATTCACTTTGTCGCGAATAATTGTCGCTTGATCGAGTCCTTTGGCCGCGTTGCTATCGAGACTACTCATCGCGTCGTCAATCACCACCAGTTGCTCACCAATCGAGTTGGAAGCGGCAGCGGATAACCCGGCGTTCGCCATCGATCCAACCCGATCCAATTCTGCATCGATCCAGTCATTCGAATACCCCATGACTCGAAGTTGTTCGTTCACATTCCGAAGTTTTGGAAAGAGAACATCGCGAGCCTGATCGATTCGGTCTGCCATTTTATCAAACTCATCAAGTTTTCTTTCTGCTGCCGGAATCGGACCTTGCATAGCCTGCACTGCATCGAAGGTCGAAAGTTCATCGGCTTTGGTAAGGTCAGCCTGGATGGATGGAAGCAGGACGTTCAATCCATTTTCAAGCGGAAAATAGCCATCCTTTCGGGCGCAATCGTCCAATTGCTGTTCGCGTTGAGTGACCTCTTCCACCCCTTTTTGAAGCGAGCCCAGTTTATCGTGTATGTTGGTTAGACTCGCTTCGATGGTATTGAGTGACGATTGGGCTTCGACACCGCGATGCTTAAAGGCTTGATAAATCTCTTCGAACGTCAGCGAAATTTCGTCCGGGATTCGGCTCTCGTCAATTGGCTTGTCTAGTTTCAGCTTTTCGGCGAGTTGTTCCCGCAGTACCCAGGGAAGTCCTTCGCGTTTAGTAAAAGTTAATGGCTTTCCACTAAGAAGATTTACCGCCTGCAAATATCGATAACTGCTAAACCAGTTTGAGACTCGTCCCCAGAATGACCTCGGTTCTACCAAGTCGCGGACACGTTCAATC
>JANOAI010000222.1:0-4492 GCA_031411055.1 Pirellulaceae bacterium
AATAATTGCTCTCTAGAATTTTCATTTTTCATATACCCATTCGCAAAACGGGGTCAGGTACCAAAAGTGCAAAGCACCCGACGGGCCGTTCCGGCTTTTGGTACCTGACCCCGTTTTCCAAGCCTACGTCGTTCATGAAAATGCTCTAGAGCAATTCTTGAATAGGTGTAGCGAGTAAATTCCAAATGGTTGCGGTGCTGCGCGAGCAGCCCGGCGCATTCGAAGGTCGGATTTGCCAGGCCGGACGAGCCTTCGGCAAGCGACAATACACCCGGCTGCTTGCGCAGCTCGGCTACAATCGCGTTGAAAAAACGCTACACCCACGTGAGAACTGCTCTAGTGCTTCTTCACACCCTAAAACTTAGCTGTGACGAAGGACTAGCTGATCGTTCCACTTTACTCGCCGTGTCTTGAATTGGGTTTGAGCCAGAGACGCTCGCCGAATTCCGGGTCGCAAAAATCGGCGAGCGCCTCGGGCTCAAGATCTCAATCCACGGCCAAACCAAAAATTTCTTCTTTCCCATTTTTGGCTTGACGGCGTCCTATCATAGTCCCGAGAGCGATTCGGAGCCAAAGCTTCCTGTTTTGATCCGTAACTTGTTTGCTGAGCTACCACATTGCCATTGATTGCATAACTGGGATCGCTACCGCTCTGCGGGTTCGCCTGCTGGATGAAAATTGTTGTTTGAGTTAATGTACGAACGTCGTTTGAAATGGAAGAGAATGATTATGAAGATTTTAAGTTTGTTAACAATGTCGCTGGTCGTAATGAGTTCCGTCCTGCAAGGCATCGCTTCGGCGGAGCCAGCGAAAGAAAAGTCGCTCATTGAAATTGCCGCTGGGAATGACGATTTCAGCACCTTGGTTGCGGCCGTGAAAGCTGCCGGGCTCGTCGAAACGCTCTCTGGTAAAGGTCCCTTCACGATTTTCGCCCCGACCAATGCGGCCTTTGATAAGATCGACAAAGGAACCCTCGCTTCTCTACTTAAGCCAGAGAACAAGGAAAAGCTTGCAGCGATCCTCACTTACCATGTAGTAGCTGGGAAAGTCATGGCGGCTGATGCCGTGAAGTTGGATAAAGCCAAGACCGTGAATGGTGCTGAATTTGTGATCTCCGTGAAGGATGGATCTGTCTTTCTCAATGGAAATTCGAAGGTCGTCAAGACTGACCTAGTTGGATCCAACGGAGTCATTCACGTGATCGACACGGTCATAATGCCTCCCGAAAAGCACTAGAGTTACAATTTCGGCGGAACAGATACTTTGTTTGTACTTCGTCAAGGTTTTTAAACAACCTTGACGAAAGTCTTTCACGAGGGTTCGAATCATCGGTAGAGTGGCGATTTTGGGGGCGACGGGAACAATTGGGAGCGAATGTGCTCGGCGTCTCGACCGAGAAGGCTGGCAAGTTCTGCTTGTTGGAAGAGACGAGGAAAAGTTGCAGGTTCTATCCAATGAGCTTGGCCAGCCGTACGAAGCTGCTGAACTCACCGATTCTGGCGATCTATCCGAATGCTTCAAAAAATCGGTTGTGATCGACGGGCCAGTTGATGCCTTCATCAATTGCGTAGGTTCGGTGTTGTTGAAACCGGCCCATCTCACAACCGATGCCGAATTCGAACAAACGATTCGCACGAATCTATTCACTTCTTTTGCTATGGTAAAGGCAGCCATACCGTTACTCCGAGAAAAAGGAGGGAACATCGTCCTCTTCGCTTCGGCGGCTGCAGAAATCGGCATCGCAAATCATGAAGCGATTGCTGCAGCGAAAGCTGGTGTAATTGGCTTGGCCCGTTCGGCCGCTGCAACCTACGCTCCGAACAATATTCGGGTCAACGTCGTCAGTCCAGGCCTTGTCCGAACGGAGCTGACTCGGAAAATCTGGGAGACTCCAGCCAGTGCGTCCGCTTCGATTGCGATGCATGCCCTTCAGCGGCTTGGAGAGCCTCACCAAGTTGCATCGTTGGTTTCATGGTTATTGAATCCGGAGAACAATTGGATCACCGGTCAAGTCATTGGCGTGGATGGTGGTCTGGGCCATGTTTTATCGAGACGGTCGTAGGTAGAAACATCCTCACGGAAGCATTTCTAAATCTACTCGCCGTTCTCGAAATAGCCTTCCATCTGTGTTATCCTTTTCTGGATGCGTGGGGCCAGAGAAGGCGTTCTGTGCGATGCTGGAGGGGCGTATTCGTCATAGCCGAAGTCCAAAGTGCTGCAATGCAGCCTATCTCTATGCAATGTATGGCGCCATTCACGACATCGACTGGCGTCAAATTCCCGATCGAAAAAAAACAGGCCTTTAAGCAGTTTGCAGCCGTCCTTCGTGAATCAATGGCATCGCAAGTCGTTTCGGGAATATCGATCAAAAAGGGGGAAAAGTAAGTTTCTTGCAAGTGCTCTTTCGTTGCGTGGGGTTGTCGGTAAGTGCGTGGCTGGCGACAATCTTGGAAACAGTCGCCCCTTCATAGTCGAGCTCAAGATGCCATCGTCGATCGACCCATTCCCTAAAAAAATACAGCACATTGTTCGCACCAATGAACCGCTTGGTCCGATGACTTGGCTTGGAATAGGTGGTCCGGCGAAATACTTTGCGGAACCGACCAGTGAAGCGGAGCTTTGCGGATTCGTGAAATCCTGTCACGAAAACAAGATTCCGGTGCGGATTATTGGTGGCGGCTCCAATTTGTTGATTCGCGAAGCGGGATTCGACGGCGCAGTCGTGTCGATTAGCGCATCGTCTTTTGCAAAAATGGAGATTCAAGGGACTCGTGTCCGATGCGGTGGTGGCGCGAAACTTTCGCATCTCATCACGCACACGGTGGGAGCTGGGTTAGCGGGACTTGAGCATCTTGTAGGAATTCCGGGTACCGTCGGCGGGGCATTGCACGGCAATAGCGGTACATTGAACGGTGACATTGGACAGCGCGTTTGTTCGGCGAGACTGCTGCGTCAGGACGGCGAAATCGAAGTCTACGAAGGATCTCGACTCCATTTCTCTACTCGCAAGAGCAGCTTGGACCAGCTTGTCATTCTGGACTGCGAATTTGATTTAGAGAACTCCGACTCGGCCATTCTGACCAATCGAATGCAGTCGCTTTGGATTGTGAAGCGAGCTAACCAGCCCAGCCGAACCTATGCCGGGGCGATGGCCTTTGTTGATCCTTTAACGACATCGGCGGCTGAACTTATTGAGCAGGTCGGACTGCGTGGAGCGGCGGAAGGTTCGGTTCAATTGAGTTCGGCATACGCAAATTTCCTAATTGCCGGACCAGGTGCGACGAGCGATCAAGTGCTAGCACTCACCGACCGAGTGCGAAATGCCGTCTATCGACAAACGGGAGTGCAGTTGCAGCTCCATCTAAAAGTTTGGTAGTGTTCCCTGCGCGAGAGAACGAGCATAATTTCGATGGCTTATCTTTCGCGGGGAATTCGGCACCGAGTGTCGTCCAAAATTTCGATTGATGGAGTATCCTGACAATGCCTGAACCCGAGACTGGAAAAGAACCAGATCACGGAAGTTCCGCGCAATGGCAGAGCTTGGTCGCAACCCTTTCACGCATTCCGCGTGTCGGCTTGATCAGCATTGTCGGCCCGTTCGTTTTGCTGGTTGCTGGCTATAGTTTGTGGATTACTTACGGAGCCAAGCACCTCGACCAAGCCAAATACGGCTTGCGACAAGACAACATTATTCTGACGGCACAGCCTGACTGGATTAAATCGAACGTGCTCGAAGAAATCTTTCGGGGTAGCAATTTAGGGCGACTCAACACGCTCGATCATCATATGTCAGAAGCTGTCTCGAGTGCCTTCCGGGTTCATCCTTGGATTCGCCAGGTATTCAAAGTCCAAAAATATTCGGGTAACGTTCAGATACTGGTCGAGTATCGCGAGCCTTTGGCAATGGTCTACGACGAATCATCAACCAACTTGAAACCAACGATCGCCACTTCGCCAAGCGATCAAAGGGCTTCGTCAAGTTCGTTGGCTTCCGCAAACGCACCATCCACCCAGGATCGTCGACCAGCCATCAACTTTTTTCCAGTCGATGTCGACAGCGTTATGCTTCCGACGCAAGACTTTTCATCGGATCAAATCCGCTCTTACTTTCTAGTCTATGCCAAGGGAGCAGTCCCGCTGGGTAAAAAGTTTGGCGAAGAATACGGTGACGCGAGGATTAAGGAAGCATTAAAGCTCTGTCGGTTATTGCGAGACGACCGTGAAGCTTTGGGCTTGGAAAAGATCTATTCATACCCGGAAGTGAATGGCGGTACAGGTCCGCATTGCAGTCTCGAGATCACAACGAAAACCGGGAAGCGTGTTCGCTGGGGGCATGCGCCGGGCTTAGAGACAGCTGGCGAGCCGGGAGCGCAAGCCAAATACCGTAAGCTTCGTGAAATCCTTTCGAACCCGAATTCACCCGACGCATCGACACCTGAAATCGATCTCGTCGAGAAAGACAAAGTCAGACTTTCAAACCTCTTCAAAATCG
>JANOAI010000223.1:0-3751 GCA_031411055.1 Pirellulaceae bacterium
GTTTTCGAACGTTGGGGTGTTATCCCGTGACTGGCGCAGTCGAGTCGAACGCCGCAACGATTGAGGACATCGTGTACGAAATGTTGACGACACGCGTTTCTGAACGACAAGGTCGAGCCATTGACCGAGACGAGGCGGCGGCCATGGAACGCAAGAAACGGGACGGGTATTTCTAATGAGCGCAAAAACTATCGAAGCCTGTCTTACCCACCACAACGCCAAGGATTTGTTGCGGTTCATTACATGCGGAAACGTAGACGATGGCAAAAGTACGCTCATCGGACGTTTGTTACTCGAAGCGGGTGCAATCTACGACGACCAGATCGCCGCTTTGAAGAGTGAATCCGAGAAGCACGGGACCGTTGGTGATCGCATCGACACGGCGCTTTTGCTCGATGGGCTCGAAGACGAACGGCAACAAGGGATTACGATCGACGTAGCCTATCGTTACTTTACCTCTCCGACTCGCAAATTCATCATTGCCGACACGCCCGGCCACGAGCAGTTTACTCGCAACATGGCCACTGGCGCTTCGACGGCGGACTTGGCGATCATACTCGTGGATGCGACCAAAGGCATCTCCACGCAAACACGACGCCATGCGTTCATCGTGTCACTGCTGGGCATCAAGCACATAATCCTGGCAGTCAACAAGATGGATTTGGTGGGGTATCGGCAAGAAGTCTTCACGCAACTTGCAAATGAGTTCGCGCACTTCGTTCGCGACCTTTCGCTCGAAGACGTTTGCCCGATACCGCTCTCTGCGCTTGAAGGCGATAACGTTATTGCTGCGAGCAAGCGGACTGCTTGGTACGACGGGCCGACGTTGCTCGAGCAGCTTAACTCAGTGAAAGTTAAGTCGAATCGAGAATTTTCGGCGCTCCGTTTTCCGATTCAATGGGTCAACCGGCCTGACGCGAACTTTCGTGGCTTTAGCGGCACGATTGCGTCGGGCACGCTGCGCGTCGGCGATCAAGTTATCGTTCTACCCTCGCAAAAAACGGCTCGCGTGAAGTCGATCGTGACGATGGATGGTCCAGTTGCCCAAGCATCGACTGACGACTCAATCACCGTGACCATTGACCGTGAAATCGACATCACGCGAGGCGACATGCTGGTTAGCCCTGAGTCAACGCCAACACTAAGCCGCCGTGGCGAAGCGACTTTGGTGTGGATGTCGGAACAGCCGCTCGTCCCTGGCAAATCCTATTGGTTCAAGCATACAACGCGGCGTACTTCGTGCGAGATCGAAGCGATTCGTTTTCGTACTGATATCAACACGTTGCAGGGGATCAGTGCATCATCACTTGCGCTCAATGAAATTGGACGCTGCCTTATCAAGTTGCACGATCCAGTAATGTTTGACGCCTATTCCACGAATCGCCAAACGGGCTCCTTCATTTTGGTCGATCGCATTACCCACGAAACAGTCGCTGCGGGAATGTTTTGTGAACCTAGCAACGATCCAGCGACAGGTGGTCACTGGGATGAGCAATCTGTGATGTTGGCTCCTCGACCCGTTCGCAGTCGCGTTTCGGAGGGGGAGCGGCGAACGCGCTATCGCCAAAAGCCGGTTACGATTCTAATTACAGGTTTGAGTAGCTCAGGGAAAACCAGCGTCGCTTTGGCGCTGGAAGAACAACTGTTTAAAGATGGCCGCACATGCATTGTTTTGGACGGCCAAACCATGCGATTGGGGATCAGCCGCGATCTCGGGTTCACTGCAGAAGAGCGTTCTGAGAACCTACGCCGCGCTGCCGAGATTGCCAAGCTCATCAATGATTCGGGACAGATCTGTATTGCGGCCTTTGTTGCGCCGAGTGCTTGGGTCCGACAAAAAGTGCGAGATTTGATCGGCAAAGACCGTTTCTTTCATGTTCATTTGTCGACATCCGGCGAGGTCTGTCGCAGTCGTGATATAACCGGACAGTATCAGGCAGCAGACAGAGGGGAAATCAGCAGTTTTCCAGGCGTGACGTTCGACTACGAGACGCCAGAGGATGCCGATCTGACGATTGACACGAAGGATGTTGCCGCAGCAGCGGTCGCCGAGTCAATCATTGCCGCGATCATACAATCGCACTTGTCGTAAACTTGCAGATTTCTCAGTTTCAAACCATTCACTGAACGAACATTGCAACCGTGGAACATATCAAAAACCTCGAACTGCGTAGCGAAATCCGTCATTTAGGAACTTTCCTCGGCGAAACGATCCGTGAACTTGAAGGCGAGGAGGCGTTTCAAGTTGTTGAGGAACTACGAAAGTTAGCTTGGGATCGCAGAGCCGGTGTCGAGAATGCGGAACAACGGATGGTCGATCGGATCTCGAGCCTGAGCGTTGAGCAATTGTTTATCACCACGCGCGTCTTCACGGTTTTCTTGGATTTGCTGAATATGGTCGAGGACCGTAGACGAGTCCGGGTGCTCGGTGATCGAGCGCGCGGCATCTATCCACAGCCTCGCAACGAATCTATTCGAGATGCCATTTCGCAACTGCATAACTCTGGGAAGACCGCCGAGGAAATCCAAAAACTGATCGACGAACTCCATATTGAACTTGTCTTCACCGCCCATCCTACAGACGCGAAACGCCGATCGGTGCGAAGCAAACTGACCGCCATACGCGGCCTGCTAACCGTACTGGATCACGATCCGTACCCTGAGGCACGCGACCGGGCGGAGCAGGAGATTCGCGTCGAAATCGCAAAACTTTGGCAAACGGACTTTATTCGCCCTTGGCATCCCACAGTAATGCAAGAGGTATCACGTGGTCTTTCGATCAAACCGGTACTTTGGGATGAAATCCCGCTAATTACTGACGAATTTCGACGCGGGATTATCGAAAATTACGGCGATGCGGTTAAGTTAAAACGACCATACTTGACCTTTGGTTCGTGGATCGGCGGTGATCGTGACGGACATCCCGGAGTAACCGCCGATGTGACTCGCGAGACCGTGACCTGGTTGCGACGCGAGGCTCTCGCGTTTCATCTGAAGACTTGCGATTCGTGGTTTAATACACTGAGCTTGTCTGAGCGGCAGGTTAAGCTGACTGGCAAGCTGGGCACTGCAATCTCTAGTGCCGAGTCGAAGTATCCAGAGCTGAAGGCCCGACCATCGGCATTACCGCCAGGTGAGTTGTGTCGTCGATGGCTGGCGACGGTTCGATGGCGATTGGAACAGACGCAGCAAGTGCTACTTAGTAGCCAACCAACCGAATTTGTCAGATGCGCATCCGTTGCTGGCGCCTACCAATCAGCGGATGAGTTGGCGACTGATATCGGGATCCTCGCCGATGCTCTCGATGCAACTCCGGCAGGAAAAAGTGGAATCAGTGGAGTTCGCGATTGGCTGGTGCAGATCGCCACGTTTGGGTTTCACTTAGCAAGATTGGATGTTCGACAAAACGCCAAGGTCTACAGCGATGTGATGGACACGATCCTGAAGCGAAATGGCCACTGCGAAAGTTGGAAGACGCTAGACGATGCTGCGAGAATTCGGTTATTGGAAAAGTCACTCGATGTCAAACTACCGCTCGCTGTGGGTGATAGCGAAGCCGATGCCATGGCGCGCGAGACGCTAGCCATGTTCCGAATGTTGCACGATGTGACAGCAACGTGTACCAAAGCGGCCTTTGGTGCGCACGTGATCAGTATGGCTGCGATGCCGAGCGATGTGCTAACCGTACTGTGGCTGTGGAAGCAAACTTCAACTGCCTCCAATGAAATGTTGACGGGCGATCAGGGGCTGC
>JANOAI010000224.1:0-3723 GCA_031411055.1 Pirellulaceae bacterium
AGGAGTCAATTGCCGGAACGGCCCTTCGGGTGCTTTGCACAATTGACTCCTGACCCCATATCCCAACCCTAAATCTAAAACTTGACGCTCCACTAGTGTTTGTTTAAGTTGGCCTCTTTTGCTTGTTTACTAATGACGGACGAAACGCACAAGCGGGATAACGATTCTCCCATATTGCTGAAAAGGTTTTGCCTCTTCGTTTTCATCGCTCTCGTTGGCGGGGCGAGTGATCTCCTCAGCAAGGAGTGGGTCTTTCAAGGGCGCGGTATGCCTGGCATGACGCCACCTTGGTGGATAGTCCAGGATATGGTCGGAATCGAAACGGCGGTGAACATCGGCGCTCTCTTCGGAATGGGAGCAGGCTATGGCTGGTTCTTTGCACTCGCATCCATACTCGCCGCGGTTGCGATTCTCATTTGGCTTTTCCGATTCCGCGCCGCCTATTCGTTGTGGCTGACCATCGCCCTCGGATGCGTTATGGGGGGGATTGTTGGTAATCTCTATGATCGACTTGGAATGTGGCACAAACCCGGTATGCCTCTCGAATGGAAAAGCGGTGTTCGCGATTGGATTCTTTTGCGATACGGATCCTACACTTGGCCCAATTTCAATATTGCCGATAGCCTTCTCGTCTGCGGGGCAATTATGCTGGCTTGGCATTCCTTTGCGATGCCCATGGCTCAAGAGCAAAAGACGAAGTAGCCGAGACTTCTCCGTTCAAGGAGAATCCAAGCTTGGCGTCCAGGATTCCATAGCCAAACTTGCAGCCCCAAGAGCTCCGGCATCATCTCCCATGGAGGAAGGGACGACGTTCGGTCGCTTCGTCGCCAAACCAGGCATCCATTCTAGCGCCCGATCCGAAACTGCTTTACAAAAAACATCACCCAAGGCGGTGAGAGGACCATGAAGAAAGTACATCTTCGAGTCGAGAAGCAATTGGAGGTACCCTAAAAGCCTTCCAAAGTCAGAGACGACACTATTCCATTGCGGACGCTCGGCCACATCGGCCTTCATCGATTCGTAGGCCGCGTAGAGGTCGCGTGGAACGGAAGCCTTTTCAGACTCGGAATTCAGTCGTCGCCAAATAGATGGTGCCGATAAATTGTCATGCAATTCACCAGTATGACCTTCGAAAGGCCAATGCCAACGACCAATTTCCCCAGCTCCATGGTGTGCACCGCAAATGAGCTGACCATGCTTTACCATTGCCACGCCAAAACCACTTCTGGGACCAAGGATCGTGTAGTCATCGTGTGCCAATCCTGCTCCAAACCAACGTTCGGCCAATGCGATCGCTCGAAGGTTATTGTCAATTTTTACCGATACCCCATTTCGCTCTTGTAATCGCTGAACGATCGGAACATTTTGCCAATCGGGAATGAACGAATAGTTGATGGCAATTCCTTCGAGTGGATCCACAACACCCGGAACGCCTACGCCGATCGACAGCAAGGGGCCTTGCGAATCTTGTCGCAACACGGCGAAACTTTGGTCGATCTCGCGCAGTACGTCGTCGCGAGTCACGCCGTGCGCAAATGGAGTCACGATCGACTTGATTTGCTTACCTGCAAAATCAATGCTGATCGCTCGAAGACGATCCGCGTTGAACTCGATCCCAGCAAACCAGCCAGCATCCGCACAGACTTCAAGATGTCGTTTTGGCCGACCTTTGGCCCCCTGATCCAGACCCGATTCGACTACGAACTTCTTTTCGATCAGGTCGTCAATGTAAAGCCCCGCCGTCGAAGGCGAAAGGTTCATCAACTTAGACAAAGCCGTTCTCGATTCGGCTCGTTTGCTCCGCACGTGAAGGATCGCGGTCGCAAGAAGTACAATTTGGACTTCCGGTTTGTTTCGCATGAAATCAGACTTATAGGAGTACAGATAAAAGTGCCGCAACGGAGCACTTACGGACGCAGAACAATTTTCCCCGCCAAATGCCCTTGGCCATTTACGGTGTTTTCTTCTTGAAGCCGATGAGCTTCAGCAGCTTGGCTAAGCGGCAGCACCCGATCGATTTTAGCCTTGAGCTTGCCGCTGGTCATCCAGTGATTGATGTCGGAAGAAGCTGATTGTTGCTCGGCTGGCGAAGCCTTAAACATCACAAAGCCTTTCAAGGAGCAGCCTTTTACATAAAATGGTCCGACGGGAAAAGCCGGTCGAGCGGTTCGGCCAGCCATGAGGATCATCGTGCCACGTTCCGCCAGCGACGCTACCGCCAAATCAAAATCCGGTTCGCGTAAAGTCTCCCAAAACACGTCGACACCACCTGGAATCGCTTCCAAAATTGCTTCTTGCGTATTCGCCGACTTGTACTCAATGACGTGGTCCGCCCCGAGCGTCCGACATTCTTCCGCTTTCGCCGGTGAACCCGCAGTCGTAATGACTTTAGCCCCAATTGCTTTCGCCATTTGAACCACCATCGACCCGACGCCACCGGTTCCACCACGCACGAAAATAGTCTGTCCAGCACGCAAATTGGCTTCGCGAAATAACCCAAGATGAGCCGTTATTCCAACCAACGCTCCAGCCGCTGCTTGTTCATCCGTCACCCCTTCAGGGGTAGGATAGAGCCACTGCGCATCTACCGCAGCTAACGAAGAAAACGATCCCTGTCGACCGAGCAAACCCTGATTGCTTCCCCAAACCCGTTGCCCAGGTTCCATGTTCCGCACTTGGTTCCCGGTCTGAATGATCGTTCCAGCAATATCGCAGCCGATTACAAATGGATTTGGCAACGGCCAGTAATTTGCGCCATTGCGAATATAAGTGTCGATCGGATTTACGGAAACAGCGCCAACTTCTAACAAAACCTGATGCGGCCCACACACCGGGTCAGGCAAATCGCCATACCTAATGACTTCGGGAGAACCAGTTTTTTCAATGAATGCAGCTTTCATATCAAATTTCCAAGCCAGAGTGTTGCTTTGAGATGGATGAATTCTAACAATGACCGGACGTTAAACGCAGTAGTCGAGAAAGATTCATCGGTTAAACCATTCGGAAGGAAATTTTTTATGGCCAGCATCTTCGACATCTTTTCTTCACAGCTCAACGATGATCAGCTTGACAAAATCGCAAAACAAATCGGAGCCGACAAAGGCCAAACGCAAGACGCAATCTCCATGACCCTGCCGGCCCTGATTGAAGCACTGGGTCGACAAAGTCCGGGCAATCCTCTATCACCGTCACCAAATCAAGGAAACCTCGGCGATATCTTGGGAAAACTTTTAGGCGGTAGTCAAGCGGCCGCACCTCGATCCTCCGGCGGTGGCTTGCCAGATATTTTCGGAGAGCTTCTGGGGAGCAAGCAAAGCCGAGTGAGTGACGCCGTCAGCAAGTCGAGCGGATTGAGCAAAGAACAAACAGGCTCTTTGATTTCAATTCTTGGCCCGATGCTCTCCGGCGCAATTGGTAGTCATGCTCAGAAGAACAACCTGGGTGTCGATGATCTGAGCAATATGATTCAAAACGACCGAGCCAAGATCCAACAGTCACCCGGCGGCGGAATGTTCGGGAAGATGCTCGATCAAGACGGTGACGGCGATTTTGACATGAATGACATGCTCAAGCTTGGCATAGGGATGATGTTTAAGAAGAAATAAGAGCTCATTTCACTTTCGGACTAGTTCGACTGTCCTAAATCATTTAACACGAAGCGCAAGCGAGTGGTTTTCTTGAGGTTTCGATACCCAAACCACTCGCTTGCGCTTCGTGTTATCA
>JANOAI010000225.1:0-9358 GCA_031411055.1 Pirellulaceae bacterium
ATTTGCCGAAGGCAAATCCGGCGGCCAAGCAGGGTTCGCGGCAGGTAGTTTGGTTAGTGAAAAACCGAACGATCTGCGGGGTAAACCCGCAGGATTTTTTGAATGATACGAATCAAGCACCGGCGATCAGCGAGGAGTGTCATGTTTCTTCTTCATCTTCCTGTCCTCAATCTTCCTGTCCTTAATCAACCCTACGAAAGAATCTCCTTGACCACCGAGCCATAGACGTCGGTGAGCCGGAAGTCGCGACCGAGGTGGCGCCGAGTCAATCGCGTGTGATCGAGCCCGAGCAAGTGGAGCATGGTGGCATGCAGATCATGAATGTGGATCTTCCCTTCGATCACTTTAAAGCCCATCTCGTCGGTCTCGCCGTAGGTGAAGCCAGGCTTGATGCCGCCACCAGCCATCCACGCACAGAAACTTTGCGGCTGATGTTCACGGCCGTGTTTCTCGATCGGAGCTGTCCCGCTTAGGTCCTGGCTCCAAGGTGTACGACCGAATTCGCCGGACCAGAGAACTAACGTGTCTTCGAGCATCCCGCGCTGCTTCAAGTCTTTCACGAGTGCAGCAACCGGCTGATCAGTTTGGTTGCAGAGCTTGGGAAGATTGCCTCGAATATCGCCGTGATGATCCCAGCCGTCCATCGTGACCTGGACGTAACGGACGCCGGATTCACTGAGCTTACGTGCGAGTAAACAAGCCCGTCCGTTCTTGTCGGTGTCCTTCCCTCCGACACCGTACATCTTGAGCGTCTCTTCGCTCTCCTTCGACATGTCGACGAGTTGTGGCGTATCGGTCTGCATCCGAAACGCCAACTCCATGTTCTGAATCATCCCTTCCATGTTCGCGTCACCATTCAGTTCATCAAGTAGCTGTCGGTTCATCCGCTGAGTCATATCTATTCGCTTGCGCTGTACCTCGTCGGTTGCCGATACACGCTTGAGGTTGTCGATTGGCGAAGTCTTACTATCCAGCGGAACCGTGAGGGCTGTTCCTTGATGAACGGCCGGTAGAAACGCCGAATCATAGGTACGAACCCCTTTCGGATGGATCGTGATGAAGCTTGGCAAGTTCTGATTTTCGGTCCCAAGCCCGTAGCTGATCCAAGAACCCATCGACGGTCGCACGTCCGTGAAACTGCCGGTATGGAACTGATTCGTCGCGCTGGCATGTTGCGGATTGTCAGCATTCATGCCACGTAACAAACAAAGATCATCGGCGATGTCGGCAAGGTGCGGCATCAAGTCGGAGATCATCATGCCCGATTGGCCGCGCGGCTTTACCGGAGCCATCGCACCAAGGGCTAGAAACTTTTCGGTCCCGACCTGCGTTACGCTTTGATCCAGCGGAGAGTCGATCGCCTCGCCATGTTTGTTGCGGATATAGTCTTTCGGATCAAACAGATCCATTTGCGAAGGCCCACCCGACATGAACAGAAAGATCACGCGTTTGGCTCGCGGAGTAATATCCAAAACACGCCCGTTCGAAGCACTCGTCGCCGCTTGAATCATATCGTGAAATGCCAAAGCCCCGAAACCACAAGCTGCATGTTGCAAGCACTGACGACGATTCGGAATAGGGTTGAAGTTCATGATATGACCTCATCGGAGTTAACACGTTTCAAGTGCCAGACAATAGGTTTGTTGATTGAAATTGGTAAGGGGGAAATCGGAAGTAGGGTTGGATGGTACTCCGATGGATGTTTTTCAAGGACAAAGTTTTTCGCTTCCGTCGGGCTCGCCCCGACGGGAGCAACAACTGATCGGCTACCTCACGCGATCTACGCGATCCCTCTCTTCGGCGAATCGCCTCCGGCGAATCGCCTCCGGCGATTCGGCGAAGAGAGATTCTTTAGTGAATGGGTAGCTCGCCAGGTGTGATACCGTCGGGACGAGCCCGACGGAAATCCTTTACGATGATCTTGTATTTTGGCGTTGCACAAAACTCTCATTGTAGATTCCACCGCAGTTTAACGCGAAGTGCAATCAAGCGGTGCCTTGAATTGGATACGAATCACCGACCGTTCGCTAGCGTCACGTTTGTTTTGAAGTAAAGTCAAAGTCGGAATACAAAATGGTTGGAGGAAAACAGGCTGTGGCAAAGCTCTTGCCAAGCGACGGATTCACTTATCGCTTTGTTGTCGGTCGTGGTCAGCGATTGAGTCTCTTTCAAAAATGCGTTCGCATCGTCTCGTTCGAAGCTCGTGATCGGACGACTTAAAACGTACAACCAAAGCTGTTCGAGTCGTTCGTCGTGTGCTTTCGATTCAGCGAACAAACGTTCGACAAAAGTTTTCGCTCGTTTGCGAATGGCGCTGTTGTTCAGCAGAAATAGCGACTGCGTCGGCACAACCGTTTGATTTCGCTGTCCAGCGATCTGAGCTGGATTCACGAAATCGAAGTAGCTTCGAACGCGATCGTCACTGGTAAAACCGGTCCGCATCACCGGAAGATAGATCGTTCGTTCAAACTCTTGAGATGGCCTCGGATGCTTGTGACTGTAGTTGGGTGGATTCACCCCCTTGGCGACCAAGGCGCCGGTGTTTTCAACAACTTCGAGAACCAAGGCCGGTCCGCCGTGACTCTCTTTTAGCTCGCCACTAATCGCTAAAGCCGAATCGCGAATCGCTTCGGCATCTAATCGTTGCCGATGCATTCGCCAAAGTAGACGATTGTCGGGATCGACTTTGATCGACGCAGTCCGATTGGTACTGCTCAATCGATAGACGCGACTGAGGACAATCGAGCGAATCAGTTGCTTTTGCGACCAGCCGTTCTTCATGAAGCGAGTCGCCAAATGATCGAGCAATTCGGGATGCGACGGTGTTTCTCCACGAACGCCGAAGTAGTCGACCGATCGAACCAAGCCTTCGCCAAACAGCTTTTGCCAAATTCGATTCACCGTCACGCGGGCCGTGAGCGGATTCTTTTCGTCAGCGAGCCAGTCAGCCAATTGAAGTCGGCCGCTTTGCCCGGTTGGAATCTCGGGAAACTCTCGCCAGGACGCGACTCGCAGAGGACCTCGCGGAACAGTCTTTCCCGGAGCATACGGATTGCCTCGGATATAGACCGGCATGTCTTCTGGCTTCTCGCCATCACGCATCGCGAAGACTTTCGGAAGTTTAGAGCGGAAGAACTCCGCGTGCTGAATCTCTGTACCGAACTTCTTGAGTTGCTCAGTCAATCCATCCCGCTGCTTGGTTAACGTAGCCAGTAAACTCTTTTGGGCTGCCGCTTCACTTTCGCCGTTACTATCGCCCTCACTCTCCTTGCCACTGTCTGCATCAGCATTGCCTTTGCTGGGCATATCTTCATCATTGTTCTCCGAGCCCTTCGGCAATTTTTGTGACTCGTCATCGGCCGACTGCGTCGCAGCGAGTGCAGTCGCTGCTTTAGCTTCCTTTTCGAGCTTCGCGAGCTGAGCGACAATCGCCTGCTTTTCATCATTGAGCTTCTTTTGCTCGGCCTTCAAGCTGGCGATTTTCTCCGTGTGTTCAACTTCAAGCTTCTTGCGTGCTTCGATCTGTTCAGGTGTCTCGGGAAGTTCGGTCGAGTTGAGTGTGCTCCAAACACCGAACGAAATCTTGTGTGTCGAGGGTGAACTGCGAAGCATCCCGGCGATGCCGTAGTAATCTTCAAGTCCGATCGGATCGAACTTGTGATCATGGCATCGGGAACAGCCCATCGTCATCCCCAGAAACGTCGTGCCGATCTTGCTAACCTGCGTATCGATATGGTCCGCTTCCATCTTTGCCTTGTCGGGTTCGACGATCTCGACATCGCCAAGCATCAAGAAGCCTGTCGCCGTGATGCTTTCAGCTTGCTCGGTAACCGATGATGTCGCGATCATATCACCGGCGATCTGTTCGCGTACAAATCGACCAAACGGTTTGTCTTTATTGAATGAGTCGATTAAATAGTCGCGATAACGCCAAGCGTATTCAGCAAAGACATTATTCGATGTCCCGATCATATCGGCGTAACCGGTCAGATCCAGCCAATGCCGCGCCCAGCGTTCACCATAAGCACGCGACTGAAGCAATCGATCGACGACGGTCGCACAGGCATGAGGCGAGTTGTCTCGGATGAAGGCATCGATCTCGGCAGGAGTCGGAGGCAAGCCGGTTAGATCGAGGCTAACTCGTCGGAACCACGTATATCGATCGGCATCGGCGACGGGCTGTATTCCAGCGTCCTCCTGTTTCGCACGAATGAAATGATCGATCGCATCGAGCGGCCACGTGCGATCGTTCACCGACGGTAGTTGAGGATCGGCGATCGGCTGAAAGGCCCAGAATTTTCGACCTTCTTCCAGATCAATGGTTCGTACCGCTGGTAGCTCATCCGCAATGCGAGGATCAGGAGCCCCCATCGCGATCCATTTTTCAAAATCGGCGATGATGGAATCCGAAAGCTTTCCTTTCGGCGGCATTTCGAGATCTTCGAATCGCAATGCCTTTATCAGTGAACTTTGCTCGGGCTCTTTGAGATCGATCGAAGGCCCGCTATCGCCCCCTTTGACTAGCCCAGCTCGATGATCAAGGCGAAGTCCACCTTGAATGATCTTGGCACCTGTTGCATGGCATTCGTAACAATGCTCGATCAAGACGGGTCGAATTTTCTTTTCGAAAAACTCGAGTTGTTCGGGTGTGGCTGCTTGCTCTTCAGCAAGTGAAAGCGAACAAATTAGTAAGCAAACTCCGTGTGCCGTAACCCGAAGCGTCAGACTTTTCAGGCAATCCGTCGTTTGACGGCAAAGGAGGTCGAAGGCGAGACGAAGTTTTCGTAGTAGTTTGTGGCGGACGGCACACGGAGTGAGCTGACTACTATAGTTCATGCTAGTTTCTCCAATCGTTCTACGACGGCTAGCATATGTTTGCGCATGGCCGATTCGGCGGCGTCGGGATCATGTTCGCGGATCGCTTTCAGGATCGCGTTGTGCAGTCGCCGACCAAGCTGATTCTCTTTCTGCGATCGTGTCGTTCGCGCCATCTGAGCCAACACAAATTCGTAGATGACTTCCATCAAGTTTTGCATCAGCTTGTTGTCGGCGATCGAGAGCAACTTGCGATGAAAACGAAAATCGATTTCGAGGGCTTCGGCATACGGCAAGTCTTCATTGTCCAGCTGCTTCAGCAACATACCTAATTCCGAAATGTCTTCGGCAGTCGCTTTCTCGGCGGCTTGCCGAGCAGCTTGGACTTCGATGGCCGATCGAAGTTCTGCATAAGAAAGCAATTCTTGCGGCGAGATCGTCACCGCCGTTTGCAATAGGCGCACGCAGTTAGTCAAACTGCTCGTATCTCCGACGAACGTACCTCGGCCACGCTGAATATCGACCAGCCCTAGGGTTTGAAGCCGAGCCAGAGCTTCGCGAAGGACTGGCCGGCTGACTTGCAACTGTTTCCCCAGATCGTGCTCGCCGGGCAGACGCGAACCAGCGGCCAGTTTTTGATCTTTGATCACTTTCGCAATTCGGTCAACGACCAAATCTACCGTCGTCCGCCGCTCAATTGCCGCCAACTGCATCCGTGAGCTCCTAATCGAGGCACTTGCTAACAAAGCCACTTGTAAGACAAGTTAACCAGCTGCGTTGTCTTTGTCAAGAAGAATGGAAAGTCACCTTGCTACCATTACTCGCTAGGTTTTGGAGTTGCAAGAGAACAGCCGCATGATGGTGGCGTTTTCGAAACCGTTAGCCGTTTTGGCATTAGCCACGGTTTTCCGTACAAGAATCGCGGCTAACGCCGTTCGGCTGATTCCAAGTGCGCTGTCCAGGTAGCTTGCCTTTCTGTGCCTAAGAACGAGACCAGGTCTCTCCTTTCTTGTAGGCTTTGGCGCGTTCAACGACGGTGGCGTTCTTGCTGGTTTCAATGACTTTGTCGAGAGCCTTGTCGAATTCCGCCTTATTTGGATCTCGAACTTCACGATGATGTGCAAGCTCAACAATCGTTTCAGCCGCAATTTGTGCGAACTGGGAATCGTCGAGATAAGGGAGGACAAATCGCAACGTTTCAACGGCATAGGCAGTCCGACTGCGATTGATCACGAGGGTTTGTTCTTCAGGCGTCTTCGCTAATTGGAAGGCTTGCTTCAGACTGTCCAGTCGTTGTTGATCGGAGCGTTTATCTCGAGCAGCACAAACTTTGACGTAGGCCTGAAACGCCGCATTTCGTTCTCCCGGGTCGGAAGTTTTTTCCGTGATCTCGCGCAGCATGTCGGAGACGGTTGCATCCGGCCATTTGCTTAGTGCATCGACGGCCAGCTTGCGCCGGGCTGCATCTTCACCGGTGGCAATATTGCCAACATACTCAATCAGCTTCTTCCCACCGACTCGACCAACAAGCGAGAGCAGTTGATCGCGATCGTTTGCCGGTATACTTTCCATTGCCTTGATTAAGGCTTCGGCTCGGAGATTTTCTTTATCAACCCGGGCGCAGACCGAAGCCACATTTTTTTCGGCTGCATCGCGTTCACCA
The DNA here is from genome assembly GCA_031411055.1 of Pirellulaceae bacterium. Lineage (GTDB taxonomy): Bacteria > Planctomycetota > Planctomycetia > Pirellulales > Pirellulaceae > JAIYDQ01. Next base: position 6,479 of record JANOAI010000225.1, read on the forward strand.
CCCTTGGATGCCTTCAGAACACCTGGCAGCATGGCTGCAATGTGATCGGATGAACCGAGCTGGCCGAGCGCATCCATAGCAGCGCCTCGAACTTGAGGATTGTCGTCGATTGCGGCGTTTACGAAGGCCGTGATCGAATCCTTGGCGCGTCGTGTTGCCAAAACCTCGATGAGCGAAGCTTTTACCGTCGAGTTGGTAGTATTCAACATATTTGCGAGTGAGCTCGGTACACCATCACCTCGAATTCGAGAGAGGCTTTGACGAGCAGCAGCTTGCTCAGTACTTGCTTTCGCAGAAAGGGATTCGACGATCAACGGTAAATCGGAAACATTACCCAACCCGCCCAAAGCAAGAATCGCGGCCGCTCGTACCGATTCTTCTTTGCTATTCGTCAACAACTGAAGAAGCGCCGGTCTGGCCGAAACGTCGCCCCGATCCGACAAAGCGTTCAAAAGTGATACTTGACCCTCAACCTGTAACTTCGACAGCTGATCGGTAAAAAGCTTTGTTGCTGCCTCGCCTTGGGCGCCATTGCGAACGTGATCCAAACCGGCGGCGCGAAATTCGGAATCTTTGTCCGCAATCAGAGTTACGATCATCTTGAGCAGTTCACTCGGTGCTTCATCCGCCGCGTTCGCCGCCATAATTGGGATAAACAAAGCAGCGCAGCATACGTTGATGAAACTGAAAATCGTCCGCCAAATCATTCCGATATCTCCGGGAGCAAGGATATTCATATTAAGTGATGTTTAGGCTTGCTTTGCAGCACAAGCTAAAATGCCGCGAGTGGCAGCTAGACGAACAAGCCTCGGAAGGTTGTCCACCGAAAGTGATTGATAAATTTTCTTGGCATCATCCAGTTGCTTGTTGGCGAGCAAGTTTTCAGCGCAGGTGAGTTGTGCATCAAATATGGCTGAGGATGATGGTGCTTTCGCCAATGCCGACGCGGCTTCCTTGCTCCCAATTTGCCCGAGGGCGACTGCTGCTGCTTTAACAACGGATGCGTTCGAACTGCCAAGCATTGGGATGAGGGCTGCCACGGAGGTTGCATCCTGACGACTGCCGATCGAGCTAATCACACCGACTCGTAGCGCGTCGTTTACGGTATTCAAAGCGTCCGATAGAGCCCGAGTCGCTTCGGGGCCTGGAATGCGTTCAAGAGCAAAACGTGCCATGTGCGAATGGCCCTCTATTTTTAGAAGTTTGCTAAGCGATGGGACCGAATCAGCCGTGCCCACGATCGCGAGTTTGCGGCAAACATAGTCCTTTGCATCACGAGAAATGTCACTATCTAACGCTTTCAGTAATTGCCGCTCAATATCTTTACGAGCTGTCGTGTTGCCATGACTCTGGGCGATCGCGTCATCGATGATCGCAAGGGGTGCTTTGTCGGTCCCCCAGTCAAATTTATTAAGTTCTTCAAAGGCTTCGCTTAACATCTGTCTATTTCCTGCGTTTCGAAATTTTTGAGTGATAATTGAATATTGCGATCTCGACACGGCGATGCCGTTAGACTTGCCACGGTTCGCGGCGAGCACGATCGATGAGCCGGTTCGCTTCTTCGTCGCCTGGGAATTCTTGCTTGTTCGAATCCCACTTTAATGAACGTCTCAGTTCGTACGCAATATTTCCCAAGTGGCTAACGACGGCTGTATTAACAGCCAACTCAATATCGCGAAACGGCTTCTCGCGAGTCTTCACACATTCGATAAAGTCGCCATAAATACTTCCGTCACCGCGGTAGGAAGGGACTGGCTTGGCGGCGAGCTTTTCCCCAGGCGTTCCTTCAATGGCAAGATTGTCGGTTTTCGGACGGTTGTGGTACAGCATCAGTCCGTTCGGGTAGTGATAGCTGAGATACTTGCTATCACCTTCTTCGAGATAAGTGATCACGTCCGGCTGGAGTTCACGTACATCGCATATGAAGAGAGCACCACCAAAGTGATGAGCTCCCCAGTCAGTCATACCGCCTCCCGAATAATCGCTGAATGAGCGCCAACTCGATCCATTGATCGAATAACTTCCGCTGCAGCGTTTTGAATTGTAGGGTGCCCAGGGGGCTGGGCCGAGCCACATATCCCAGTCAATTTTCTCAGCCATCTCTTCAGCTGGCAAGTTGCACAACTGTGGAAGTGGACTGACATTGACGTTGATTGATTTAATTGTGCCATACTCGCCTGCCCAGGCTGGGTCGACATACTTTCGATAATCGCCAAGGACACGTTGGCTACCGCCCGAGACAACGCGGCCGTAGCGTCGCGCGGCGTTGATCATCAGGGGACCTTCCCGCAGGGTGAGCGTTTCCGGCTTCTGGCAATATACATCTTTGCCGTTGCGACAGGCTTCGATCGTAATGTAAGCATGCCAATGGTCTGGCGTTGCAATATGCACAGCATCGATGTCGGTTCGTGCCAACAGTTCGCGGAAATCGTTATAGACTTTACAGTCGCTGTTCTTGTTTGCCTTGTCGACTGTTGACTTTGCTTTGTCTCGAACTTCTTCGCGAACATCACACAGGGCAACGTATTGAACCTGAGGGTTGCGAAGAAAGCCGCCCTGATCCCCCTTTCCTTGATTGCCGATGCCGATGCCACCGAGCACAATTCGATCGCTGGCGGGCGGGCGTTCGCTATTTCCTAGCGCGGCTGAAGTGATCACGTAGGGGGCAGTGATCGCGGCACCTGTCGTTTTCAAAAACTTACGGCGCGTCGACTGTGTATTACCGGTCATGGCAAGATTCCAAGTGGTGAAACAAAAGGGTCTCTTCGGATTGCAAGAGACAGGCTTCCTCGAACGGAATTAAAGTAACTTCGCAAGATCGCTTTGTAAACCATTGCACCCGTGCCAAGCATTAAGGTACTGAGCATTTTTGGGATTCGA
>JANOAI010000226.1:0-19575 GCA_031411055.1 Pirellulaceae bacterium
ATCATGGTGATCCAAAGCATGACCAAAAGCATGCAACCAATCAGAGCTGCTAACACACCCCATACCAAAATGCGTCGATTCATGGTGGTGAATTCTCGTTCAAGCATACCTCTGATGCATCGCCAAGCGAGTAGCCTTTGCCATGCACCGTTCGCAATGCATCGCCAGCCAAACTGAGTTTCTCTCGCAATCGCGAAATTGTAATGTCGACCACTCTTGTATTGCTCCCGCGCGGATCGATATGCCACACGTTGGCGAGCAGTTCGTCACGCGGTATCGCTCGATCGCGATAGGTGGCTAGGTAGCGAATCACTTCGGATTCCCGCGGTGTGAGGCCTTCTATTTCACCGGCTGCCGAACGAATCTCGTTGCGCGCTAAATCGATTTGATAGACTCCGATCTTTACCGAAGATGCCGGTTCGCAGCGAATCGGTGACCGACGCAATACGGCTTCCACGCGCGCCAAGAGTTCGTCTACTCCGAAGGGTTTGGTGATGTAGTCGTCGGCACCCGCGCGGAGTCCACGAACACGATCCGCTTCTTCACCTTTGGCACTTAAAATGATAACTGGACATGTCGGCCGAAGTTCGCGGACTTTGAAAAGAATTTCCAGCCCCGATTTTCCAGGAAGGACTAGATCTAGCAAAAGTAGATCATAGTCCGTCGATAATGCCGCCGTCATTCCCGAGTTGCCGTCTGCATAGGCATCGACGCGATAGCCCGCAAACTTAAGCGTATCGCAAATGCCGACGCGAATCGCTCGATCGTCTTCAATGGTGATTACCGTCGGCATATTGGGTAAATCGAATTCGGCTGAATGTTTAAGAGTAACTCGAAAGATATGGTCGTAGTCAGCCCGAGGCGGTAGGAAATCTTCCCACTTTCGGATCAGCAATTTTCAAGCAATTGGTAACGTCTCTTGCTTGCGCGTTAGTAACTAGACATCATTCACCATTCCAACCTTTACCCTCCCCTCGCTGCGCTCGACCCTCCCGCAAGCGGGAGGGTGAAGATTGGTAGAGACCAATGCTTGAAAGTGGGAAGGTGAAGTTGGTTGGAGACCAATGCCCGCTTGCGGGAGAGGTCGGAAGTGGTAGTGGCCGGGAGAAGTAAAATGTCCATGTAAACTATTTCAATTGTAATCCTCCATGCATCAAGCCGGTATATGCGTCTTGATTTACTAAACCAAGCCATGGGTCGGATGATGGGGTCAGAAATAACTCTGAGTAGACTCGTTCGTTTAATTCGTCTAAGGATTTGGCGGGGTTTTCAGCCAACCAGCCATGCAGAGTACTATGAAATTGCTGATTCATCTTTTCGTCTTCGACTATCGTTTGACATAGAGTGGCGATCATATTGTCTTTCGAATCAGCCTGCTTCGAATCTTGTCCCAAGATTAGGGTCGGCCCACGATTTGCGAAGAGAATTTGTTGCATTTCGGTGGGGTTTTCAAGACGAAGTATTTGGAGGCTTTCCTGCGATAGTCGAGCAGGAGCTATTTGTTGTGACAATTGTTCGCTTGAACTGATTGCTTCAATCTTGATGCCTGTGTTTGGCTGGACAGCCAAGACTAATGGTCCTTCGATAAATCCTTTGCTCATCGCCCTCGCCATCGCTACTTTGGCAGGCGGAAACGCCGGTTGACTTACGAGTTGCGTCGTCGCAGTCGGCGTTTTTTCGGAAGAGGGCCAAGTAGCTATTTGGGGCAAAAGATTCTCAACGAGGAGATGATTTCTATGGTAACGAGCAATTTCAACCAGCTTAAGGTCATTGGAGAGTCTCGATAGTCGAATCGTCACTTCCGAAACGTCGCTCAACCAGTTTCGGAAAGTGGCTGGACTATTGAGCCCTGGCAAACAGTCGATGACATTTCCATCGGTGTCGACAACGTAATGGGCACTGTTGCCGGTAATGGTTCGTTCGAGCTTTCGCCCGTCGCCAAAATCGATCGAGATTTTCGGAACGGGTCGAACGGAAGACCAATAGAGAACATACTTGTCCCGCATTAGCGGACTGATCGATGGGTCGACGTAGAGCGTCGTTCGAAAGAACCGACTATTGGCACAACTGAATTCGTCGGTCAAATTGCCCAGCATTTTTAGAACGAGAATTGGCTTATTCTCAGTTTTTCCAGCGGCGACGGCTTTGTCCCAATCGGTATACCAATAGAGCTTGGAAAAACTTCCGTAACGTTGCCCGGCAATTTGATCGATGGCTTGATCCAATAATTCTTTTGGTGCTGCAGAGTTTTGAGCATTTTGAGTCAAAGTCTGATCCTGTTCGCTTTTGGGAATCAACTTTCGCTCAAGCTGGTCACGAAAATCCAGTGCCTGCTGCAAACCGGATGGGCCTTCGTTTCGAAGTTTGACGATCAATGCGGCACGTTGCGAAGGCGCAACACTCAGCTCCGCTAATGAACTAATCCCGACGGCGTTCACCATTGAATTCGTCAGTCCACTCATGACCAAGACGAAACACACACGAAGTAGATGGTTCTTCATCTCTCACCTCCAAAAAAGCACAGGGTATTCGCAAAGACGACGCTCAGGCTGGCCCTACGATCAGGCCAGTCGAGTCAATGCAGCCTCTACTTTACGGACAGAAGGCATCAAGAGAGGTAACAAGTATGTAACAACCCGTTTCCGAAGAAGTTGTGCAGCTTAGAACCAACGAATTCACTTGGTCTTCGTAACCTCTCCCACGAAGACGTGGGCGAGGTAACGCGTAAGCGGCACGACCTTCCGATTGCTAGGGTGTATCAGGTCGACGAATGTACGACAGGAGAAAAACCCCGGTTCCCACACCGGCAAGCAGAAAAAGAAAGAACGGTAGACAAGAATCGGACCAAGACCAATTGTCAGTTAGCGTCGTGCCGAAGATCGCTCCAAGCGTTGCAAAAGGGAAAAAAAGTGCCGCCAAAATATTCAGTCGGTGTGCGGCGATCATCATTTGCCGAGACGACGAAGCTTGTTCGTCCGCTCGTCTTACGATCGCGACATCCATGGAGTTCTTGGCGTCTTCGTAGAGTAGTTCGGCATGTCGTGAAAGTTCGTACGCTTTGTCGCGATAATCGATAAAAGTCCGATCATCTGGGATGGCTTGCCGAGCTTGCTCGAGCGTTTCGAGTAAATTACGGGCCGAACGAACGATAGGAACGACTCCCTCCAGGACTGGAAGATAATCGTCGGCGCGAAGCGCCTTCTCTTCCATCGCGTCATATTCGTGGAGTTTCTTTTCGTATCGTCCCAGATGCATCGACAAAGCAGCTTTTCCCGGATCGCCGTTGCTTGCACGCCATTCGCCGTTGGCATCACGCCAAAAAAGAATCCCTCGCCGTTCGATCTCGTTGTGTTCGGGAACATGGTGCGAGACGATAAGTAATTCTGGACCAGCTTGCATGAATCGCTGGCGACCGACGGTCGAACCAAGTCGTTGTCGGAATTCATCGGGAAGCTGCCAAGTTGCAGGAATGAGGGGTGGTGGTGCCATAGGTTGTGTGAGTTTTGAGAACAAAAAAGAGACTAAAGTTGTCGTTACGCTCCGAGGTTGAGATTTTTTTCAACGTCGCCCGTCGCTCCGCGACGGTCGTGTCCTTGAAGAAGTTCAATGCGATCACTGTACGACGAGAAGTTGTTTTTTTAACTACGCCTCCTCTTCACTGGTGTCTTCAGCCGCGCTGGCTTCTGCCTCAAGATCGCGGTAGCGGCTCAGGCAATCATCGATTGCGGCTTTGAGACGTTCGTTGGTGCTGGTTTGGCGGGAAGACTGTTCCAGGATGGGCCTCAAGCCATCATACAGCAACTGAAATTGGCTGCGAATCAGATCGGTCATGATTCGTGGGACGGAATGCTGAACGAGTACTTTTTGTTCCGGGAGTTGCGCTGCCTCGGCTGTCTTAGCTTGACGAGCAACTTCGGTTGCGTCGGCTAAACTTCGGCGGATCGATTCGAGCCCATCACGCAATCCCAGCAGCGACGACAAGACTTGAGCGGTCGAATCTTCACTTCCTAAACCTTTGAGTCGGAGGCGTTCGGCAAAGGTATACTTGATTTCTTCCCAACGCTTCTTCTCGACGTCTGTTTGTATGCCAAGGAGCTCTCGAAATTTGAGCGTATTTGACTCGCCGTCGCGCGAGAGTGTTTGCGAATCTTGTTCGTAGCTCGAAACGATTAGCCGCTCAAGCTCTTCATCGTTCATCACGGATACGACTTTTTCCGCGATGCGATTCATATTGCGGTAACTACCCTGCAGTTTAAAAGGTGGTTCCGTTCGGTACTCGTCGCCTTGGGCAGCACTGCGAATATACTCGCGATTCATCATGAGAACGATGTCTCGAACGCGATGTAGTTTGGTTAGGACGCTGAGCATTTCTTGGATTTGATCGGGCGAGAAGTTTCCTTCGACACTGAGTCCTTCGGTCGTCCCGCGGCGAGCAGCATCGATCACCGCGCGTTGATCTTGGCTGGAGGCTCGAGCCAACGGTTGGAGAACTACGTTACTCGTTAAGCAGTTTTCGAGATAGGAAAGCTCGAAAGCTTCGCGGCTATCACCGATAATTTCCCCCAAATTATAGATGTCGGCCCGATTCGCGAGCATGTCAGGAATGTGAAATCGTTGTCCGCTTTCGGTATAAGGATTCCCGGCCATGACAACCGCCATGCGTCGTCCGCGAAGGTCATACGTTCGCGGTTGGCCATTCCAAACTCCTTCGATACGACGTGTCGCATCGCAAAGGGGGATGAATTTTTGAAGCAACTCGGAATTGCAGTGTTGGATATCGTCGAGATAAAGCATGACATTGTCGCCCATCTCTAACGCTAGATTAATACGTTGGACTTCTTCGCGAGCCGAGGCGTTTGGTGCTTCGGCTGGGTCCAGCGAAGTGACACTATGACCAAGGGCCGGTCCGTTGACTTTGACAAGTACCAAGCCTAAGCGATTGGCGATGTACTCCATCAAGGTTGTTTTACCGTACCCTGGCGGGCTGATCAGCAAAAGCAGACCCATGCGGTCAGTCCGTTTGTTGTCACCTGCCGCCCCGATTTGCTTGGCTAAATTATCACCAACGCGCGGGAGATACACTTGATCGATAAGTTGGTTGCGAACAAAACTGGTAAGGACGCGGGCTTTGAATTCGTGCGTCCGAAGTTTCTTAGACGCTTCGTCGATCAATCGTTGTTTCGTCGCTTGGAACAACTGAAATCGCGGGACGATCTCAGTTGTATATTGATTGAGCCGATTCGTAAATTCGTGAAAATCGATCGGTAGCTTGCCTTGACTTACGCGACCGTGATCGCCTGCAAGACCTTCGAGTACTCGGAGGCTAATTGCTTGATCAGTCTGAGAAGGCTTGGTCGCTGAACGAGTACTTTCAAGATCGGGTGAGAATTGTTCAATGAGGCATCGTGCCAGTTCTTCGGGATGAATCGACGCGGTGCTCGATTCCGTTGGGGTTGCGCTCGTCGCATCGCCCTCGGTGGAACGCTGCGTATGCTTCAAGGATTGTTCAACGAGGTAGGCTTTGGCGAGTTCCATGCTGAGTTGCCAGAGCCTTGGCGGTTGTTCCCGAGCGGCTTGGAATGCGTGTTTGAGACTTGGCTGCGATTGCAAACGATCGACTAAAGTTTCAGCGTGTGATAAGGTGTTTGAATCGACGGCCCAAGTAATGTTTATGTGACCTGCGTTCGTCGCTATCCCGTCGCGTTGTTTGTTCTTTGATTTGCTTTCGAAGAGATGCCGCAATTGATCCATTAGATATCTGGTAGCGAAGCTTGAGCATTCGAGCTTGCAGGGCCATCGGCTGTATTTACGTAGCAATCGCTCAAGACGATTGAGACTGGATTCGGTCGCCTTGATTTGCGAAAAAAAGTCATCGACGAGCGACAAAGACTGAATCCAGTCGATCGTCGATTTTCGATCGCTGTCGGGAACCATAAAATTCCAGATAAACCAAACTCGGCTGCGAAGCGACGGCGCATAGGCGAGCAGTCCGAGGCTGTTCTCCATCTCCAAGAGAGCGGAGAGAACCACGGCTCCGTCCGAATCGTGAACACCACGCGAGTAGCCTTCGATGTATCGCTGTTGCATTTGTTCGCGAACCCACTGTGTTCGCGACTCAATCGACGACTGCATGTACATTCGCAGCCGATCGGCGTCTTGCTTGAGGTCATGGCTGAGTGCATAAGCCAAGTATTCCGCTCGATAAACGGTTTCGGACTCGCTAATCAACGACTGTCCCCATAAATCGCGGGCTCGATCGAGTTCCGGTTCGGTCACCTGTGCAAAGAATTGGGTTCCGGTGATGTGGAGATTCCATTGGTCGTTTCGGACAACCATCGTGAGTTCTGAAGGCTGTTGATTGACTGCAAATCGATGCCGACCGAGTTGAATGATTTGGTCGCCTTCGCTGAGAAGCTCGGAGCGATCGCGTTGCAGCCGGACGGCATCGTCGGAAATGGTTTTGAGTCGACTCAAAACATCTTCCATTCGAACGGTATCGCCCAGTTCTCGAAGCTGATCGCCAATCCGGCGAACTTTGTCGACCATTGGGTCGGCGGCGAAGAAGGCGGCGAGAGCTTGCGGCTCGGCAATGCGATGGCTTCGATTGGCGATACCGGACAGAATGCGATCCGCAGCTTGAACTAAGGCGTTCGCTCGACGCGTGCGTTGTTCTAACCAGTATTCGCGCTTGGCTTCGAAGGCATCACAAATCGACTGTCGTTTTTCAGTCAGTCGCAACAGCAGCGTTTCGGACTCACTATATCGACTCTCGAGATCTTCCAATTGAATCAGGATGCGAGTGAGCGCAACATCAATCGATTCGGGCGAGTCGGCTGATTCCATCGCGCCGGTGCTGGTTTGGTCGAGCAGCTTCATCTGCGAAGCATAGTCGGCCTCCATCTCGCGCGTTGTAATATCGCGCAGTCGAGCCTTGAGCGTAGAGCGTTGCTTGTTCAGCTGAGCTAACAATTCACCGATTCGGTCGATGATTGCGGTTCGTTGTGTCAGGTCATCGATCTTCAGCTGCGAAACGGTGTCGATGAGCAATTCGAGGCCGGTTGCTATCTTCGCGAATTGTTCGTCTACCTGTTTGCCTTGGGCAGCCGATTCAATGACGGCGATGGCTTGGGAAGCCTTTTCAATCTGGTCGTGATAGGTGACCAGCGATTTGTCGTACAGTAAATAGAGAACGCATCGTTGGCCTAGTCGTTCGGCTGATTCCGCCAGCTGCGTCTCCATTTTCCCTACAGCGTCGGTATCGATGTAGCGACGCTCGCGAAGTTGGATGGCCGCTCCTCGCTGACTGCGAATTCGGGCCAGTTTATCAACGAACTCTTCGATCGCGTCGAAACGCGATCGCTCGATTTGTTTCAGAAGTTCGTCGGTTTCGTTCGCAACTTTCGCTAGTGCGTCCGCCGTCTCGCGTCTTGCCCGGACAACTTTTTCGAACTCATCAACGGCGGCTTCGGCAGCTTCACGAATTTTTTTTATCGGATCGGCAAGCGAATGAGCCTCTTCGCTACCTAACCAGAAATAGCCATCGATCAGATCCGTCGTTCGTTTTACAAGATCCGAATACAGTCCAACATAAGATTCATCTTTGTCGATGAGATGAAGTACTTCTTGACATTCGGCCATGCCGCGGACGAGCTCGCGGTTGCCAATTTTGTAGAGTTGCGAGTCAGGTTGGATCTTCGGGCGAAAATCAGGACCGGTAAACGGTGTTTGCCAGACTTGAATGGAATGATGCTTCTGAGGCGTGTCTGTGACTCGCATACTGAGCATTCGACCATCTTCGAGAAACGACTGGCCATGACAAATCCAGGGCGTATCCACTTCACGACGAATGATGTTGTAGCGAAGCTGCAAATACGTTCCCGATTCGGGTTGAAAGAAAAGATAGAGGAAATCTTCGCCGTTCGGTGCAGGAATCGTTCGTTCGTAGATTAGATCCGTTAAGCCATGATCGAATCGTTTGCATTCACCCGTTTGAAGACAAAATCCGTTTGGAAAGATGATCCCATGATCATCCGGTAGCAAGACACACGCTTGACCGATCGAATCGAGGCGCCAGACTTCGGACTTCTTTGCGCTGAAAACAAGATATCGGAAATCGCGTTCTTGGTAGGGACGCATCTTCAGAACGACGAGTTCTCCGAGAACAGCGTAGTAGATTTCGGCGTCGTCGAGCGTTTGGTCAGCGTTGTCGACTGGTTCGCGATAGATGCCTAGCCCATCTTGAGTGTTATCTTCGACTTTAATCGTCAAGTCACCGCCAACGCATTCGACGAAAACTTTGTCTTCGATCGAGATGTGTGGGTGCAAACCTTGGCGATGGTTATCGCGTGTTGCTCGGGTCCAGAGAAAGCCGTATTGTTCGCCGATGCGAACTTCGGATTCACTACGGTTGTCGATGTAGCGAAGCGACGGGCTATCGGCGAGCCATTTGAAAGTCTTGATATCCCATGGCCCTTTTCCTACTTGGAAGACCATATGGATATTAGGCCCGCGTTGATAAAAACGGGAGAACCGTGTTCCGCGATAATAACGATAAAGCTCGCTAAAATCGCGATGGAAACGATCATCGAGAACGGTGGTGAGCGATTCTTGGCGTGTGTGCGCGCCGTCGAAGTGGTAGTAGCTCAAGACGTCGTTTGGACCAATTTCGGTCTTCAGACCAAACTGCACGTTGAAGCCGAGCAAAATATTATGACCCACGGTCATCAAATCGCGGGGGACACAGTTGTGGTCGGTCGTTACGTGTGCGGTCGATTGAAGACGTGTTTCGATGTTCCCAAAGACGTCGGCTCGAGACTGATTGAGTTGGTCGAAACGACGCCGCAAGTCGTCGGCTGCGTCGCGCAACCGACGACGAAGGACATCGTAGGTGCCGGATGCGAGTGAGTTATCGGACAAAGTCATTGCCACCTCTTCACCGGGCGCACGCTTGGAATGAGTCGATCAAAGTGCAACATAAAATGAAAAGTCGCCCGTCGCTAAGCGACTGCATGGTTCACGATGAGGCGACATACCGGCAACTTTCAGGAACGGTAACGTGAATCGGAAGGTCATTTTTTCACTGGCAATAGCGAGCCTATCGTTTTGTCAGCGAGGTTCAGGGAACCTGCGGCACTCAGCAAGTTGATCAGCGTCGACATCTTTCCGTTTCCGTTGTCGTTGCTCAAGAGCTTAGCGATCAGCGCCGCGACGCTTAGGTCGCGGACATCGGTACTGCTAAGATGGAATTGTTCGATCAGATTGCCAAGCCGTTCCTTAAATTGCTCTGGATTGCCGTTAAAGAAGGTCTCCTTCACGTCGGTTGCAACTTTCGAGCTAAGGACGAATCGGTCGATCGCCTTTCCACCTTTGATGGCGGATGAAATCTGTTCGAAGAACTGACCATCGCCACCAACAATATCGATTTTGGCTGATTTGAGGGCTTCGCCGATGACGATGGCTTGACTCTCAGCAATCGATTGCTGAGCGCTAATGGCTGCTAGCTCGATTGCTTTTTCTTTCTCAAGTTGCAGTTTGTATTCTTCGTGTTGCTTGCCAACGGCGTCGAGTACCTTCATGGCGTTGGCTTTTTCGGTGATACCTTGGGCTTCGGCTTGGTACTTTTCACGTAGGACTTTTGCTTCGGCCAAGCCGCGCTCTTGGGTCGCGACGGCTTGGGCTTGCATGACTTTGGCTTCGGCCAAACCTTTGGCGGCGTGTTCGGCGGTCAGGGCTTCGGCTAGCATCTTGGTCGCATCGGATTCTTTCTCCGCCTTGTCGCGATGGGCTTCAGCTTGAATGCGGACTTGTTGACTATGGCTTTCCGAGGCTTGTTTCGCAGCTTCGGCCGCTTTGATTTCCTTGACGAGCGATTGTTCGGCGGCTGTTTCAGCTGCTGTTATCTCCACCTTCTTCTGACGAGCGGCGAGCGCGAAGGCTTCGGTGTCCTTGATCTTTTCTTGCTCTTCGACGACGGCGCGTTCGACCATAACGCGTTCACGAATGACTTCTTGAATGTTGCGACGTTCGGTTTCGAGAGCTTTTTCTTTTTCGACTTCAGCTAGCCCGACGACGCGTTCGCGTTCGGTAGCTTCGAGGGCCTTGTCACGAAGGATACGCTCGAGTTCGACACCGTCGGTCCGTTCCTTGTTGCGTTTCGCGACCAATATTTGGCGATCTTTGTTTTCGGTGGCAATGCCAAGTTCTTCGTCGACCGAGATCTTGGCTTTCGAAGAGGCAAGTCGATTTTCTTCTTGGACTTTTGCGGCCGATGCATTCTCGCGAGCTTGAATTTCAGCCACTTCACGCTTTTGACGTTCGGTCGCTTCAATCCGTTGGCGTTCCAGTTCGAGGATCGCTTCTTGTGCTTCGACGTCTTGTTTCTTAAGCGTCTTTTCGCGTTCGCGAGTGAAGTAGTTCTCTTTGATTTTTTCGTTCGACGTCAGTTCGGTAATCTTCTTGATCCCTTCCGCATCGAGAATATTGAAGGGGTTCAACAGTTCAAGCCGCGTTTGCTCGAGATAGTCAATAGCGCAGTCATCCAGACGATATCCGTTGAGATCGGTACCGATGACCTTCAAGATTTCCATCTTGAACTTGTCACGTTTGTCATACAGTTCGACAAACTCAAATTGCTTTCCGACGGTTTTAAGGGCTTCGGAGAACTTGGCATCAAAGAGTTCGCGTAGCGTTTCAACTTGGCTAGCTCGTTTGCAGCCGATCGACTGTGCCACTTCTTTGATTTCTTCGGCCGTTTTATCAACGCGGATGAAAAAGGCCGTCTTGATATCAGCCCGGATATTGTCCTTGCATATGAGCCCTTCGGAACCTTCACGAGCAATCTCGAAACTCTTTAAGGTAAGGTCCATCTTTTCGAAACGATGCACGACTGGGTAAACAAGCGTACCGCCATCGATGACGACCCGCATTCCGCCCATGCCCGTTCGCACGATGGCTTCGTCGGGGCCGACCTTCACATAAAATTTACTGGCGACGACGATGATCGCCATGCCGAGCACAAAGATCCCAACGATGATCGCGAAGATCAGGATCAGCCATTCAGGAAGTGCCGCCAACGGAACCATTTTAGTTAACATTTTTGTGCTCAAGCTGTGACGAAGTAGTAGTTGCCGACACGATATAGATTTTTCGATTGGGATCGTAATGAGTAATCCAGACTCGCGTCCCCTTCGACAAGTGAGGGCCGTCGGTCTTCACATTCAATAAAAGCGGGGCCGCCCCAGTTTTGTATTTGGCTTGTCCCCCATCGCTTGTCGCTTCATACGATGATATTTCGGCTTCTTGGCCAATCAAGGATTTCGATTGCATCGGCGGCGTATTAATCCAGCCACGGAGGGGTTGCGTGCAAAGCTTGGTTAAAGGGAGCGAGATCAGGAAGTTTCGTCCGACTAAAACAGCTGATAAAAACCAGTTAGAATCGCCAAACCAATCACGGTCCAATCCAAGCCAAAGCGCAAACGATAACGACCACCAGACGATGGAAAAGATGGACAGCCAAACGATGAGAGGTACGTCACGTAAATTCAACCAACGCATTGGGACGAGCGTGATGGAGGTCAAGCCATCCCAGGCCAGATGTTCCAGGGTTTCCCAAGTTCCGTGAGCATGTGAATCGAGGTCAATGCCAACGCCCAATCCGATGGTCATCATTCCCCATATCAGAAGGATGCCCAACAGAATCGTTGGCGGAAGTACCGGCCCTGCCACCATCGGCTGAAAAAGCTCCAACACGTTTAAATCCGATCCATTAATCATGGGTTTGAAAACTAGGCTCATTTTATCCAAGAATCGGGCGCGCAGAATTGCGACAAATGCTTTGTCTGCAAGCTTTCGGGGAGGAATCCTACTCAAGAAATGCCCAAAAAAGCGACACTACTCGCTTATCGCCGGTACAACCTGAACTTGTTTGTACCAAATCCCGCAGGCTTATTTCTACGATAAAAATCTAGCACCGGCGATCAGCGATAAATGCCCCAAAAAAGCCCCCATAACAAGAGGGGCCGTTAATCGCGAATAGCTTTCCGGATCCGTTTTTTTTGCATCCCTTCGCGGACGTCGTAGGTCAAAAATATTCCTCCGGGGCGGCCTCGACCACGAAGCATATCGGCGAAGACTGCGTGTTCGTCTGGCCATGGATAGGCATACACCACGTCAAAATCGGCGAGTCGCATATCAAACTGACTGTAGCCGTCGGGGGCATCGAAGTCGGTTCGGGTTCCATCTTCGCCCATTTCTGGGTTCCAAGAATAGTCGTTCGGTACGAAACTACCTTGCGCGAAAAGTGCGTTGGGACCGTATTTCGCCGCGAGATCCCGCGCGTGATCGATAAGCTGCGGTGCGATTTCGATCCCGTAAGCATCGAAGCCCATTCGACTGGCCATAATCGTGACGACTCCCAAGCCTGATCCCCATTCAAGAATCGATGTCGCCTTGCCCTGCAGTTTTTGTAGTGAGACAAGAACCGCCGCGTAGTCGGCAGGGACGTAGGCTTCAAAACCATCGTCTTTTTCGAATCGCTCCCAAATCTCGTATGCTTCGCTCCAGAGAGGAGCAAAGACATCGTGAGCATCCTGAAACGAGGTGATCCACGGGACGGAAGGCATTCTAGCTAAAAGCCTTTCTCGGGCCGTAGGGTATTTCAAGAGTACGAGGCAAGAAACCTCAAGATGGTCATTCGCTTTGTTGTCCAGCGAATTTGAGTCCACGAACAATTGCTTCTCGAATTGCGTCGACATCGACAGCGGTAATCAATTCAACATCGCGGCGTTGACGAGCAAAACTGCGGCGATCAATCATGGAAGCACCACGCGCGATGGTGCCTTCTTCTTCGATATCGACGGTTGCTTGCTCGGTCGTGAAGAGAGAAGGTTCGATCAACGCTAACAATCCAACTGCTGCCTGCAAGCTAATCATCTCTTGCGCTCGCTGTTGTCGGAGCATGCGGAAGTAGTGTGGCAAAATACCATGCAATAACTTCCCAGCTCGAGTGAATTTCATCGGAAGCTGATCGATCAGATCCAAGCCAAATGAAACCTGGTTCGTGACCTCCAGTGGCAACATGGTCTTCGTCGTTGGGGAACGAAAAATATAGGCAGCACTTGTGGGATCAAAATGAAAATTGAATTCGGAAGCTGGGGTGACATCACCGATGCCATCTTTGGTTCCACCAACAATGATGATTCGATCGACCATATCGATGAGGCTTGGATCGCGCCGGAACGCGGTCGCGACGCCGGTGAGTGGCCCCAAGCAAAGGATCGTTACTTCGCCCGGATCGGCTTTGAGTCGATCGGCAATGAGCTTGTCGCTCGGCATGACATGCTGACGACCGACCGGCGTCAAATGGATATTGCCAAGCCCATCCGCTCCGTGCAGGTCACATCCATCCGAAACGGGAGCGTCGTCAGGATCCCGAGCTGCACCGAGTCGAGGGTGTTTGGGCGGGTCCAGTTGTTCGACGATTGCCTGCAAGTTTTGAGTACTTCGGGCAGCATCGACCGTCCCCGAACAGGCCGTTAACGCGACGATTTCGATGCGAGGATCAAACAACGCCATCGTCAAAGCGACTGCGTCATCGATTCCAGGGTCGCAGTCAATGATTAACTTACGAGTCATCAAAATCCTAGTGTTTGCCGAAGGTTTTCGGTTGCAAGACAGAAAGCAAGCCATCGATTATAGCGAATCGACAGCGTTTATCGATATCGAAGTTTTGAGAAGCGCTTTCTAAGGAAGCAACTTCGCAATATTTCAACCGTTTCGTTCTCGCAGAGGCTGTGAATTTATTAAGCACGAGACGAATAAGGGGAACGGATATAGCCAAATCCTCTCGGTACGCACGCTACCGCCGCGGAGCGACGGGCGACACTGAAAAGTTCACAGCCTCGGATAGAACGGCGACACTGTGAACGCCTCCTGAACGAATGATCAAAATTCGCGCTGGCCGTAAACATTAAGTTTTTACGCTTTCAGCGGCAGTTTCACGGTCTTGCCGGTCTTTGCAGACTTGTAGATTGCGAGAATCAGCTCGACGCTTCGACGTCCTTCGGCACCTTCGGTCATCGATGGTTTTCCGGAAGCCAGCCCCTTTAAAAAATCTTTGAAAAGCTCACGGTGCGCCGCATGCCCAATCGCGGCGGGATCCGAAGCACCACCGCCGGTCTTCGTATTGTTTAATAGATCCGCAGCCAGCTTCTTGTCCTTGGCCGTCTCTTTGGCAAAGGTCCAGCGAATAAGGCTTTCTTCTTCAAGCGTCGCCATCCCGTGCGAGCCGGCAATTTCGATTTTCTTAAGCGATCCTGGAAAGGCAGCCGTCGTTGCTTCAATAACACCCAACGCACCATTTTCGAATCGCAGGGTGGCGGTCGCCACGTCTTCGACTTCGATTCGTTCGTGGGCTAGCGTCGCAACGTGGGCGGATACTTCAACAACCGGTCCCATCAACCAGAGTAGTAAGTCGACACTATGGATGGCTTGATTCATGAGCGCCCCACCACCATCCAGCTTCCACGTACCGCGCCATGCACCGCTGTCGTAATACTGCTGTGTCCGAAACCATTTCACGTAGGCATCGGCAAGCGTAATGCGTCCGAATCGATTCTGTTCGACGGCTTGTTTTAGCATCTTAGAAGATTCATGGAATCGTGACGGAAAGATGGTTCCCAATCGAACCTTGGCTTTTTCACACACGGCAATCAACGCATCGCATCGCTTGAGAGTGACTTCCAGCGGCTTCTCGACAAGGACATGCTTACCAGCTTTGGCAGCCATGATACTCGGCTCAAAGTGAGCACCGCTGGGAGTGCACACCGTCACGACGTCGATGTCGGGTCGTTTGAGCATAGCTTCCAGATCATCGTACGGTTGGCAAGGGAATTCAGAAGCAAACTTCTGAGCCTTATCGAGGGTACGATTGTGACATGCGACTAGCTTGGCACCTTTGATTTCCGCAATCGCCTTCGCGTGAAATTTTGCGATCATGCCGCAACCGATAATTCCAAAACCAGTAGCCAAGATGTTTCTCCGAGGAAGGTGTTATTTTGGGAAGGTGTTAGTCTTTAAATACGAATATCAGTTCGAAGCTTGACTGAGGGCTTTTTTGCCTGCTTCGAGGGTCCGAATAATTGCGTCTACATCATAGACACTTCCACCCCATGCGCCACCACCGATTTGTTGCAACGCAGCCCATAAACGTGTGTCGTCCGGTAGTCTTGGATCGGGTTTGAGTCCGGGATGAATTGGGCGAGCGGCTAAAACTTTTGCCCCTTCCGTCGGCGAGATACGATTGTCTTTGTTGCCGACAAAGTTCACTTTCCCAGTCAGCGAAACACGATCGATTTCAATCTCAATCCAATCGTCGTCTTGGACTTTGCCGATCGGACCACCGGCAAGCGCTTCGGGACCAACATGGCCAATGCAAGCGCCGGTGCTCACGCCGGAGAATCTCGCGTCGGTGACGAGTGCGACTTCTTTACCCCATTTGAGATGTTTAAGCGCGCTCGTCACTTGGTAGGTTTCTTCCATCCCTGAACCAAGTGGTCCGCGTCCAAGCAACACAATCACGTCGCCGGCTTGAATCGGTCGAGCGGATTGTCCTTTGATCGCCAAGATTGCATCATGCTCGCTGGAGAATACCCGCGCCGGGCCAGACTTGCGATAGACACCATCCAAACCAATCACGCTCGGATCGATCGCGGTGGCTTTGATGACCGATCGTTCGGGACAGAGATTTCCTTCGGGAAAACAGACCGTGCTCGTCATGCCAGACGCTTTTGCCTTGGCAGGTGGCAAGATGACGTCATCAGCGTCGACGCCATCGCGTTCTTTAAGCCAATTTCGCAAGTACTCGCGGCGCGGTGATCGATGCCAAGCGTCGAGTATCTCATGCCACGTCTTACCAGTAATTGTCTTAGCCTCACACCGAGCGATCCCCATCTCGCGCAAATGCCACATGATCTCAGGCACTCCACCCGCCAGGAATAAACGAAGGGTTGGATGATATTGCGGTCCGTTGGGCAAGCAATCGACAAAACGACTCACTTTGTGATTCAGTTCAATCCACTTTTCGACGGTTGGACGAGGGATGCCGGCCGCGAATGCGATCGCAGGGACGTGCAAGAGCAAATTGGTGGAACCGCCGCAAGCCGCATGCACAGCAATCGCATTATGAAATGAGTCTTCGGTAAGGACATCTTTTAAGTTTTGTTTGCGCTCATACTGATCCCATAAGACCCTTGCGCTCTGTCGAGCCATCTCTAACCAAATGGGCTGTCCACTCGGAGCCAATGCGGCATGCGGCACCGTCATTCCAAGTGCTTCCGCGATGACTTGGCTTGTAGCCGCGGTTCCCAAAAATTGGCATCCGCCCCCTGGCGACCCACAGGCTCGGCAGCCCGCATCGGAGGCTTCTTCGAGCGAAATCTCACCATGCGTAAATCGTGCACCGATGGTTTGAACTTTGCCAAGGTCCTCCGTGTTACGAGCTGGCAATGTGACTCCGCCGGGAACAACTACACTTGGCAGATCCGAAACACCGGCCAGCGCAAGCATCATCGCCGGCAGACCTTTGTCGCACGTTGCAACGCCCAACACTCCGCGGCGGGTGGGTAGAGAACGAATCAAACGACGAAAGACGATGGCGGCATCGTTGCGATAGGGGAGCGAATCAAACATCCCGACGGTCCCTTGAGTTCGTCCGTCGCACGGGTCGCTTACGAACGCAGCAAAGGGGACGCCGCCCGCTTGTTCAATCCACTCGGCGGCGGCTCGAACCATGAGCCCAACTTCCCAGTGCCCCGTGTGGTAGCCAAGGGCGATCGGGCGTCCGTCTTCACCTCGCAGTCCTCCTTGTGTACTCAAGAGCAAAAATTGCGGGCCGAGCATCTTCTTGAGGTCCCAGCCCATGCCGGCATTTTGGGTCCAGCCGAAAAGATCGCCACTCGACCAGTTTCGCAGCATTTCATCGGTCAATGGGAGACTTCCTGAAGGTCCTTCGCCGGATGTCTGGACGTCCCATGAGGCCGTTCGAGAATCGAACCAATCTTGTAACTTAAATGCGTTTGCCATGGTCTATCTGTATTTTGAGTCGATGCGGAAGGTGGTATCTTACTCGAAGCGAAGGTTTGCTCTACGCCGCTCCTTTGAAAGAAGCCGACATCATGCTGCGAACGCGATTTGGACTGTGTCTTATGCTATGCCTTGGAACGGCTGCATTTTGTATCGAATACGGTCGTTTTGCTTCGGCTGAACCCGAATCCAAGGAGGTGAAATCGTCCGAGTTCCAGGTCGCGAATCCCGTTAGCGAAAAGCCGAGCGACCCTAAGCCTGATTCCTTACCCGGCGTAACGATCCCGACCAACGATCCACTCTTTCAAGCAATACTTCAGGAGCTCAAGGGAGGAGACGAAGCGGGCAACCATCGATTGGCGAGTCCAAATGACAATGGGATGCCGGAAGCAGAGCGGATGAAATCGAAAGTCGTCGCACCGGAGACGTCATTGTGTTCCCAAGACTGGCTAGCCATTGAATTGATGTTGAAGTCAGCCCGGCTTCTCGCGTCGGAATCCGAGAAGCGATCATCGTGGAATCAAAGCGAAGCCGCACAATCGCGATCAGAAGTGGCTGCCGTACTTCGCAAGGCCGTCTTAGAGCTGATTGAAAGTAGCCGACCAACACGTTCGAAAGAAGGAGTTTTGATACCTTCGCTGCCCCGGCCTGTCCCTTAAATCAACGTGCGCGATTGCGAAACGTTGGTTGGAACTGGAGATCCGATTGATTTTGTTGCTTCTTCCCGCGTGCGCATTGGTCTCTCTAGAGCTTTCCCCATTCCAACCTTCGCCCTCCCCTCGCTGCGCTCGACCCTCCCGCAAGCGGGAGGGTGAAGATGTGTCGAGACCAATGTCGCAAGCGGGAGGGTGAAGATGCGGAGAGACCAATGCCCGCAAGCGGGAGGGTGAAGATGTGTCGAGACCAATGCCCGCAAGCGGGAGGGTGAAGATGTGTCGAGACCAAATGTCGCAAGCGGGAGGGTGAAGATGTGTCGAGACCAATGCCCGGTTCGGGAGAACGACGGGAGGAAGGTTGTTTGGAAATGGGTGAGAATCGAGAAGGAAGCGTGACTTACGCAGCCGATCGGCGTTTGGGTTTTTGATCCGACTTGAGCCAATTGCGTATCTTATCGAGTTCGGTCGACCACGACTTCGCAAGTCGTTTCTTGCAAAAGTGATGGAACATGCCGTCGATCGTCTCCGAGAGCATGCGGACGGCTTCGATGCGCGACTCAAAAATGACGCGTCCTTCCGCTTGGTCATCCTTGGGGATTTTGGCTCCACTGACACCAAAGGTCTCGGCTTGGAGAACAAATTCGAACTGCTGTCCAAATCGATTCACAATCATTCCCGACTTACGAGGGATTTTTCCTGATCGGATCGCGTGTCCAGCTTCGGAGAGTTGGACGGGGCTTTCGGAAGTGATCGTCTCTTTTCCAAAGGCGCCGAATGGGCATTCAAGGCTTAAAGTCTTGGCGAGCATGGCCGTTATTTCCGAGCCATCTTCGAGCTTGAGGGTATCGGACTCGTTCTCCAAATACCACCACAACCACATCAGAAACTCATTGCCGAGAAAATCATAGTTTGCCGCGTCGGAGTTCAACCATGCATATTCGGAGCCTTCCTGGTCTGGATGGAAGGCTGCTGGACTTGAGCTTTCCAATAATGATCGAGCCTTGGATTGATCGGCCCAGGCACCCGCAATGGTTCCGGCCGCCAATCTCTCGAGCTCGACTTCAAACGATTTCGCAAGTAGGTCTGCACAATGCCCGATGGCCGACGCGCTGGAACCGCCAAAATAGAAGGTTTGGTTGCTGAAGTCCCAGAGTATCGGGAACTGTTGCATCCGATGGTATTTACCGGTGCTGGCTTCATGGGCGCAACGCTGTTCGACGGCTTCTTTTGCTTCTGTTCGTTGAGCCTTCGTTGGTCGCCCGGTACGGCTTTCGGCGGTTGCAGCAGTGAGTTCCATTTGCAGCCAAGCCTTTTTCATGGCCGACGGGACTTGGTTGGTGTCGATTCGAATCGCGCAGTGGAGCGAATCGCCGATCACGTTTTTCTCAAAGTCAAATTCGGTATCAAGGAGATGTGAACCGGCTAAAAAGCCTACGTGAATGTTGTCTTCGGATGAGGTTTGGAATTTTCCTATCGCGTTCTTTTGAAGTATCTCGAGTTGGGCTTCGCCGAACGTTTTAGGAACTTTACCGGTTACGCGAAATCTTTCGAACGTGACGCTTCCAGAAAGGAAAGCCATAATTGCTCCTGCATGTTGCGCCGACGCTGGGCGACAGAGAGTGAATAGAATTGAAAATTCCCGTGATCCCCCTCTTTCGTCCGATCACAGCAGAATGCTTGCTAAACTTTTTGATCCCCTGAAGACTCTACGCAACCTGAACGATAGGAAAATGCGAACACGATCGCTAAAACAGTGTCGCCGTTCTCTCCGAGAACGATGCGCGACTCGCCGTAAACGCTCCTATTGCATCTAACGTTCATCGGGCGATCAGGTTGCAAG
>JANOAI010000227.1:0-9129 GCA_031411055.1 Pirellulaceae bacterium
TTTTTCGCCTCGCCGTAGCAAAAAATGCTCCCTTTGTCCGATGCAATGACAAGCTTTTCGGAAGCGATGGCGACGCATCCTTTCAATTTCCCCTGATGTTCCGCCTGCCATCGCTCCTGACCTGTTTTTTCGTCGATTGCGATGAGTCGCCCATCGGAACAGCCAAACCATATACGTCCGTCGCAAACGACCGGCGAAGCATCGGATGGTTTGCGAAGCGTGTATTCCCAGCGTAGTTTCCCGGTGGCCACATCAATCGCCAAGCATCGTCGATTTTTGGTTATCACAAACGTACTTCCGTCATGAATGGCCGGCGACGTCACGATTTCTTGCGCCAGCTGGCTATCACTAAACGTCCAGTTTGTTTTCCCTTTCTTCCAGTCGATTCCGAAAATCTGCCCGGAGTGGGTCGGAGCAATGACAAGATCGCCGACCGCGGCTGGCGTGGAACCTGTTGGTCCATCCAGCGGAACACCGTCGCCGATACTCGTACCGGTTGCGAGATCCACGATATGAAGTTTTCCATCGCAACCACCCAAAAAGGTCTTCCCCCCCGCAATCGTAGGACCGCATCGCAGCTGATCGCCTGTTTCATAAGACCAACGCAATTTGCCATCCGCAATGTCGATTGAGTAGAGCTTCCCGTCTTCGCTTGCAATCAGTACTGTACCTTCATGAAAGTTCGGCCCGCCGTCGATTTGCGAATCGGTTTCGAATGTCCACTCTTGTTTTCCATCCTTCGCATTGAAGCAACGCACCAAGCCATCGTAGTCGCCCACGATAATCCGTTCCTGATGGAGAGCGGCTCCAGCAAGATATCCGCTCTCGGAACTGTTCTTCCATAGTACATTCCCGGTTTCTAGATCGAGCGCATAAAACTCGCCATCTAAGTCGCCAAGATAGACACGGTTGTCGACAATGAGCGGCGTTGATTCAAAGGCCGTCGATTCAATTTTGTGTTCCCACAGTAAGATTGGATTATCGGGCAGCTTAGACGGACTGAATGCTTGTGATTCAGAATTGCCACGAGCAAGCGGCCAGGTCTTTTCGTCGAGCGTTTGGGAGAATGAGAAATTGTTTACCCAGACAACGGACCATAGAAGGAAGCTCAATCGGATCAACATAGCTTTTGTGAATTCCAGGAAGAGAAACTTCATTTCAAAACGGAGGGAATGTAGGCTGAGGGTGTGATGAAAAATACTTTTCCAAATTGCAGTCATGTCCGAGAACATCTCCTCGCCTCGTCCAAGCTCTTGGGAGAGAGGTCGGGAAGAAGGGCCATTCGGTGATGTATTCCACGCTTTGGGCTGTAGGAAAACTACCGACATCCATGGAGACACAAAGAGCATTATAGCCAAAGATGTCCGTCTCGACTCAGAGACTCTTTCGGTCGGGATCGATTATCCAATCGCAATTCTACGTTGAACGACAAGCCGAACCTATTTGGTCGTAACAACTACTGCGAGCGAGACCGATCGCAGTATATTTTGCAAACTAACTCCCTTGGATTTGGCTCAATCGAATCAGCGAGACCAGTTCGTCGGTATTCAGTTTGCCAGCGCGATCGGCCCCTTCCAGAACGCCCGAGATCAATTCTCGCTTTGCGCCGTGCAAAGCGAGGATTTGTTCTTCGATGGTATCTTTCGCAACTAATCGATAGACCGTGACCTTGCGTTGTTGGCCAATGCGATGAGCTCGGTCGGTCGCTTGGTCTTCAACGGCTGGATTCCACCAGGGATCGAGATGCACGACGTAGTCCGCGCCGGTCAAATTCAAGCCGGTACCACCCGCTTTTAGCGAGATCAGGAAGAGATCGCCTTCGCCCGCTTGGAACGCATCGACCGCAACTTGCCGTTGGGCGGCCGGCGTCGAACCATCGAGATACTGATAGTGAACGCCGAGTTTGTCCAAGGCTTCGCGGACCAGCGACAGATGTTGAACGAACTGGCTGAATATGAGGGCTCGATGTTCGCCTTCACGGAGCTCTTCGATCACTTCCATCAGCATGTCAAGCTTGGCGGATGATTGATCCCAAGTGCTATCCACAAGTCGTGGATGGCAGGCAATTTGACGAAGCCGTGTCAACCAAGCCAAGACGCGAATCCGTTTCTGCTGTTCGTTCTCTTCACCCGGAACATTCGAGGTGAGTTCCGCCAAAGCGGCCATACGAGCAGCGTCGTATTTCCGTCGTTCCGCTTCGGAGAGCTCGGCATAAAGAACGATTTCTTGTCGTGGCGGGAGGTCATGCAACACTTCCTTTTTGGTGCGACGCAAAATGAAGGGTCGAACGACTCGTCCTAACGCCTTGAGCCGATCCTTGCTGTTGTCACGCTCGATCGGTTCAGCAAAACCTTTGCGGAAACGCTCCCAAGAGCCTAACAGTCCAGGGCTCACAACGCGCATGAGACTCCACAATTCGCCAACATGATTTTCGAGTGGTGTACCGGTTAAGGCCAATCGCCAATCCGCATTGAGCTCGCGCACGGCTTGGGCTGTCTTCGTTTGAAAGTTCTTAATGAACTGTGCTTCGTCGAGCACCAACGTATGCCACGGTCGCGAGGCAAAGCGTTCGCAATCGCGTTGTAGAAGCTGGTAACTGGTGATCACTAAGTCGCCTGGTCCCGCCTGTTCGACCAAATGTTGGCGATCATGCTCGCGGTACAATTTTGGAACAAGCGAAGGAGCAAAGCGTGCGGTTTCACGAGCCCAGTTCGTTCCGACGCTGGTCGGAGCCACGATCAGAGCTGGACCATCGGCAGCTCGGTGGAGCAAAATACCGAGTGCTTGAACGGTCTTTCCGAGTCCCATGTCGTCAGCCAAGCAGCCACCGAGTCCCCAGTGACTCAGTCTGGCAAGCCATTCGTAGCCTGTTTTCTGATAGTCGCGCAAGTCTGCGTGCAGGGTGGATGGAACAATTGGCTGCATTTCTTGGGCTTGATGCAAACGATCCATGGCGCTTCGCCATTGGGCATCGCTCTCATAAGTGATGTCCGTACCCAAGGCTTCTTCGACGATCGCGGTGGCTGCTCGGGAGACGCGCAGCGATCCCGATTCCGACTGGGACACGTCATGAATCGCCGTAAGTCGAGCGCGCAATTCTTCCGAGATCATGGCGAATTGCCCATCGCCCAACGGGATGAACTTGCGTCGGGTGCGCAGCGCTGCGAGCAGTTCCGATAAAGGAATTTCAAGTCCTTCGATCGAAGCCGTCCCATCAATTCCAAACCAATCGCGTTGGCTATTGAGCTGAACTCGCAAGCGTTGTGGCGTAATTTCGCCAAGGATCCGGACTGACTGACTTTTCGGCCAACATATCGTTGGTGCAGCAGCCCCCATACGTTGCAAGCGTTCGATGAGATCGAGCGCTTTTTCTTCGTCATCTGCCAGCCAAGTAAACGGACCGATGTTCGGGAGTTCGTTCAACTGACATTGAATCGCCACCGCTTCGGCACGATTCAATTCCTCGGCAAGATCACGAATAAGCTGGTACCGACCAGCCGGAGTCACGATTCGCAGTCGGTTGGGTTCCATGCCCGGCACCGGCGGTTCGAGCGTCGCATCGCAAGCCACACGCAAACCAACCGTCATCCCGGCTGGAATATGGGGAGCCAGATGAAGCTCGATGGATGGATCCATGTCTTGTTCTGGACCAGCCAAGGCTTCAGGCAGGTTCAATTGCACCGAATGATCGGCCGTGCGTAGCGCGACAAGATCCGCGAGCTGTTCTGCCATCGTTTGATCAAACACAGCTTGTTTCTTATTGGCGCGTTCCAGCTGAGCCATCATGTGACGCGTACGGCCATCGACTTCGGATACCGACAGCTTGCCTTGGTTGACATCCGCGATCAAGAGTATAAATCGATCGAGCCCAACTTCACCAACGAGCATGTTGCATTGAACATCAATTCGATTGTCAGCCAGGTAGAGCTCGGGGCGATAGTGATTGTTGGCATCTTGCTCCATTCGAAACTCGATCGGAACAAAATCGACGCGACATGGCGTGAGAATATCGTTATCGAAAACAACGTTTGGATGTCCCCTCAGCAGCCGAAGGCACTCGCGAACGGCAAGCAATGGCCGGTCTTGATACCCATTCATCGCAAGGTGAACCAGCGCTGCGAGCGTACGATCTTGAGGATCCGAGATCGCCGATTCGGAAACGTTGTCAAAGATGTTCTTGAGTTGTCGACCTTTTGTCCAACCACCTTTCTTCTTGCTCGTTTGAAGATAAGGAACAATCTCCAACTCAGCACGATGATATGGAGAATTGTCAAAATTGAGCCCGGAGACTCGCCACTGGATCCGAGAAAGCTGTTCTTCGTCGGTAATCGTTTCTGGTTGATTTGACTTGGCTAACTCCTCGAGGATGCGTTGCCCTACATCGCGACCATCCGAGACGCAGCTCCGAATCCACTCTTCGGCCGGCTCGGCATCCATGGTGGTCATCTGCTTGCGAATATAATTGCAACAGGCGACGGCATGAACGCATGGCTTGGTGTCATAGCAACTACAAGCCACCGTCATCTTTTCAACGGTGGACTGAGGCGACGGAATGCCTTGTTGAGTGAGATGTCGATTGTCGAACTCCATCGACAGGATTGGTTCATAATCGGCGTAACCAAAATCGACGCCACGAAGCTCAAATTCCCATCGCCAAACGCGCCCATGAATAAGCAAGCGAGGTCGTTCCGGGATGTTGTAGTATCGCGCAAGGATAAGTTGCTGCGGTTTCGCACGTTTCTCCAGGACTTGGACGGCCTGAAGAAGAGCTGGCCCGAAGCCGACAAGGTGATTTGTTTCCAACGTAACTGCAAACTCCAAAGAGCTATCCGACGAGTTCGCCGGGGGATCGATTGTTTCGGCGGCGTTCGTTCTCGCGAAGGAACTTCTTCCTTAGGCGAATAGTCGTCGGCGTTATCTCAACTAGTTCGTCATCTTCGATGTATTCAAGCGCCATTTCGAGAAAGAGTTGGCGAGGCGGCTTGAGGATAATGTTTTCATCGCTCCCTGCGGCGCGAATATTGGTAAGTTTCTTTTCTTTTGTCGGATTCACGACCAAATCGTTGTCACGAGCGTTCTCGCCAACGATCATTCCTTCGTATACATCATCACCCGGTGCGACGAACATATCAGCCCGATCTTGGAGAGCAAACAGGGCGAAAGGAATCGCTTTTCCAGGAACCATCGAAACCATCACGCCATTCTGACGACGTGGTGGTTCGGCTTCAATGGGTTTGTATCCGAGGAAACGATGGTGAATGATGGCTGTTCCCTGCGTTGCATTCAACATTCGGGTACGCATTCCAATGAGCCCACGCGCCGGAATTTCAAATCGCAACAACGTGTATTCACCACGAGGCGACATCTCTTCAAGCAAACCTCGTCGATTGCCAACGATTTCCATGACCGGACCCATTTTGTCGGTCGGAACCTCAACATTCAATATTTCAAACGGCTCGTGTTTTTCACCGTTGATTTCTTTCATGACGACCATCGGCTTGCTAACCGAAAGCTCATAGCCTTCGCGCCGCATCGTTTCGATCAACACGGAGAGATGTAACACGCCGCGACCTGCAACGGCAAATGCATCCGAGCCATCCACCATGCGAACTCGCAACGCAACGTTCTTCTCAAGTTCCTTCTCAAGACGCAATCGAAGTTGCCGCGTGGTAACGTATTTTCCATCGCGTCCAGCCAAAGGCGATGTGTTGATGCTGAAAATCATTTCAAGCGTCGGTTCGTCGACGCGTATTCTTGGAAGGGCATTATTAGCCCCGCGCGCACAGATGGTGTCTCCAATTTCAACTTGTTCCAAGCCAGTCACGGCCACAATGTCTCCGGCACTGCTTTCGTCGGTATCGACCCGTCCAAGCTTATTGAACGACTGAAGGCCAGCCACTGTACATTGAGCAAAGCGATCTTGATCTTTGGCCAAATCGATTTGCATATTCTTTTTGATCGTACCGGCTTGGATTCGTCCGATCGCGATTCGTCCGACATACTCCGACCAATCCAAGTTGGTGACGAGCATCTGGAGCGGGGCATCGGGTTCGACTTCAGGGCCCGGGATCTTCTCGACGATCCAATCGAGCAACAAAGCCATATCCTTGCCTGGTTCATTCCAGTCGAGGGTCGAATAACCCTGTTTTCCTGAGGTAAAGATCACGTCGAAGTGATCCATGTAGCGTTCGCCACCAAGTTCAACCAGCAACATTAACGCTTCGTCGACGACTTCACCGCATCGCGCATCAGGACGATCGATCTTATTGATTACGACGATCGGTTTAACGCCAGCTTCGAGGGCTTTCGCTAGGACAAATCGTGTTTGCGGCATGGGGCCTTCAGCCGCATCCATCAAAACTAATGCACCATCAGCCATTCCAACAACCCGTTCGACTTCACCGCCGAAGTCGGCGTGGCCTGGGGTGTCGATCAGGTTAATCTTGATCCCCTTGTAGTGCATCGCAATATTCTTCGCCAGAATCGTGATGCCACGCTCACGTTCCAAGTCGTTGCTATCGAGAATACACTCTTGTGTAAGCTCCGATTCGCGAAACTCGCCACTTTGCTTAAGCAAACAGTCGACCATAGTCGTTTTGCCGTGGTCGACGTGGGCAATGATAACAATGTTGCGGATGTCGTCGCGACGCATGAAAAATTACAATCGATGTCTTGGGCTAAACAGGTAAAACGAAAAAAATGAAACTATTGTATTAGGTTGACGAGCACTGGCATGGAGTTGTCGAATCGTATTTGAATTGAATATCTTGAAGGTCATCCGGAGGATCCAACGACGTTGGGAATAATGACTCGCAAGCTTGTGCAACGCTTCGCATTCCGCAAATCCATCGTTTGTCTCCGTCGTCAATCTATTCTGGCTCCCTTTGGCCGGAAATCTTAGTGGTGATGTTCGTGATGCTCCAACTTGGCCGATTCTTCTTTGCCATCGATGGCTACGATCAACGTTGCGGTCACTTTCTCAGCATCACCGGCTCCAACTTCGATGGCAGTCAACAACTCGGGACTGGTGAGTTCGTATGCTCGCTTTTCATTGGCAACTAAGTCGTACGTTTTTTTTGGTGAGCCTTTAACGTCCAATTCGATTCTAACGCCGTCAATCTTTTTGCTGGCCAAAATGGCTTCGTCGAGATGAACGGTTAACTTGCCCGTGTCTTCGTCGTGGACCCATTCGGCATGCGCGTCGCTCGGCTCAAGATGAACCATGTGACCGCCGTTTGGACCATCCGCTTCTTCAGCGTGATGATCATGTCCGTCGTGATTCTTGCCCGACGGCACACTTGGTTTACAACCTGTCGTGCTGATAGTCGTGCTGATAGTGGTGATCAGTATCAAACAAAAAAAGCGAGACAACCATGTCATCGGGGCTTGCTGATCGAACATAGGATTCCACCTAGATAGGGATAACGGCCTTCGTGATCCATATCGGATCAGGGTCCAAAGACGCTTTTCGCTCCACGAAAAGTCATCTTTGACGTCAAGCGGATCACGAATTATCCACCGATCGGAGTTTTTGACAACTCGAACATAGGAAAGTGCTGCGTTGAGCCTGCACAATTCTCTGAATTACCCCGCTCCGACAACGCAAGCATTTTTTTCCGGCTCGGTCATAAACTCGGTGCGCATTTTGGTAACTTCCCGGGCTATCGAGGGCGTTTCGGTAGGAACCGTCCGATAAAGTGGAGCCCTCATATCGGATCGCCTCTTCCAGAATGGAGACGGTAGCTTGATGGATTCGACGCCAGTCGGACAGGGTTAAGGCGCTTGCTCGCTCCCGTGGGTCGATTTTGCATCGATGAAGAATCTCGGAGGCATACAGGTTCCCAATCCCAGCAATCCGGTTTTGATCAAGCAACGTTGGCTTCACTTCCTTGCGGCTGATTCCGAAGCGTTCTGCGAATTCCTGTGCCGAAGCCTGAAGCGCATCCGGCCCAAGCTGACCCGACTCAAGAAATTTTTTCAAATCGGCCGGCGACCACAGCTTCACGGTTCCCAATCCGCGTTGGTCCCAATAAATGATGGGAGACTTCTCACAACCTTCCAGCTCAATGACCAGTCGTGCATGAGCCTGGTTAGGAGGTAAACCGACAAGCACCAAACCCGCCATCTTTGGCTGCAAAATCAGCCAATCATCGGAATCGAATCGAATTGCGACCCGTTTTCCAAGTCGTTCTACCCCTTCAATGCGTCTTCCGATCAGTTTTCGCCTCAACTGTGGCAACGGTGGTTCCATCACGATGGGTCGATACCGCGACCGCGGCTTGAGGACTGCCGTCACTCTTCCCCCAACACATGGAAGAATGCCTCGGCGCATTGTTTCGACTTCGGGTAATTCAGGCATAAAAGCGTTGAGAGAACAGTTTTGCGAAAATGGCGGCCGGCACTCGGATTCCAACGGTCGTCGAAAACCATGCTACATTGTTCTGTAGCCGTTCGTCGACCAACGATGGCCAACCGCCTGCGTTTTCGCAGCCATCATTCGTCATCCCTCGTCGAAAAAGTTATGTCGCGGTCGGTAAATACCGAAGATTCATCGCCCTACGATCGTCCGAGCGAAAGCGAAGCTTGGATGGTGGATCGAATTCGTACCGGCGATCAACAAGCTTGGCAAGTATTCATCGGAAAATTTGAAGGACGATTGCTTTCTTATGTCGAACAACGTCTTTCGGAACGGAGCCATGCCGAGGATATCGTACAAGAGACTTTTATCGGCTTCTTAAACAGCTTGCCCAATTACGATGGTCGTCGATCGCTTGAGAACTATCTCTTCTCGATTTGTTCGTACAAACTAACGGATCATCTCCGGCGCATTAGCCGCAAGCCGATGCGTTCGATTGATATTTCGACTGGTTCAGGGACGTTAGGCAATCGATTGCCCGGACATGAGCGAGTGGCCAGCAGTATTGCGAGATCCGACGAGAAACGCGCGAACGAAGAACGGGCAATCGTGGGTGCTTTAGGCGAGCAAATCGAAAAATGGAAAAGCCAACAGGACTGGCTAAAACTTACGTGTCTTGAGTTAGTGATCGTAGCAGGTCGGCCCAACCGCGAAGTCGCTGAACTTCTCAAAATTAGCGAGCAGAAGGTTGCCAACTACAAATCGGACTTTAT
>JANOAI010000228.1:0-19178 GCA_031411055.1 Pirellulaceae bacterium
GAATGTGTTCCCGTCAATCGCGAACAAACGTCCGCTTGTGGCGTTAAACGCAGTGTTGACCGCGTTAGTGGTATCTAACTCAGAAAGTCCAGGAAGATTACTGGGGGTTTCCGCGCGCGAACCCGCGACATAGCTAAGCTCGTTTCGATCGTATTCCATCGTGAACACATATGTGGCTAGTGAGGTAGGAGCCGTGAGTTGTGCAAAGACTCGGGCCGTGATCGTTTCGCCCAACGCGGCGGTGACGCCGCGCGCTGAATTTGGAACGGCAATACCACTGGTCGGCGTATAGCTTGGATTGAGTACAACGCTCAACATCAGGTCCGCTCTGGCGTTGGAAGCAAGAATGAAAATCGCCAATAGGCTTTTGACGCAAATATTCATAGACGGTTTCAGCAGCATGTTGTTTCTTTCGTGGCAGATAGGTTACTGGGGGAAAGTCGATCAAATGAAATCTTTATTTTGAAGTAGAAAATTACTAAAAGGCTCGAACTTTTCCGACGCGCTGGCGGTAAGCGTTCGTATCTGGAGCTCCAACGGCGTTGTCGCTATTGAAATCCAATGCCGCAAAGTAAAGCGGGTCCGGTGAAGACCGACCAACGGTTTGACGATATCGGTTGGTGTCAGGAGCTCCGACGGCACCATCGCCATTGCTATCTCCAAACAGTCGGAAAAAATTGTCAGTTGCTGATTCGCCCTCGACAAAGTTACCTCCGGCGGTTCCGTTATTGTCGCCGTCAAGAGCAATGTTGCCGACGGAACCACGAATAGCCGAAGAGAGGGCAGTAACGCGATAGTTGCCGTCGATCAACGAACCGCCAAAGACTTGGTTGACGCCAGTGCCGCCACTGAAAGTCAGTGTAGCCACGGTTTTACCCGAGACGACCGCCGTCGCTTGATTCACCGTGAAAGCGACTGGAGAGAAGACGCCGCCACCATTAACCGAAGTTGTTTCAAGCAAGAACGCGTTCGGATCGACAACGACAACGGAATCAAAAGTGACTTTGACTTCCCGGATCATCGAACGTTGTGCTCCATCGCCGAATACGATCGACTCCACCTTTGGAGCAACGCCAACTGGCAATCCCGTGAATACATTGGTTGAACCAAGATGATCCAGGTTTCCACTCACGCCAAGTGGCGCCACTTCCACCGTCTCAAGCATAAAATTGGGGTTTGTACCTACAATGTCCGAAGCGACCCAATCACTGGCAAGCTGTCCGGTACTGTTTCCTGCTCGCCCAAGATAATCCGGCGTGAAACCATCGGCAGGTATGGTAACAGTATCAAAGTTGGTCAAATCAAAAATCGTATTCGTCGGAGCGTTCACGATACCAACGCCGGTTGCGCTAAAATTGGTTTTGGCATAGCCCGTATCGGATGCGCCTCCATCCATGATGCCGATCGAATCAACGACGGTCCATGTAAGGGCTTCGCCTGTTAGCACTCCATTGTTTAATGCGTCGACGTCAACTGAAGCTGTCGGCTCGGCCGCTGATCGAACCAACAAATACGAATTCGTACCATTCTCAAGATCGTTCGTGCGGCTCGAAAAAGTCGTTCCCCAACCCGTGCCGGTTGCTACGACCGTCGTCGCGTTCGGATTCGTGGTGTACGTGTTTCCAACTTGCAGCAAGACTAGATAGCCGTTCGAGCCGATCGTCATTCCGCCAAGATAGAAAACATGATCGAGGGTCCCAGGTCCATCTTCTAAATCGCCCTCCAGCAAGTTGAGATAGTAGTCGCCTGGAATGGTAGCGCCAGGTGTCCCGCGGAGCTCGATGTATTCCAATCCCGTATCCGTGCCGCCAGGTGCATTGATATGGAGCTCGTTGATCAACAGTTGGGTGAGTTGCGTTCCCTCGTTGTCGATCACTGTCGCTGTAACAGGAGCAACGGTGATTCCGTTGTAGGTCGTGTCGGTGCTGGTCGATCCGAAATTGATAGTGCTTGAGTGGTTGCCTTCGGTGGCGGTATCGTTGACTGCAGAAATGGTAACGGTTTGTGGGACGTTCCATGGATTGGCCCCACCCGTTGGCGTAAACGTCAACGTTGAAACACTCGATGTCGTTTGGCCATCGGTAATGCTAATGTTGATCGTTACATTGGCCGTAGGCGGAGAATTGAGGGCGACTTGAAGCGTGTCGCTATTTCCACCCTCGGTAACGACCGTTCGTAGAGATGATTGTGTGACCAAAACACCAGGCGTGGCATTCGTGAAACCGGGAGAATCCAAGGATGTGTCATTGAAAGCGAGGGTGGTGTAGCTGCCCGTGCCATCGATAACCCGTTTGAAACCGGCCGGTGCGAAGGTGTCAGCACTAAGAACTACGGTCGTAGAGTAGTCCACAGCAGCGTTTGACGCGGCATCCACTGAAACGGAATCTAAGACACTCGTCCATGGTGTGGAATCAAGGACACCGTCATTGTTCGCGTCCAGATCGTTGCCAGCGGCACCCGAAAATCCCGTTACCAGGAAAAAGGTGCTCGGGCTTCCGAACAAGTCAAAATTAGTCAATATCACGTCGCCCGTACCCGGCATAGCCGTGGATCCGTCGTCCGCGATAAGTACAAATCCATTGGCGTCGGTTTGTGCTGCGGCGAGATCAACGGCAAAGTCTACATTGCCTACAAAGCCAGTCCCACTCGAAACAACGACAAGTGTTAGGCCGCTCAACGATACGTTTGCACTGCCGCTCGTTTGATAGAGTTCGACAAAGTTGTTCGAAAGGTCATCAAGAGCCGCAGGCGACGACAACCGTGCTTCGTTGATTCGTACTATCGGTGCAACAAAGCCTGTTCCACTGACTGAAAAATTGTAGACAGCTTCATTGGCGTCGTTGTTATTAAAGCTGATGATGGCTGCCGACGGACCGCCTGAGGCAGGGGTAAAAACAACATCAAAGGTGGCTGATGCGTTCGGTGCAATGGGACCGCTTGGAAAATTCTGTACCGTGAATCCGCCACCGTTTGAAGTTGGCGTTCCAATGGTGAGTGGTCCAGTCCCTATATTTTCAATGGTATAGGTTCGCGTGAACGATGAACCCACGTTAACGACTGGGAATTGAGTATGATCCGCCAAATCCGGGGAAGTGTCGCCATCGACGATCGTAACACCGTTGCCGCGAACATTTACTTCGGGGCTGGCCGCCGACTGAACGGTTCCACTCACACTGAAATTGTAAGGGTTCTCATCAGAATCGTTGTTCGCGATCGAGATCGATGCAGTTTGAACACCCAGCGTCGACGGAGCGAAGGTCACAACAAAGGTCGTAGATTGACCGGAAGCAAGGGAGCTGACTGTGGGCTGCGTCGAAACGGTAAAATCCGATGAACCACTCACGGAGACAATCGGACTTCCTGACAAACTCAGATTTGCGCCACCTTGATTCTGGATCGTGAAAGATCGCTGGATCGGCGTTGCACCAACAAGTACCGCACCATAGCTTGTTCCGTCAGCCACATCGGGAGTTGAATCGCCATCGACAATCTCGATTCCCGAGCCGCGAACGATCGCTTCCGGCGTGTTGGACGTTGGGGCAAAGGCGACTCCCTTGATCGTGGTTCCGGCGGCCGCCGTGTATATCAAACTCCCAGCATTCGCATTGAGCGTACCTGCGCTAATCGAGATCGTTTGATTGAAACCAGCCGTGTCTCGAAAGTTGCGAATCGTATTCGCAGCGACCGCGCCATTACCACTACTGAAGAAGAGGTCCGCTCCGGGAGTGACATTCGTCGGATCCAAATCCTTTGCTACCAAGCCAAAGCCGCCTACGGTGGTCGTCTGCGTTCCGTTGGCTACCCACGACCCAGTTACTAAGGAGAACTTCGAAATTGTGCCTGCAGTTCCGCTCGTCGCGGATGTAACGTAGAGAACGTCGTAATCCGTTCCACTGCTACCCGACTGGATCAGATAATAATCTGTCAAACTCGCATTGTTCGTAAGTCCGGGTAAGCCGGTGATTGTACCGCCGGTGGCTGCCGACAGTGAGTTGACTTGAATGACCGTGGCAGTCCCTGAAGCTTGGCTAACATAGAGACTGCCACCAAAGGACTTGACGGCACGAACGTTGGCCGCCGGCGATGCGGCGGAGGAGCCGTTGGTGTAGACGCCAGCTTGGTCACCGACCACGAAGGTCGTGTTGTCGATCGACGTCGCGGAACGAGTTTGCTGGCCACTGGTCCCTGTGTAGGTGGTTGCTAAATTGAAGCTTGCGGAAGCATTCAACGTTCCCACGCCTCGCGTCACAAGGGTATTCGCGTTTGGAAGGGGTGTAATTCCCGTCATGTCCGCGTTGTGCGCAGAGAACACGAGCAAGGACCCGTCATTTGAATTGGTCAGATAGCCGGTGCTCGATGCTGATCCACTGGTACGAAGAGCATTAGCCCCCGTCGAGGGTACAGCAATAGTTTGCACCGGAGTGGTTTGCGTTGACAATGCAGGGTTTATTTCGAGAATCGAAATGGTCGTATTGTTGAGCGTGCTGCTATCGGCACTAAAAACCGCTAAGTTCCCAGCCGAAAAATTAGCGAAGAGATTCCTCTGCTCCAAACCTTCCACGAGAAGCGACCGTCGTCTTTGGCGGTTGAAACAATTCGATCGATCACGAACGCTACGTCCGAACAATTGCTTGAGCTTGTCGATAAATTTTGTGGTCTTCATGGGCTATCCCTATGGGTTGCTTTACGTCGATTGGAAGGCGTTGTACTGCCGAGCTCTTTGACTCGCGTGCGATTGATGCAGCTAAGTTTTTGCTGTCAATAATTTACTGACGACTCATCTGAATAATGCGTTTGTGCCGTTAATGAACGATGAAGTTTTCGTGAAGCTTCGTCCGGATAAGAGGTCGACTTCATCAGAGTGAAGAAATCACTCTGGATTCGATATCACTTCACCCTCTTCGGGAGTTAGAAGAGCGATCAGAGTCGCTGCGTCGACTGAATCGGGAGTAAAATGGGCCGAGCCATCGACTCTCAGAAGATGAATACCACCTTGGTGATGCGAGTAGAACTCGGAGTCATTCGTGCAATTCATGAGGCAGTTGCCACGCGTCGTCGTAACCACCCCTGAATTACTTGTGACGTTTTGTCGTCCCTCACGGTCGGTACCATCGATACTGAAACCCGAGTTGATGTCGGCCCATCCCCACCCGTCCCGAACCCAACTCGTTCCGGCAACCGGCCCTGTTTCAGGGTTGCTTCCTTGTCTACGACCGATGTACAGGGTAGGCCTTCCGGTTCCCTCACCAATCATGACGGTATTGGACGTACCATCCAGAATAGAAGTTAGCGGAACCGGATCCGGCCCACGTCTTAGCACACCGAGGACTTCGCGTTTATTCAGCGACGGGAGCCCGGCTCCGATGAATACAGAATTGCGAACGGCATTGATGGAAGCATAATCGGAAGGCCCCCATAGCGGACCGTTGGTCCGAGTATTGTTGGTGATGTCGAAATAGAGATTTGACGGAGGGATCACTTTTTGGCGGGGCGTCGATGGGCAAAGGAAAAGCGGTATCGTAACTTGAGTGACAGCATCGTTGCGTGGGTCATACCAATTCACGTTTCGGTTGTAATTTTGGAAAAGATTGGGCTGTTCAACGTCATTAAGAATCATTGACTGCCAAGAGGCCTGGAATGTTGGACTGCTCAAGTTAATACGGCTTGGCGGTAGAACTCGGTAGCGAGACTCATAATTGAGCAAAGCAATGCCGAGTTGCCGAATACTGCTTCCGCAAGACATGCGTCGGGCAGCTTCGCGAGCTTGTTGAATTGCGGGTAAGAGAAGCGCCGCCAGAATCCCGATAATTGCAATGACGACGAGCAATTCGACCAGCGTGAAAGCAAATCGATGTTCGACAGGCGTTTTGGGGCGGTATGGTGATGTCACTGACTTGCGCTTTAGAGCGAGGGAATTCATTCCGAGTACGTGCGATCTGTATCGACTTGACTTCAATCCGACAATGATTGCGAATCGGAATCTGATGTCGACGCCAAACATTCGTGATTTTTATGAAGTGTTTGTTAAGGCGACGATTAGGCAAGAAGCAAACGCATGAGCAGCGATTTTGCTTCGAGGCACTTGATCTAGAAAGACTGGGGACAGATTTCCCATTCATCTCACGTCGAGCGATTTTTTTGAACGCAGATACGAAGAGACCAGCGTTCTGTGGGGGATAGAACGCTGGTCTCGAGATAAGTTTCGGCAGTCAATTCAAGTTGCGAAACAAAAACTCATCTGTCGTTTAGGAAATCGCGGGAGTACCTCGCACCTTCCTTTTTTGTCTCCAGCGAAGGTAACCAACCATACCGAGAACCGATGCACCCACGATCGATCCTGGCTCAGGGACGGCGGTGAAGTTAAAGGTAAATTCAGGTGCTCCCGTAAAAGCACCTGGAGCGAGATCTAAAGAGCCTCCAACGCCGTCTGTATAAACTCGCAGATCATCGTTGTTTCCCAAGAGACTGGCGACACTGAGCGTCCCCGATCCATCGATCGTCGGATTGATTGTAAAGGTTCCCAGAACCAAGCTGCCGAGAGAGCCAATGCCAGCTCCATCGAGCGACGTTTGCGCCAGATTGCCTACGCTCGCGGTTGAGCCGGTCGTGTCAGCAACATCGAAAAAACCTAGGCCGACGTTACCAATCGGAGTCGTCAAGGCACCGACGCCGGAGCGGGTAACTTTAACATTGGCTCCCGCTAACCCCCAGGTAGTCATGTCCGTGGTACCAGTCTCGTTTAATAAAAGGTTGACCGCGATCGGCGAGCCACCGGTAGAACTTCCCGATACGGGCGACCAGCTTAAAGAAAACCCAGCGAAGCTACTGGCCGCATAGCCAAGCACTAACGCTAAACTTAAAAAGTATTTCATTCAAAAATCCTCGTACAAAAAATAGAAAACAAGTTGTTTATAAGTTGTCAGGTTTTCACCTGGAAAAATCGGTTGGCAGAAAGTCAAAAGCTCAGCCAATCGCAAATCTGAACGACTAGGAAGGGAGACCGAAATTTGCTCGACGACGCTTGTTGTAGTTGCCAAGGAAGTTGCTGCGATCACCACCACTGTTCTGAACCAGTCCGTCGCCGTTCCAATCCAATGCCGCATTGTTGAACGTCAAACTACCAGAGCTGTACGCGGCTTTGAAAGCCGATGAATCCGTAGGTGAAACGAGTCCATCACCGTTCGAATCACCGAACAAGCGGAAGAAGTCGTCTGCTGCCGTAGCTCCGAATTGGTTGTTGCCGGTTAGAGCCGAGCCACCCGCTACGGAGGTTACCTTGCTCGAATCGATCGTAAGTTGCCAGTTGCCGTCGGCCAAGGAATTGCCGAGCGCACCTGTGCCCACACGACTCACGACGCCATTGCTACCCGTTGCGTTGCCATTCGCCCATCGGAGCGTGATAACTTGCGTGCCACTTCCCGACACTAATATCTGTGAGCTTGCCAGGGCTGCTGGGGACTGTGCCGTGATCAAGCCGATATTAGCGATACTGAAAGCATTGTTGGCAATAATGACAGGTGCACTAAAGTTGAGAACCAGTGATGTAATCTGCGATCGTTGAAGCGAATTCAAGAACGTGTCGGCTCCGTTCACTGAAGCGCCAACAAACGTCGGGGCGACCGCAGCGGGGTTGATCGTCAGGTTTGCACCAACGTAAGTCACGCTGTAGTTTCCACCGAGCGACACAGTGCCTTGTTGAATTGCGTATGTTCCAACCGTCTCGCCTTCAACCCGGGTCAAAACTCCGGTCGCTGTGCTGCCTTGCGTATCGCCGTTGACCAATCCGGTCGCGACGAATGTCAAAGCAGGATCGGAACCACCGTAAGTCTTGCTCTGCGCATCGGCGGTAACCGTCGCTGCGGCTTGAGTGACCGTTAGGTCCGCACCAACGTAGGTCACGTTGTAGTTTGCACTGAGCGAAACGTTCCCTTGTTGAATCGCATACGTTCCGACGTTTTCACCGGCTACGCGAGTCAAAGCTCCAGTCGCAGTCGTGCCTTGCGTATCGCCGTTGACCAATCCGGTCGCGACGAATGTCAAAGCTGGATCGGCACTTCCGTAAGTCTTACTCTGAACATCGGCGGTAACCGTCGCAGATGCTTGAGTTACCGACAAGTTCGCACCAACGTAAGTCAGACTGTAGTTTGCACCGAGCGAAACGTTCCCTTGCTGGATCGCATACGTTCCGACGTTTTCACCTGAAACGCGAGTCAAAGCTCCGGTGGCCGTGCTGCCTTGAGTATCCGGACCGACCAAACCGGTCGCAACGAATGTCAAGGCTGGATCCGAACCACCGTAAGTCTTGCTCTTCGCATCGGCAGTGATCGTCGCTGCCTTTTGAGTGATCTGGAATTGTGTACTCGACGATAGACCAGCAGTGTTGCCGCTGTTTGCTGTCGTCGATGCTCGTACCCAGTACAGCCCAACATTGACTGGAGAAGCCGCCAAGGAATTTACTAGATTGTCGGCGTCAGATTGGCTTGCGTAATACGAGAAGCTGAGTGAAGCACTCGGATCAGGCGAATTGAAACCAGTCACGGACGCCGTCGCAATATAGCTCGATCCACTATAGACAGTGTTTCCAGAGGTAATCACGACACTTGGCGTTGCAGAGAAAGTAAAGTTCGAAGTTCCTAACGTCAACACGCTTGACGAATTGGTCCAATTGCCTTGCGTTGCTACAGCCGTACGAGCCGCAGAAGCCGAAGCAAAATTCGTTTGCGTGACGTTGAACTGTGCATTGGCAATCGTTCCAGTTGTCGCAAGCGGTGCCACGGCAGAGGTACCCACCAGCAAAGTACTTGGAAGATAAGTTGTTGAAGCGGTCGTCGCACCTGTTGTGAGGTAAGAGCTTCCGGTCGTTAAACCGAAAAGGAAGTTAGGGCTAGCTGCGGTGCCAGTGTAAGCAAAGAGATTGTCTCCACTACCGTTCAGCGCGAAGCCCGTACCTGAAGTAAAGGCCGTTCCGGCGGCGCCATTTAGAATGGATGCCGCGCCCCCGGTTGCTTGAATAACAACCTTCGTTCCAGCGAGCAACCCGCCTGCTGGCGCCGTATACGTCAACACGCCTTCGTTCGTTGCCAGAGCAGTTCCGGAAAACGCGTTATCGGTAAACGTAATGATCTGCCCGGCAGGCAAATCGACTAAGGGAACGAACGCAAACTGATCGGGATTGGTCGTATTGATTCCCGTGATGACAATGTCACCCGCAACCAAGGAACCAAAATCATCATTCGAAATGGTACCTGCCAAGGTTGCTGGTGTACCGATAGTCCCATTACTTGTGGTCCCAAGAGTTACCGTGTAAGTCTCATCTTGTTCGAGGAGTGTATCCCCCTGAACGCTGAAGGAAATGGTTTGCGTTGTTTCACCAATGGCGAATGCTATTGTACCGCTCGGTAGAACCGCACCAGCGAAGTCGCTCGCACTCGCAGGATTCGTTCCGGAGCCGGTCACGGCCCAATCAACGTTGGTTGCGACCGAAGTATCACCCGTACGCGTAACAGTTACGTTCACGACGGTACTCCCCGAGTTTCCTTCAACCGTTGTGATTGGAGTAGCGGGCAAGGCGACCGAACGATCATCATTGACGATGAGTCCGTTAGCAATCGCCGTCGAAATAGCAACTCCGGAAGAGGGAGCCGACAAAGTAATCGTAAATGGATCGTCGGATTCAATAACCGTGTCTCCAATCACATCAACCGTAATTACTTGCGATGTTTCATTGGCCGCAAAAGATACTGGTCCAGTCAAAGCCGATGAAATATCCGCCGCTGTTCCACCCGTACCGGAGATCGTCCACGTCGCACTGGAAGCACCGGTCGTGTCGCCTGATCGAGTGACCGTGAAAGTAAACGGCGTTGTTCCAGTATTTCCTTCGGCTTTACTAGCATCGGTTGCAGCGATCGAAAGAATCGTAGCTGCGTCATCGTTTTGAATCGTACCCGTTGCTGAAACAGGGGTTCC
The DNA here is from genome assembly GCA_031411055.1 of Pirellulaceae bacterium. Taxonomy (GTDB): domain Bacteria; phylum Planctomycetota; class Planctomycetia; order Pirellulales; family Pirellulaceae; genus JAIYDQ01. The sequence goes on from JANOAI010000228.1 coordinate 9,967, forward strand.
GAGGATCGCGGAAACAACACCCGATCCCGCTGCGTTCGATAATGTAACAGTGAAGGTTTCGTCTTGCTCAGCCGACGTATCACCGACAACGTTCAATGTAATCGTGGCGGTCGCTTGATTGATTGCGAAGTTGATCGTATTGCCAGTTGCTCCCGAGAAGTCGGATGAATCCGTTGGATTGGTGCCAGAACCGATGGTGGCATAGTCAACCGTTGCGGCCGTCGTGAGATTGCCAGTCCGCGTTACCGTAAAGGTAAACGGTGTTGTACCCGAGTTACCTTCCGCTTTGGTTGCGCTCAGTGCGACAATCGAGAAGCTCGAATCATCATTTTGAATTGTTCCGGTGGCAGAACTAGGTGAACCCAAGTCCAAAGAGACAGGACTCGACAACGAAATCGTAAAACCTTCGTCTGATTCAACCAAGGTATCGCCGGATACATTCACGGTGACGACTTTACTTATTTCTGTATCAGCAAAGTTTACCGTTCCTGAGGGGAGCGTTCCGCCAAAGTCAGCCGCGTTTGCGGCATTCGCCCCTGATCCTGTGACAGCCCAATTGACCGAACCTGTTCCCGTTCCTGAAGATCGCGTAACCGTGAAAGTAAAGCCGGTGTTCCCGGCGTTGCCTTCGTTGGCTGTTGCGCTCGTTGCCGAAACGCTTACGGTCGGGTTCGTCCCCGAGTTGATCGTTATCGAATGTGTTGGAAAAGTAGCAGCAGCAGCTCCGTTACCGAACCATTTTGCCGGCGTTAAAAGATCGGTAAAGATTGCACTCGTAGTGCCTGTAATCGGCACGGTTGTCGCAGCCGATCCAGTCCCTGAGTAATAAGAATTGGCATTGGTCGTTGCTGGAAGATTTAGAAAGCCCGTCGTCAGAGCGGTCGGTTGCACCGTGTTCGAAGCGCTTGAAGTTGCACTCAATGCAACTCCGAAGTTAATGCCGTACAAAAGTGTAATGCCGGACTGCGTAGCCCAGTTCGCGGTATTACCCGAGAACACAAACAGCTGATCACCAGAACCATTCAGGGCAAAGTTCGTAGGATTATTCGAGCTCCAAGGTGTTCCAGTAATGTTCATGCCGTTGTTCCAAGTGGAAATGGTGCCCGCGGCTACACCTCCGGCGGGCGCTGTGAAAGTCAGGAAGCCTTCGCCTGTTCTTCCTGTCGCACCGGCAGTAAATCCATTGTCGGTAAAGTTGATTACGTCACCGGCGTCCATCGCTTTGAGATTCGTGAATCGAATGGTGTCGGGATTGGCTGAATTCACCCCGAGAAGCGCGATATCACCCTGAGCGAATGTCGCCATGAGCGCGCGGCCTTCGAGCAGTTCCATTAGCAATGATCGACGCTTTTTGTGCGTGAGCCGACTGGTTCGCTTGCGAATTCGGCTACGTAAGGATTCGAGGAAGCGACTTGTAATGTTGGCTGCAGTCATGGGGATTCCTTTGATATTAAAAATGACGTTCCGAGTGCCTTGCTGGATGCTCTGCGCGGCGGATTCCACTTTGAGCGGGTGGAAGCATAAATGGCTTGTATGAATTGCAAGCGTTCGTTGTGTTAATATGGCGTGAATCTTTCATGAAGGCGTTTGTCGACGAATTAGGTTCGTGATGTTTCGGAATGCGCCCTTGCGATGGTTCATTTTTGATCTACTCTGAGCGCTAACAATTGCGATACGACATGAGGCTTCTCGATACACGAGTTGAATTTGTGCGAGTTGTCGCATCGTTAACGTTGAACTAAACGACGCTATCAAAACGACAATGTACGATCGGTCGCATTTGTAGATCCGAAATCGCTCTTCTCAAATCTGCTAAACCTATTCCCCATCGACATGAAATCTCAAAGCCAGAATTCCAAAGTGACGCATCGAAATTGGAGAATGGGGCTGGAGAACGTTTTTGCGTTTTGTGAAGATCGCGGCATTGCGAGTCGAAATCGAACGCGTAAAAACAACGACCGTTTTTTAAAAAGAGGATTCAAACTTCGTTTTGAAACGCTGGAAGAGCGAACGCTCCTGGCATCGCTCGCCACGAATGATCTAGTGGCTTTTGGAACGGAACCGATGGTCTCTGATTCGTACTCGATTGTCGCCCCGTCGATGCAATCGATTCAATCGAACGACCTTCGGCTCAATGAAATAAAGGCCAATCCACCCGGCAGTACGGTGGCTGGCGATAAATTCCAGTACATCGAAATCGCGGGAACGGCCGGGCTGTCGCTGAGCAATGTCTACTTGGTGATGATTGATGGAAATAGCCCCACGCTTGGCATTGCCAAGTACGTCGCCAACCTGACTGGACTCTCGGTTGGTAGTAACGGGCTCTTGATGATGAAGAGCCCAACCGGCGGTCATTCGGCAGCATCTGGAACAACGGTCGTCACGGACGCACTCTTCGACACTCCCGGCGGAATCCTAAGTAAGCTCTCCGTAACCTTTATGTTGGTTTCGGCAACAGGCACGTTTACGCAGGGAAGCGACTACGACGCCAACAACGATGGCGAGCTCGACAATCTTCCGGCCGGATTTGCGGTCATCGACAATGTTGGTTGGTCAGACGGTGACGTCGGCGATCGCGTTTATGGTGGCGTGGCCCTGACGCAAACGCAAGGGACGCCCGATGCGGCGTCACGTATGGTTGGCAGTACGATTGTCGCGAAAAATGCATGGTTCAACGGCGATTTATACGATATCGGGAACCTACCTTCGCAGACGCTTTACGATGCGACGCGTGGGAGCACCAACTTGCCGATATCGCCCAACGTCGCGTCTATAACACCGGGTGCTAGCAACTTTGTCGCGGCACAGACGTCCTCGAATTTGCGGGTTGTCAGCTACAACATCGCAAGTGCAGAATCCCCTGGGCTTCCCCGATCCGGACTCGATACGATTCTGCAAGCGATCGGGACAGAGATTGTCGGGGGAGTTTCACGAGCAATTGATCTTCTTGCTTTGCAAGAAGTTTTTACCCAATCGACGACCACCGCCGCGGTCGCAAGCTTGCTTAACACGATCTACGGCGCCGGTGTTTACGCTACCGGAACCCTCAATGGAAGTTCAACCGGTGGGGGAACCGTGGGGGTGGTTTACAATACGCAAACGCTTCAACTTCTCGCCGAGCTTGGCGTTGGAACGGTCAGTACAAGCGGACAACCTCGACAGACTGTGCGGCATCACTTCCAACCCATTGGTGGGGGGAGTTCGACCGATTTTTATGTCTACAACAGCCATTGGAAAGCGGTCGATGATCAAGAGGGTCGTGATCGGCGATTGATCGAAGCTCAAGCAATCCGCGCGAACGCGGATGCACTTGGGAACGGCAAGAATATTCTCTACGTGGGCGATTTCAACGTTTATGCCGGAAACGAGTTAGCTTTTCAGACGATGCTGGGCGTCGGCAATGGTCAAGCCGCGGATCCGGTCAATCGAATTGGCAATTGGAACAATAACGCGAGCTTTATCGATGTTTTCACTCAAGCACCGGCTGTCAATCCACCCGGCCTGCTCGTTGGTGGGGGGTTAGATGATCGGTTTGATTTTCAGTTGGTTACAGGTGAGTTCACGGATGGCACTGGAATCGACTATCGACCAGGAAGTTACCACTCGTTTGGAAATAACGCTTCCGTGCCAATCAATAGTAGCATCAACAACTCTAGCAGTACGGCTCTATCTGGTTTAGCAAATCGAACGACGGTTTTGGATCTCTTGACAACGGTAACCGACCATTTGCCGGTCGTCGCCGATTACACCGTTTCAACGGTTGTGAATCAACCAGCGGTCCGCTTCAACGAAGTTCTGGTAAATCCAAGTGACGCTGATGACTCGCGGGAATTCATAGAACTTCTTCGTCTCATACCGAGCGAAACGCTTTCGGATGTTTGGCTTATTGAACTGGAGACTGACTCCGCGACGGCTCGAGGAACCGTGGATCATGCGCTCAACTTAAGCACGGCCCTCTTTGGCGTTAACAACCTGTTGCTGATTGGCGATAACTATCAGACCTCGATACCGTATTCCAATGTGCCAGCCGCGACTGGGCGTTTTAACCTCAGTCGGCCAAGTGCACCCGGGATCGAGAATTCGGCGAATTTGCTACTCGTCTCCAATTTTACGGGGACAATTGGTGTCGACTACGATGCCAACAACGACGGCATCTTGGATAGTACACCTTGGGTGGCTCTACTGGATGCCGTGGCGATTGCGGCTTCCGCCGAGCCAGCTTATTTCGCTGGGACCAAGGTGCTTAATTCCGACAATAGTGGCGTTGTTGACGCGATCGCTCGCCTCCCGGGAAACATCGCCGCATCGAGTTCAGCGTCCTTCTATGGTGGTGAGATTCTTGACACGGGCACAAGCGCACTCGATTTGCAATTTCAAGCAGCGCCGTTAAGGACCGCGAATTTCCCGAGCGGCGGTATTCTGACGCCAGGTTTCCCGAATGCACCCAAGGCGATGATCACCAGCCGCAGAGTCTTCTACAACAACTCAACGGGCTTTGGAACGAGTGGAAGCAACAACGCACCCACAGTGAACCCGATAAACGCTATTGATCCAAGTAAAGTCGCTCTTTTGCCTGGTCAAACAACGTCACTGAGCGCGTTAGTGCTGGGTGGCCAAAACGCATCGTCAGCAAACTTCACAAACTATAGTCGGGGGCTGAACGGAATCGTCATCGATTTGACCCAGGCTGCGAATCTAGCGGCGATCGATGCTGCAAGTTTCCAGTTCGCTACTTGGAGTTCCTTTCCGGACGCGATCCCTAACTTTGTTCCTGTAAACCCAGCCGTAACCGTCTCGACGTTCGCGACAGGCGGTTCGAATGGCGAAGGGAGAATCAAGCTTGTCTTTGCTGACAATTCGATTCAGGACTCGTGGTTACGAATTTCCGTTTTGGCGAATGCGAACACAGGCTTAGCTGCTACCGACGTCTTCTATTTTGGAATTGCTCGAGGCGATGTTACTCCAAATACCTTTTTCCCAACGCTAGTTTCGATCAACATCTTTGATGTCAATCAAGCTAGAGCCAATCAGCGAGCCACCGGAGCTGTCGTGAGCAATGTGTGCGACATCGACAAAAACGGTAGCGTGAACATATTTGACACCAACTTTATCCGCGCGCGCCAGGGGACGATTAGCCTACGACCCTTTACGGCCCCGTCTTCACAGGCATTTTTGGCATCGAGCGTTCCGCCACTCAAATCGAAAGTTTCGCTGAAAGGGTTCCAAGCTTTTCTTTCAGAACTCGGTAATGAACCCTTCGAACGAGTCGACTGATTTCCACAAGCAAAACGTGGTGTTTCAAGGCGATGATTCGCAAAGGTTTGGTAGCCTTTTGCACTACTCGTTCGAACTTCGCTATAAGAAATCGATCGACGGATGGTAGAGGAAGTAATCGTGCTCAGACAGGGAGCATATAGCGAAGTAAAGATCTTAATTGGACAGCGCCGTATTACGATCCGTCGAGAATGCTTTCCCTGTTTTCCGTCGGGCTTGCCCCGGTCGGGAACACAACTGAGCGGCTACTAAAAAATGCAATAGGATCCCTCCTTCCGCATTCCTCCGATTCGCCACAGGCGAATCGGGGGAAAGCGGAAGGTTTGGGGTGGATTTCGTGTAGCCGCTCAGTTGTCGCTCCGTCGGGATGAACCCGACGGAAGCGATGTTTTTTAGACAAAGTTGGCGCTGTTCAATTAAGATCGCTATTTCATCCTTCCAAAAACGTGCTCAAGAATCATGGAATTGACGCTACTGTTCAAAACTCAGAATTTCGCCGCCATCGCGACTACCCATGGAACGCCAAACAGCCAGATCAATATCGTCAGTCAGAAAGGTTACGGCAGCATCGCCAAAAACAACATTGACCCCGCCGCGATGGTAACTTCGAGGGGCAACAATCATGTGTTCGCCTGGCACATCGGAAAGTCGCTGGGATCCTCCACAATCAGCGAACTTCCAATTGGGCGGAGCAACATGATTGTAAAGGGTTGCGGAATACGCAGCCGTCGGCCAGCCGTTCGTGAACGAATTGGCGCCGGAAGTGATGATGAATCGACCTGCGCCCGCAAAAATTCCGTTTGCCGCAAATGGACTCGTTTGTGGCGTCCGCTCGCAGATTTTGAAAAATTGATCCGAGTTTATCAGTGGCCCATTTCTATCGACACCATCCGGGCGAGAACGCATGTGCGTCTTATCGATTTGGTCTGCGGCCGTCGGTGCAACCCCTGAACCCAACATCCTTTCCGAGAAAAAGGCGGTATTCGAAGTGCCGTCAAAGAACGCCGAAGTACTTAAACCGCTTTCACCAATACTGAAAGCACCGTTGCCAGCCGCTGACACACTCGATATCGGTTCGATCGTCCCCGAAACAGTGTTGTCGGTTGTATTTACGGCTCCTGCATAATGGGTCGATCCTCCAAAGTTATATCGATAATTGTTCTCGGAGATTTTCTCTCGACTATTAATCTCTGAAGGACACAAGAACAGCCCAGCCGCTTTCGCAAAAGCGTTGTAGCTCGGATTCACCGGCGTTCCGGCCGCGTTCAACATGTGAGCCGTAATTCCCTGTCGGAAATCAATCAAATCGTAAACCGCTTGTTGTTCCATGTAGGGGAGGATGGCCGTATGCACCGAACGCGCACCACTCACAAAGTCCGGCTTAGCCCCCGATACAGTGTAACTGTTGTAACTTCTTTGGATGACGCCGGTTAAAGAAACTTTGTCCGGCGTGAAGCGGCCAGCCGGAAAGACTTTGAAAGTAGATTCATAGTTCAAGCATGCTATGCCAAGTTGTCGGACGCTGCTGCTACAGGACATCCGTCGGGCGGCTTCTCGGGCTTGTTGGATAGCAGGGAGTAGTAGGGCTGCCAAAATTCCAATGATGGCGATGACGACCAACAACTCGATCAGCGTAAAGGCCGCAAACTTCTGCGAAGCTGAGTTCCTCATATTATCAAACCTGAAAACTGGTATCCCGAAACAACGTTCACACGTGAACGGCACGTGGTCTGCCGCAGCTCTCAGGAGCGCAAACGGCATTAGGATATTCACGGCCGAAAATCGAGAGTTCCAAGAACGATATCCGACGTCGTCTCTATTTCAAGTTTATGTTGCGCGTAGAAATGTTGAAGATTTGATGAATGTATGGCTGCATTCGTTTCACAATCAATAACGCAATGACGATGACCAACGAACAACCCCGGCAAGTTGCTATATCAGTGACCGACATCCGCAAGCCAGTGTTCGAGAAAAGCATAGATTTGCCGATTCGATTCCTCGGTGGGTGAATGCGTTTCGCGATTGGTCATCGACACACGATCGTCGTGTCCAAGTAGTCGATTGACAGCGATGGTATGTTGCAGTGCCTTCCACCGCTTTGGCGGATCTTCTTCGCCACCAGAGACCAAAAATGGACGCGGAGCCATCAATGTATGGAGTTCGTGTAGGTTGTGGCCTTCGGCGATAAGCTGCTGGTAAGCACCTGTCCGTGGACTCTCTTCACGAACAAGCCCCGGTTTTCGCGTGATCATCGGATCGAGGCCAAGATACCAAGGCTCTTGATAGTTGATGCTACCTCGCGATTCGTCGAAGACAACTCCTGGATCCGACCAAACGCCACAGGCATATTTATCCCACAGACACGAGCCGAACATGGCCCACTTACCGCCATACGAATGACCTACGATCCCAATTCGTTTTGCATCAACCTCCGGAAGTGACGCAAGAGCTTGCCATGCGTTCGCAGCGATGTACGCGAGGTACGAAAGAGGCTGGCATTCGGCACCGTCGCAAAGAATCGGCTTTCGGGCATCACCGCCCGGCGACCCAATCGACAATGTGACGAAGCCTCGCCTTGATAACTGCCAGGCGAAATCTCGAAATGGTTTATCGCCTAGACCGATGCTCGTTTCTGGATCGTAAAACGGCACAAAGACGGCCGGGAAGGGGCCAGTCCCTTTTGGCAAGAGAATGTAGCCATCGCTCCATTGCCTTGGCGCAAGTTCGACGGATATTTGACGTTGAATAACCGTTTCCCGTTCAGTCGCTTCTAAAATCGTGATCGAGGGACGTTCGATGATTGGAGGCCAGGCTCCCATGAGGCGATGCCATTCAGTCAAGACCTCAAATCGTCTTTGAGTCCATTCGTCCGGATTCGAGACTTTCCGCCCGTCGTCGAAGACAAGAGGAGATCGGAGCGTGTTGTCTGGCTGTTGATAAAGTTCAGGCACGCTCGTGAAGGGAGCAAGCTTCTCGGCATTACCCAACAGAGTATTGACGGATGCAAGGATCCCGAGCATGGCGAGCAAAGATAGGTTTTGTCGTCGAAATGAATATTGCCGTTTATTAGGACACTTCTCGCTGAACGCCACTAAACAAAGGTCGCCGCAAAAGGAATCCCGCTGGCTTGTCCAGCGGTTTGTTCGGTTCCTCACTATGCCGGAAAATCGTTTCGCCCCTTCTTCCGCCCGCTGGATTTGCCGCAGGCAAATCCAGCGAGCAAAAGAGTTTGTTGAGGATTGTTTTGTTAGCGGAAAACAGAAACTTCCGCAGGGTAAACCGGCGGTATTCGGATTGCCTGTAAGAATTTTTTGTGGCGTTGAGCGAGCCGTGTCTTTATCAGTCATCATTTTCAAAAGCTTTCGAATTTCCGAATCGCTTGATTCGCTTTAAGTGGAGAGGGTGGGGGTGAGGGGGCGAAGTTTCCAAGCAATTCGGCCCCTCACGCCCCCCCTCGCCCCGAAGACGGGGTGAGGGGGAGAAAGGTTTCTCGTATGCAATCTATGAATAGCTACGCATCGTTTTTATCAGGCCAGCTTAGGGGTGAGGGCTATAATTGAGTGAGACGTACAACCTACGTCTCTCAACGAAAGCTGTGCGAACCAGGGCAAAAGTGATATCGGCATGTCGCCCTGCAATGGAAACTACCGTCGCAGGGCGACGAGCGATTCTGAAAAATAACATCCTCGGAGCGTGACTGCCTTTTTTTAACACGGCCCTAGTGATCTTTAAACACACCAGCTAACTGGACAGCGCCAGGTTGGACTTGATAATCGATCGGAACCCTGTTGGAGTACAGCCTTTAGGCGCCGAGCACCTTGGATGCGCGAAAAGCAGCTAAAGCCTGGACTTCAACGCAAACTTGGCGCTGTCCAGATAGGCTCTGTTTATAAACTGGCTTTCACGTCGCGGCGTCTCTCCGAGACGCAGTCATTTCG
>JANOAI010000229.1:0-71350 GCA_031411055.1 Pirellulaceae bacterium
TTTTGGTCTTGCCCCCAGTTGGCTTGTCCAACTGGAGCAAAGGCGAACCGCTCGAGTCACTCTTCCGTACTTCTCTCGTCCCCGGTCGGCTCGTCCGACCGGAACGCCAGGTCTCGTCAGCTAATGAACCTGAGTCATCCGTGACGCGAGGTCACGGGGGTCGTTTGAAGCGATCGTTCAGTCAATTCTAGCCTTCCCCCTAGTTCACCAAGCGGCACAAGGCCGCTGGGGTTTCACTCGTCATAAGGCTGATGAGGGCTCACGCAGAACAAGAATTGCGCAGGAAAAGGAAAGCTGGGAAGAAAAAGTTAATCTACGCAAGAACTCGCCCTTGTGGCCAATCAATTCTGAGTGGCGGCCCTAGCGAATAGAAATCACTTCAAGATTTGGAAACTTGAGATGTTGCTCCATATTGGCACCACCGAGAGCAACGAAGCGCCCGTCTCCATAGGGGAGCAAACGATGGAAGAACCGTGCGTCGTGCGTTTTCCCGACGACTTCCCACTCTTTCCCGTCTGGAGCGAGACGTTGAATATCGCCTTCTGAAGTTGTGGCGATGATAGTGTTGCCATCATTCCATGCAGCGACTCCGAAGCCATTCATCGGTTTTCCTGATAACGACGGAGCTGGGTTCCATGTGCGAGCCTCGATATCAAGAAAAGCTACTTCCGTCGTTGGCCCACCTTTTTCATTCATTCCACCGATGGCATAGAGCCGTCCATCGACGGAGGCTAAGGCAATAGCGCGCCGAGTAAAACTTGGCGTCGGTAGTGCTTCCCAGGATTTGCCTTCAGCGGGTAATTCGATCGACCAAGCGGTCGAAAGCCAGTTTTTTTCTGCGCCACGTAGGGTCCAGCCACCCACGACATACAACCGATTCCCAACAATCAACGCATCATGGGACGAGCGTGGTTCGGGTAACGATGGGAGGGTCGACCAAGTATTCGACTTGAGATTGAACGCCATGACTTCCTCTGAAGAACGCAGATCTGCCTCATCCTCAACTCCATTCACTGCTTCAAAGCCTCCGACTCGAATGATGCTGTCGCTATGCGCGACCAGCCCAAGACCTTGCAAGCGACGTCCTTTTGCAAGTTCTTTCCATTCAGATTGGTTGCTGCGTAAATCGAGCGCGAAGAGTGAATCCGATTGCTCTTTGCTTGAATAGTGATGGGCCTCGCCAGTGTGTCCCCCATAAACGAAAAGCGTCTCACCATGTCGCACGGCGCCGAAGCTGGTAAGTGGTAGTGGGAGGTCCGCATGTAGTTTTTCACCATGAATATTGACGACAGACTTTGTCGTCGCGGCCGGAGTCACGATGGGAGCCGATGATTGGCTAGTTTTTACGACCGGTTTTAGAGGCTTGACGGGACTTTCAGGATCGTTGAAGGTCATGGTCAGATAGTGCGACGCCGATTTGTATTCGCGATCACCAAGTTTTCCGGCCTCGTCCTTGTGGGTAAAGCCGACGAGAACGGCGTTCAACCCTTCTTCCACCATACCATCCGAGAACTGAACTTCGCCCGCATCGTTCGTTTTCTTATTCGCTTCTTCGTCGCCGTCTTCGCAGAAAAGTTTGACTTCTGTATCGGATTGTGGCTTCCCTTTCCACAGAACGCGAATCGTTACCCCTGTTTCGGTATCGATTCCGAAGCACTGAAAGTCTGAATCGTTGAGTTGACTTGTGTAGAAGTCAAACGACTTAGGGAGGGTACCGGGAATGTGCGAGGTGTAATAGTCAAGTCGCGAGCCACCGTGGATACCGTAAGTTACGTTGGATTGAATTCGTTTGACTTGACCCACGGTTGCCAGCGACTGTCTTCCAATAAAACCGTGGCCGTCGATGGTTTGCATCTCGAGAGGTTTTAAAGAACCGTCCATTTCAACGGCTTGAATTTCAGCCGAGGCAATTTTCTCTGGTAACTTGTAGTCTCGCTGGGCAACCGTTTCCCCGAAGTAATAAAGGACTTTGCCTTCGGCATCGATGGCCAGCCATGGGAAATGGGCGAAGCTTGTCGAAACGAGCGTGACTTGGATGAAGAATCCGAATACGGATTGAGGAATGAGATTCCGAAGCCTCATGACGATTTCCTTGAACGTGTAGAGTGGTGGTGATTATCGAACAAATTGAACGTTGAAGTCTGCCTGGTTGTCCTGGCTAGATTGGAGTGTGCAATGCAAAGTGCTTTTTTCGTTGTATTCCGGTGCGATTTCGCGATAGTTAGTTCGATGATGGGATGGTGGCTGCCCTTCAGCCATCGATTTGATCCCTGGCGGTAACCCCATAATTTCGACACGATAGTCACCGGCAGCTAAACCTTGAGCCGAGTCGAATGCATAGCGACCGTCGGTAATGACAACTGAGCATTTTTTACCAGGCGTGCCGTTGCAAGGTACAAAGGTGATCAGTCCTTCCGGGAGCGGCGTTTTTGCAACGGTGACAGATCCGTGAGCTGCGACGTTCTGAATGGTTTGCGTCGAGCAACCTAGCGTTGGGGTCAAGCAAAGTATCGCGCAGATCAAATACCGCGAATGAATCATCTTCAATTCCCCATGGCAAGTACTTGGCCGTCATCGCGCGCGGCTAGTTGGTCCAATACGCTAGCATCGGTGTTCTCCGATACGCTATCGACGGATCCATCCGACATAACGAAATAGACAACGCCAGGATGTGGTCCGCGAAAGGTTTCCCAAGATCGAAAATCGAACTTGCCTTGTTTGGCATTGAAAGTGCCTGCCATCGAAGCTGCCGAATGATATGGATAGCCATCGGCCCATTGGGTGAAGCCTCCGTTCGGCAGGAGATCCTTAATTCCAAAACCGAGTTCACCAGCTAAAATCGTATTGGACGACCCGTCGAGTACGGTGAGATCGCTGATCGAGATGCGTGTTTGCTCTTCACCGCGTTCCCAGTAGAGTTGATTCATCCAATCAACCATGGCTCCATTGTTAATCGACTTGCGGTAGTACTCACTACCCGTTGAAAAAGCGTAGCTGGAGTAACCATTGGGTTCGCCTTGTGAATCAGGGCGAACCATCGATGGGCATTTCCAGACAGCGGGTGTCTGTTTCTTCAAATCAATATTGGGTGCTACATCGAGTCGCTTCGTAAAGTCCCATTCGTTGAACAGAGACGATTGTTCGACATACGGCAAGATGCTTACCCAGCCGCTTGCACCCGATGGAAGAATCGTTGGCGGGAGTGTTCCATAGGTTAAGTCGTACGAATGCAAAGCCACTCCAACTTGGCGAAGATGGCTACTGCACGTCATTTGACGAGCTGCTTCGCGGGCTTGTTGCACAGCTGGCAAGAGTAATCCCGCCAATACGCCGATGATGGAGATCACCACAAGCAATTCGACTAACGTAAAGGCCATTCTTCGTACGTGCGGATTGACCATATTTTTTTGCGACAGTCCAATTAGGAAGGATCAAAATTCGTTGTCGCGATGAAACCGAACCATCGTTGACAGAGTTTGATGGGGCGATGGCGATTAGAGAGAGGCTGCCGGGCGACGACGTTGCAAACAAAACATCAACGCGGCGGCCATTAACCCGAAAGCTCCGGGCTCCGGCACACTCACAGCTGGATTAAAAAAAGTATCGATCGCAACGCGGTCAAGGCTCATCGATGAACCGCTCGAAGTAAAGTCAATCGTGTAGAGATCGGCGTTACCTGCCGCTTGAAACCGAACGAGATAGTCGTTGTAGGCAAGTGTTCCGCCTGGGCCGCCGTTGATGGTTACCGAACCAATGTTCGTCGGTGGTGAAGAGGGACCAAGTTGCAGTCCGCTGACCGGATCCGTCAGTAGAAAACTGCTCAGATTTGGAATGGTACCAATCGTTCGAAGTTGAAGGACGATCGACGTGAGGCCATTCAACTGATTTCCTGGTGTTCCGTTGATGTTGTTGGGAATCGTGATTCGAGGAAAAATGCTCAGCGTTGGGGAATAGATGTTGCCACCGGAAGTTAGAAAGACGTTGGCTGGATCGACCGATTCAAAAACGTTCGCCAAGCCCGCCGAATTCACCGGATTCCATGTTGTTCCCGTTGGTCCGCCAAAGCCTTTGTTTGCATTGGCAGCACCAATCGACATTCCATTCACGGGTGTATCGATTCCTTGAACCGATTGAGGGGCGTTGGGACCCGTTGTGGAAGCGAAGCTTTCCCAAGCTTGAAACGTTGCGTTGCCCCCCGGAGCTGTTGGACGGTCCCACGCGTAACCATTGGTTGTGTTGACGAGCACAAAGTCAGCCATCGCGGCTGATTCCCAGCGACTGCAAACCAGCGAATTCCAAAGAAAGCCGGTACCCAAAACCAATACGCGAGACAAAAACGAGCGATAACTCTTCAAGGTAAATTCTCCAGCCAATGCGATCACGAACTGTGATCTGAGGAACAGGCATTTGGCTGGCTGCCATAAACCCCAACAAATTCGGGGTAAATCGGTCGCTGGCTATCTATTAATGTAATTGAGACTTAGTATCATATTGTTCAAGCTTGCAGAGTCAAGAGCTGAAGAACATTTTCGTTGGATCGGGAAAGATGCGTTGGAAAGCGCATGTTGGTAGTAACTTTTCGATGACAGAAGAATCGCCAAAGCATTGTGAAACCTTCGTCCGACTGCAAAAGCAGGGCGTCGCGATCGATCCCCCATTGAGGATCGAGTTCAGCACCCTGGCACAGGGTAAAACGAGCGTGTTAATCATGCTCGATGGCGAAACCTATCGTCTTCAGCTAACGAAAAATCAAAAGCTGATTCTTACGAAGTAGCTATCTAGAAACGGCACATGTTGGCTTAAATTAGTAGGGCACCGTATATCCGTTTTCTCGGATCGCAGTTCTGTAGATTGCGTGATTTTATTCGACTGGGCCAGTATTGGAAAAAGTCAAAGACGTGAGTTTTGAACCGTTTTTTGAAAATCTGATTGAGCTGTTTAAAGCGAGACGAGACATTCGAAGTTTTGATTCGAAAGCGATACCACAGACAATTCTCACGAAGTTGATCGAATCAGCATGCTTGGCACCTTCAGTCGGACTTTCTGAGCCCTGGCGATTTGCGTTTGTCAAATCAACAGAAAAGCGTTTAGCGGTAGCTAAGGAATTTGAATCGCAAAACCTGATTGCGGCCGAAGACTACGCACCTTACGCCAAGAAGGAATACTTACGGCTCAAGTTAGCTGGACTGCGCGAGGCGCCGGTTCATCTCGCTATTTTTTGCGATGATGCGACCCAGCAAGGCCGGGGACTGGGTCGAAAGACCATGCCTGAGTCTCTTGAGTATTCGGTTGTCGCGGCGATTCAAAATTTTTGGCTGGCCGCGCGATGTCTGGGCATTGGGGTGGGCTGGGTCTCGATCATTGACCCGGATGTTATCCATAAAATTCTTGATACAAATTCAGAATGGAGGCTCATTGCGTATCTCTGCGTGGGTTACCCGAGTCAATGGTCCGATGTTCCAGAGCTCGAAAGACTTGGATGGGAAAGTCGATCTAGCTTAGACAACATTTATTTCATTCACTGACTTAAAATTCGGACTAACGCGCTAACTCGGTAAAGCGTGATTCGCGGACGACGGTGACTTTGATTTCGCCCGGATAGGTTAGCTGTTGCTCAAAGGCTTGGGCAATGTCGCGGCAGATTTTAGCGGCCGCTGCGTCATCGGTGTCTTTGGAGCTCGCGATGACTCGCAATTCGCGACCAGCTTGAATGGCGAAGGCTTGTTCAACGCCAGGGAATGCACGAGCAATCGTTTCGAGCTCTTCCATCCGCTTGATGTATCGTTCGAGCGATTCACGGCGTGCGCCGGGACGCGATGCACTACAGGCATCGGCGGTTGCAACGAGCAGAGTATAGGGGAACTCCGTAGTTAACTGGTCATGATGCCCCAGTGCTGCATGAACCACCGACTCGTTTTCGCCACTTCGCTTTAAGATGTCAGCCCCAATCTTGGGATGGCCACCTTCCAATTCATGATCGGCGGCTTTTCCAATATCGTGAAGCAATCCGCATCGCCGAGCCAGGTTAGGGTTGAGTCCGATCATTTCGGCCATCATTCCTGACAGAAATGCAACTTCAATACTGTGCCGCAACACGTTTTGCGAATAGCTAGTTCGGAAGTGCAAGCGACCAAGCATTTCTATGACGCGTGGGTGCAGGTTGCCAAGGTTAACTTCGCTGGCTGCCTCGTCACCTTTACGCGTGATCAATTGCGTTATTTCTTTTTCGGTAGCCGCGACAATTTCCTCGATTTTCGTCGGATGAATCCGGCCATCGGTGATCAGTTTCACGAGTGACAATCGAGCGACTTCTCGACGAACAGGATCAAAACCGCTGACGATGATCACGCCCGGTGTATCGTCGATAATTACGTCGATGCCGGTCGCTTTTTCAAAGGCACGGATGTTCCGGCCTTCACGACCGATGATGCGTCCTTTGATATCATCATTTGGAATGTCGACCGTGCTGGTTGTTGATTCGGAGGTTTGCGTCGACGCGTACCGCTGCATGGCAGTCAACAGAATATCACGGGCTTTTTGGTCTACGGTTTCGGAGATCCGCTTCTCGTGTTTAATGATGATGTTGCCGACCTCACCTTGAAGTTCGTTTTCAAGGTTGCGCATTAGCTTGGCCGAGGCTTCCTCTTTGGAGAGTCCGGTTATCCGTTGAAGTTCGGAGGTTTGTTGTTGGACCAATCGGCCGTGCTCTTCGTTGCGTCGGTTAGCTTCTTCGAGTCGCTCCGCTAGTTTGCGTTGATTATTCTCGACCAACTTTTCTTGTTTCCGAAGGTCAGAGGTATTTTGTTGAAGCGTTTCATCGCGGCGATCGATGGCTTGCTCTCGTTTGCGGAGTTCCTCCCTTTGCTTTTGCAATTCGGCGTCGAAGTTTGACTGGAGTTGAAGGAGTTTTTCCTTCTTTTCGAGCTCACCTTGTTTGACAAGGTTTTCCGAGTCGAGTTTAGCTTGATCGAGCAGTCGCTTGGCTTGCGACTTTACATCGCGGCCCATGAGGAACTCGATGAGCCACACCAGAGCCCCGCCGATGGCTAAGGCAATGACGACCGATAGCCATGGGAATTCGGCTTTATCGGCGACATCTGCTACTGCGAGGGGCCAACTAGCCAGCGGAGAAACAAGTCGGTCTGCGAAGGTTTCTGCAAAGGTCAATGAAGAGGATATGGGCAGCACGGGGCAAGTCCTTAAGGTCATGCACGGCGGCTTGAGGGCTACGTTCCATAGATCTTAACGCGTTGCTCTTCACAAACGATTCGGTATGACTCCCATTGGTTGTTTTGATCGCCGAATCCGATTGGCTTCGAAGACCAAACGGAGTCTCGCGGTTGTCATTGGTCGCATGGGAGTCTTTGTCGTTAGCCGACAATGAATGCATGTCCGGCATCGGAAAAGCGATGACGCCCCAAACGCTCAACAACAGGATGATAAAGAGGAAAATCATTGGTCGAAATCGGTGAAGAGAGTGGTCTTACGACCGCAACGCGAATCAAATCCGTCCTAAAGGATGGAACTGCAATCACACAAGATGACGGGCAGGTAATGAATTCAATTCACGAGTCGGCTATAGTATCAGATTAAGAGGGGAACCCGCAACTAACCCGCCGCAGATCCTTGGGGCCTAACCCGCAAAGTCGCAGTCTTTTTATGAAAAATCGAATTTGGATTGGTGTTTTCCTTGTAGCATTCGTCGCTTTGGCCAGGGGTGGCGGTTTGTCTTGGGCCGACGATCGCCCGAACCTGATTTGGATATTGGCGGACGACCTGGGCTATGGTGATTTAGGGGTCTACGGTCAAAAGGTGATCAAGACGCCTCATATTGATCGAATGGCTGCCGAAGGGATGAAGTTTACCCAGTTCTATGCTGGAGCCACCGTTTGTGCTCCGTCACGTAGCGTCCTGATGACTGGAATGCATCATGGACACACTCGCGTTCGTGGAAACGGGGGAGGCTCCAAGCAGGCTCTCCAACCTGGCGATACGACGGTTGCTAAAGTTCTGCAACAAGCCGGTTATCGTACTGCCCTCATCGGAAAATGGGGACTTGGCGAAGAAGGAGAAGCTGCCACAGGACTTCCTCGTAAACAAGGCTTCGACCAGTTCTTCGGGTTTTTGAATCAACATCATGCTCATAATCATTTTCCCGATCACCTGTGGAGAAACGAATCGAAGGAGTTGCTTCCCAACGACTTGGTTCCGCTTGGCGAGGATGGTGGCGGATACTCGAAAAATCCGAAGGTCTATGCCGACGATCTTATCGCGGATGAGTCGATCAAGTTCGTAACCGAAAATCGCGAGCGACCTTTCTTCTTGTATTGGAGCATGGTTGTTCCGCATGCGAACAACGAGCGGACAAAAGAACTTGGCGATGGAACCGAGGTTCCGGACTTAGGAGAATATGCAAAGGAGGATTGGCCGGCTCAAGACAAAGGTCAAGCAGCCATGATCACGCGTATGGATAGCTATGTTGGTCGCATGATGCAGCACTTGAAGGATACGGGGCTTGCCAAGAAGACGTTGGTCATCTTTACAAGCGACAACGGACCGCATAACGAAAGCAAACATGACTTAACGCGTTTCCACCCTTCCGGACCGTTCACTGGTATTAAGAGAAGTCTTACCGATGGAGGGATCCGCGTGCCATTTATTGCGTGGTGGCCAGGAACAGTACAACCGGGGATCACCTCCAAGCATGTGGCCTACTTTGGTGATTGGATGGCGACGGCCAGTGAGCTCGCCAAGGCGACTTCGCCAACGGATATCGACTCAATCAGTATGGTGCCGACCCTTACCGGCCAATCCGATTCACAGAAATCACACGCGTTTCTCTATTGGGAATTTCACGAAGGTGGATTCAAACAAGCGGCACTTTATCAAGGACGATGGAAGGGGATTCGTACCGGAAGTCCAGATGCCAAGATCGCTTTGTATGATCAACAGAATGATGTGAGCGAGTCGGACAATGTTCGAGAAAAGCATCCGGAGATTGCGGCTAAGATCGAAGCTTATCTCTCTCAGGCCCGCTCGCCTTCTGCGAACTGGGAACCGATTTGGAAGGCCTCGAAGAAGTAGTATCAGGACATTTGTTCAATCCGTTTTGAAGAGCATCCAAATGAGGAGTACACGCCAATCGCTGATTTAGTTGTTTCGAATCTCAGTAAGTCTTACCCAACACCTGACGGGGAGCTGAAAATATTTCAGGATTTGAGTTTTCAACTCAATCGCGGCCAGAGCCTTGCCGTGACGGGGCCAAGCGGGACGGGCAAGTCGACGTTGTTGCATATCTTGGGAACGCTCGACCGACCGACTTCGGGACGTTTCGAGCTTTTGGGCGAGAATCCTCATCAGCTCAGCGAAAACGGCCAAGCCGTCTTTCGGCAAAAGCATATCGGATTTATTTTTCAGGATCATCAACTCCTCCCGCAGCTCACCGTTCTCGAAAACGTTCTCATTCCTGCCCTCGCCACGGGGAGCGTTTCCGCCGAGCATAAAGCGAGGGGGGGACAACTTATCGAATCAGTTGGTCTTGGACATCGAGTCAGCCATTTGCCCAGCGAATTAAGCGGTGGTGAGCGAGCACGGGCGGCCGTAGCGAGATCGCTGCTCTTGCGGCCGACGCTTGTTTTGGCCGATGAACCGACAGGCAATCTTGATCCGGCAAACGCGAAAAAGATTGGTAGCTTGTTATTGGAACTTCAAAAACAGGAAAACACATTACTGATTGTCGTCACCCATTCGATGGAGTTGGCGGATACGATGCAACAACGTCTAGCTCTCGGAGTAACCACGAATGCTTAAATCTCTTTGTACTTCCTTTCTTGTCTTATTCGTTTTCGTTAATGCAACCCAAGCGACCGATCGGTTGGTTTTCGAGCCACCATCCGGTCGACCGATCCATGGCAAACACATTGTGCTCGTTGCTGGCGACGAAGAATATCGAACCGAAGAGTCGATGCCGATGCTCGGCAAGATTTTATCGCAACGACATGGCTTCCAATGCACTGTGTTGTTTTCGATGGGACCGGACAATGCAGACTATATTGATCCGAATAACTCAAAAGGGGTGACCGGTTTTGATGCGTTGAAGACAGCGGATTTGATGATCATTGGGACTCGATTCCGAGATCCAGATGAAACTCAGGCGAAATATATCGGAGAGTATCTTCAGGCTGGCAAACCTGTTCTTGGATTTCGTACTTCAACCCATGCGTTCAAGGGAAAGGGGAACTTTGGTGGCATCCCGTACGACGACTTTGGATTAAAAATCCTTGGTGAGACGTGGGTTAGTCATCACGGTAAGCACAAAGTCGAAGGAGGAAGAAGCGTTGTCGATGCAGGCGCCGAAGCAAATCCGATTCTTCGAGGGGTCGGCGAAATTTTCACCCCCTCCGATATCTATGGCGTTATCCATTTGAGCGAAGCAGATACGGTGCTTTTGCGAGGCGCAGTCACCGAAACTCTGGATCCTCAATCACCCAATGTCATCGGAGCAAAAAATGAAGTGCTCCAACCGATGGCTTGGCTCCGCCGTTATCCTCGACCTGGTGCTGATGGAAACGGCAAGTCATTTTGTACCACCGCCGGAGCATCACTCGATTTTGTCGACGAAGATTTACGTCGCTTAGTCGTGAACGCCGCCTATCACCTCGTAGGTTTAGAGGTTCCTGAAAAGGCCGACGTAAGTTATGTCGATCCCTTCAAACCTAGTTTTTATGGCTTTATCAAAGAAGCCAACTATTGGAAGAACGCCAATCGTAAACCAGCCGACTTCGATTTAGGTAAATCCGTTCAGCAACCCGACCCGCCGAATTCTCCGGCTTGGTCGTTTCGTTAAATAATCGCCAAGGGATTTCGAGGCTGTTCCATGGTGCCGCGTGTGACGCCGACCCGATTGTCGGCTTTGAGCGCTTTCCAGACTTCACTTCCCGATACCTTTCCGGCGATCAGATCGCGATACAAACTCAAGAGCCGTCGCACATCAGCTTGCGAAGCATCGTTCAATAGCTCAATGCGGAAATCTCGGACGTTGCCCTGTAGAAGTGAAGGCACCGCTTCAGCGCCGCTTTGCGCTGTTCCGTTGTAGAGTGTATTGCGACACCCAACATCGGCGTGAAGCACATGCTTCACTCCAATGCGATCTTCGAGCTGGACAGCCAAACGATCGCAGGGACGACCGCAGTTTGTTTTATTGGTTCCGGGAGATAGCTCGGTACAAAAAACACAGTGCTCCATATGAAACATGGGGACATGCTGATGGATGACGATTTCTAGCCAAGATGCCGGCGTGTGTTGGATGAGCTCTAAAAGCTGATCGCGATTCAGGTCATAGGACACCGTTACACGTTCCAATCCCTGATCCATGAGCCATTCGGCCGTCAACGGATTGGTAACGTTGAGCGAAAAATCGCCAACCATCGGAATCCGATGTTCGTTGGCATATCGCACGGCGGCAAGATTGCGGACGAGCCAGCCGTCTGCCGGCTGTTTTGCCAAAGCATGGAACAATCCAAGCTCGCCCGGTTTTTGTATCCGCAAGGTTGCTAAGTAGATCTTCGCTTGGGCGGATCTCGCCATGGAAACCGCTTGCCGATAGTCACGAATGTCGTTGAATTCGACATACGCTTCGCGACAATTTTCCGATAGCACGGATTCCAACTGAATCAAGGAACGGCAAAGCACTCGGAGGACGGGGGCAGGCGATACCACGGCTTCCGTTTTGACGGCTGAGAATTTGGATAACATGCGTTCGGCTACGCCGGCGGCTGCCACGCGCCGTTCGGGTTTCTCCGCCAACCGATTTGAAAGCTGGTCCACCATGGACTTGCGAATCAAGCCAAGTTGGCTGAAGGCAATCATGGGGCTGCCTTGAATATCGGCCGTGACATCTCGAAGGATGAAGGGTGTACCGCCAAGACGCCCCAGCTGTTCGCGAAGGAGCTCAATGCTCAGAGGATGCCTGGTTGCTTCGACCAGCGGCGACTGACTTTCGATCTTGAGTTGTTGCTCACCAAACTGGACGGTAACGCAAAGCAACTCGCCGACACGGGCGGAAATCGCAACATCAATCGACCGTCGGAAATGAGGCGCCTGACCAGAAAAAGTTGCTTTGAGTTTCTTGGATAAGCGAGGGTCATCGGTTTGCCAGATGTTTTGGCCAGGATAGAGTTCGGCGTTCCTCATCAAGCCGCGTTCAAACATCCATTCCACGCGACCAGCTTGAGGTACATCCAGGCTTTTCCCTTTCACGAAGACTTCATAGACTCGCCCACCAACTTCTTGCCCCTTGGCTCGATTTCCTTCAAAGACAACTCCGTCCCCTTTGGCAATTGGATGGGTCAATTCGACGGTGATCCGTTCTCCGCGTTGTGCGATGACTTTCCCAACTAGGACTCCTCGTTTCGCGCTGCTATTCCCCGGGACAAGTCGCTTATGATTGCACCCTTCTAACCAGCCAGGGGAAAATCCGCGAGAAAAGCTCATTTCCAATTCTCGCTGCAACTCAAGCGATAACGTTCTAGGTTTTCGCAAAATTGCGGCATCGATCGCCTGGCGATATTGTCGAACCGTATTGGCGACATACTCGGGTGTTTTGAGTCGCCCTTCAATTTTAAAGGAGGTGACGCCGGCCTCCATCAAGTCGTGAATATGATCGTGGCCGGCCAGGTCTTGCGGCGAGAGGAAATACTGTGGCGTCTTCCGGTGGAAGGGTAGTTCTGCAGCGTTATTCATGGGTTGAACGTGAAGCTTGTAGTCGAGTCGACAGGCTTGAGCACATTGCCCGCGATTAGCCGAGCGACCGCCGAGTGACTCGCTCGTTAAACATTGACCGCTATAGGCAACGCATAGCGCCCCATGAACAAAGCATTCCAGCGGCATCGAGGTCATGGAACTAATCTTTCGAATTTCGTCGATCGATAGTTCGCGCGCCAAAACGACGCGTTCGATATCAAGTTGTTCAATTGCAGCGATCGTCTCAGCCGAGACCATCGTCATCTGCGTGCTCGCATGAATCGATAGATCTGGGGAGATTTCTCGGATCAAGCGGACGGCGCCAATGTCCTGGACGAGGACTGCATCGACACCAGCTTCTGCTAGTCGACGCACATTCGCTTCGAGTTGCGGAAGTTCATCCGTAAAGACGAGCGTATTGAGCGTGACATAACCTTTTACGCTTCGTTGGCGAAGCAATGTCATCAGCTCTGGAAGATCCTCGAGCGTGAAGTTATCTGCCCGCGCACGGGCGTTGAAGCCAACTTGCAAGCCGAAGTATATCGCGTCGGCACCATTCTCGATGGCCGCCTTCGCACAATCCCAATTTCCCGCTGGGGCAAGCAGCTCAAGCGCTTTCCCACTGCTGGACGAATGACTCGAAGTCATCGGTGCCTACTTTACATTAAAAAACAAAGGCCACCTTCGAATCGAAAGTGGCCAAAAACAATTGTCGTTTTCGACTTGAGCCCTCAATCATAGCTCATTTATTGGCTAGCACCAATCTAGAACGATCCACCACCACCAAAACCACCGCCTCCACCACCTCCACCACCGCCACCACCTAGGCCGCCGCCAGAACTTGAACCACCACCGGTGATGAAGTTAAAGGTATCGATTTGCACGATGTCGAAAAACTGGGGTGGCTGGCCGAATCGAACATAACGACGATCGCCTGAAATAACCGCATTGATGAACGGCCAAACTGTACCTTGCGGTAATACGGTGATAATGGGACGGTAACCTACCGCTCCGCGAAACGGGCTAAATGGATTTACACCGCTTCCCGAGTTCGCATTCGCCGACAGGCCGGCCAAGAGAGCGCCGAGTTGATTGTTCTGGTTGTTTCCGCCGGCGTTGCCAATTTGTTGTGCCAGTACGGATCGGCTTGCCGCCAGCTTCTGTGCTTGCGACTTGGCGATTGCAATATCCGCAATTGGAGTCTCACGATGGCCATTCTTGACTGCCACTTTGATGAGCGCATCTTTTTCCGCGATCGGAATCTGCTCACGTCGATAGCTTTGTTCAGGTGTTCCAAAGTCGGTAAGGATATCGACAGTCACTTTGCCGCCAGCGACTTCGCCCCAAATTTTCTCGACCAGAATCCGGTATTCGCCGGAGAAGCCTTGCGGACAAGCATAGGTCTCCGAGAAACCTTCCTCGGAGTTTTTTATATTGGAGTTGCCGTCATTCAGCAAAATTCCCCCGCTCAAGGTACGAGAGTTGGAGAGTGAACAAATGGTGCCGGACGGTTCTTCGACAGAAACATCAACGTCGGCTTTGCCGGTCCAACTGATGCGAACCACTAAGTCGCGCTTCATGGCGTTCTTCACGGCATCTTGGAAGATTTTTGCTTCAACAATGCGACTGTCGCGAGTCATGCGGATGAGGGTACTCTTCGCGGCGAGTTCGGCTGTTTCAACCAGTTTCATCTGGTCGTCTGGCCAAGCTTGCGATAAGACACCGACACATGTCCACTTAACGGATTCAACATCCTGAAGTTGAATGGCCAATGGCAAGGCGAGTTCATAAATGTCAGCGCGAAGTGGTTGGCATCTGGCAGCGTCACGGAGAACGAGCAAGGCTTCTTGAGGCATTCCATGCTTAGCGAGATACTTACCAATCTTGATCGCATCTTCAACATCACCGCTAAAATCGACGGCTGACAAGAGGACACGACGAATATCCGACGCTGGATATTCACAGACTTGCATGGACAAGCTCAGGGCTTCATACATCCAAGGTTGAGGAACGCCCTTGCGAAGGGCGAGGCTTACCATGTCGATAATGACTTGGAACTGAGGCTTGAGTTCCGTTGTTTTGCCTTGGGCCAACAAGCTCTTAGCGTGACTTAGTTGTTGATTGATTTGCTTGGTAAAGTCTTTTTCTAATCGTTCACGCTTCTGAGGATCGACGGTTGCGAGAATCTTGTCGAGCAGTTCGGTCGTTGCAACCACGTCGATTGCGTGGCTCGGTGAACCCGCTTTGGAAGTTGTGCTGGACTCCGTTTTAGAAGGCTCGTCGGAAACAGCAAACATACCACCTCCGCCTCCGCCGCCCATGCCTCCCATGCCTCCACCACCCATGCCGCCCATGCCACCACCACCCATGCCGCCACCACCCATGCCGCCACCGCCCATACCGCCACCACCCATACCACCACCCATGCCGCCGCCCATACCGCCGCCGCCCATCGGTGGGAGTACAGGGATCACCAAATCACCGACTGGATAAATACGAAGTACTCGCGATTTGCCATTTTCTTTCGTTGTGATTTTCATGACTTCATCGTCGATAATGTAAGTCAATTCGAGCGGGTCAAGAATCAATCGCAATGCAGAACTCAGTGAGATTTCTGGAATGCCAGTCAGGGTAATCGGGTCTTCCGGCGTAGCAGTTCCACCTTCCATTGCGATCGTGTCGAGAATGATCGGAATCTGCTTTTCCGTAGCAATCGTTTCGATAGCCGTTTTGAGAGGCGTATTGGAAAATTCTGGCTTGATGTTTGTCTTCAATGAATCGTAAATGCGTTTCTCGTTGGGACTTGTACCGGCAGAAAGATCGATCGAGCCGTATCGTTCCAATCGCTTGGCGGAAAGAGCTCGCCAAACATCAGCTGGGGGATAAACCACGGGTGGATCGTCGGCAAAAGGAATGCCTGCCTTGTCGGCCAAAAGCATGGAATCAATAAAGCCTCGGCGTTTTTCGTAAATGAGATCTTGGATCGTGCGATAATTGGAGGCCAAAGAGGATTCGACTTCGACGATTCGAGCAATGGTCGACAGTGGCATCATTTCGTTGATAACGGGAGCAATTTCTGAGTTCGCTTGCTCGTACAATTGTTCCGACAGCAAAGCGTTAAATCGCTCGACCAATTGTTGTACGGCAGCAGTGTTGCGTTCGTTTTCGGCCAAAATACGTTCGGTTGAGGAGGCGTTGGCAGCTACTTCTTCGACTCGAGCGGCTTGGTCACGATAGATGGCGGACTTGCGGCTAGCCGTTTCGATCGTCGACCGGACGGTTGCTTCTAGTTTGGCACGGACTCCTGGTTCAAGATCGGAAGCCCGACGAACGTCGCTCAACAAAAGCTTAAGCGATCCTTCGGCACCCACCGGATCGCGAGCAATACCCGCCTCGGCTTCACGCAATCGAGCGCGGGTTGCCGTTTCAAATTGCTCGGCTCGCAAGCGTCGCAAACCTTCTTCTCGCGACAGTAAGTCACCAGCTGATGCGAGTTCACTCAAACCATCGAGCGACCCGCCCGAAACAGACGGCACGGCCACGGGTGCCGAAGTCGATGGGAAAGCAGGAATAGTAGAGGAAGCAGGAATTTGTACCGGAGCAGGCTGGGCTCCCGAGGGGAGTGTTTCAGGGACGGTTGTTACTTCCGCTGGAACAGGTGTCCCAAAAATATCAACCTGGGTAGTTTGAATAAACTTGGTTTTGCGAGGCAAGCTGGCCGCGTCCTGTTTTTGTTGAGCGGCATCGCGAAGACTCTGCGCTTCAGCATTGTTCGGGTCGCGAGCTAAAGCTTCATCGGCCAACCGAAGGGCGCTGTTGGTATCGCCACTCTGCAATGCAAAGCGACCATTTGAGACGAGTGCTTTTGCACTGTCCATGAATACAACACTCAGACCTTGCAAGGCGTCCGATCCAGCTGTCGGAAGATATAAACCTTCATCGGATTTGGATTTAGTGACGACACCCTGCAAGAAACCGAAATCGAGACTGTTGGCTTCTTTTGTGACTTGCCATTCAATTTTTTGCGCAACGCCATTGATCTGTCCTTCAAGGGCGATTGTTACTTGGTGATTGTTGAACGCCTTCGGATTCATGCCGATCAGCACCGAATCACGATCCGAGCGAAGCGGCGGGATGGCTTTTGGAAAATGAGTGTCTAGCTCTTCTGGCAACTGGCTGGTGGTAACCCAGAAGACGGGCTCCATTGCAGCGAGGGCTAAACCTTGGCCGATTTGCTGAGTCGATGCCTGAATGTTGTCTCGAACAAAAATTCGACCGCCAGTGTGATTGGCAATGGCTGCAAGACCATCCACGTTCAGGACCGGTCCAATCGCTAGGCTCGTAACGCTGATCTTTGATTCCACCAACTGAGCAACTAACGATTTGAATTCGTCGCGATTCAGCACATGACTTCGTGCGACACCGTCACCGATATAAACAATCGATGCGTTCGGTTCGTTTCTCAGAGTCCGGCATCCAAATCGAAACGCCGCTTCCAAATCGGTCGTTCCAAGCGGAAGTCGCTCGTCAAGTTTCTGAAATGCATCGCTAACCTCACGGCTCTTCGAAGCATGAAGACCGCCCGATAGATCGTGAGTTTCGACATCACACGCCGCAATCGCAACCTTCGCGTTGGCAGGCAAACCGTTCGTCAGTTCCCGAACGATGGCTAGTGAGTCGATTCGAGTCTGCCCCGTTTGCGATGCAGAAGTGTCGAGCAAAATCACGACACTCGGAGGCAACGCAGGAGCCATCGACTTGACGTCGGCTTGTAAACACAAGGCAAAATAGGCATCACCAGAGTTGGCTTCGAAGGTGGCCAGTCTGGCTGCTGAACCTGTTCGAGCATCGAGCGCCATCGCATTACCTGCAATGACTCCTACCCAACCAGCGACCACCCAACCAAACCATTGAAAGCGTGACATAACCAAAACCTTCTCTCGGGAGAGATCTATCAAATTCCATGCGTAATCGGCTTTTCAAAACAAAAAGACGACCAATTACAAGTTTATTCCAACCAACTCACCAATCCACCCGGAACCCTCCAAATTCGGCGGTTTCCTGGCGAAAAGGAAGGTTTTTGAAGGTTTGTCCACCTCGCAAAACCCGCCAACAGGTATCTGACAGCAAACAACGGGCCAAACAGGATTTGGACCTCAAACACAGATGATTTGCAGTTTCATCGCGTGAAAGATGCGAAAAATCAACCTGCTTTTACGAGAAAAACCCTGTTTTGTTCGATTTTGCAACGCTGGAGGCTTCGTCCGACAGCAAAGCAAACGGGACGACTGATAAGCAAACATCAACCTCAAACAGCCGCACTCGAAACCGAATTTCGAATGCGACCATTGATCTCGACCGAGCACTCCATCGCCCATCCGCGTGACGAATAAGTCTTAACCAATCCAACTTGCCTACTTCTTCAACATATCCTGAATGGCGACTTCCATATTGGGGGTGTAATGTGAGCTCGCTTCGACAACGACCCCGGTGCTGTCGATGATGATTGTGACGGGGAGCGAAAAAACCCCCAGTCCAACGGCAAGTCGGCTTTGTAGGCCACCCTTTTCGTGCAGCTGAACCCAATCGATGTTCTTGTTTTCCTTGAGAAACTGAATCGCCGAAGACGCGTCGTTGTCGGCATTCACGCCGACGATGGTAAGGCCGGCTTTGGCGTATTTCGTCTGAAGTTTCTTCAACTCTTGCATGTCCGCTTTGCAAGGGACACACCAAGATGCCCAGTAGTGAACAACAACGGGCCGCTTGAGTTTAGCCGAAGAGAATTGTTTCCCTTCTAGGGTTGTTCCCGCAAAGTCGATCTGCCGGCCTTTTAGGTTAAGCCGGAGCATTGCTCCGTTGGCCTGCTCGCCTTGCGGAGTCTTTGGAAAGCGCTTCTCTACCAATTCGTACCACTTCTCAGCGGCCTTCAAGTCGTTGGTGAGCTCCGAGTTGAGGCCCAATTGAATCATCGCGTCTGCCGAATCGATACTTTCTGGAAATTCTTTGACAAATGATTCGAGCTTTTCCAAATGCGCTTTTTGCACCGCTTCGTAGTTCACGTTCTTGTCCGACATCGCGACGTTGTACTCGGCGGTAAGAATACGATAAGCAACATACGGCAATTCGGATTTTGCACCCGGAATCGTACGGATCGCAACTTGAAGCTTGCTGAGTCGATCGACCCCTCCCGGGTATTCGCCTGATTGCGTTGCCGATAGGATCTGGTCAGCGAATTGTCGCGTCCACGATTGAGCGTCGTCGAGCGTCGTCGAGCTGTCGATCAATTGCTGTAAAATATCGGCTTTCTGTGCATGCAATCGCGGCTTTTCATCGGCTTTGGCCTGTTCTAGTTTTGCTTCGACAGCGCTCATCGCTTCAATCAATTTTTCCATCGAAGCCGACATGGCTCCAGCTCCAGAGCCATCACGCGAAGTAGGTGATGAAGCGAAGAAGATTCCGCTCTCGCTGACATTTGTCCCGTCGGTTGCAAATCGTGGGACGTCGATAAGTTTCCATGCGTCATCCACTTTGATCAGCGTTCCGATCATCAGTTGTTGCGGTGGACCACTGCTGCCGTTATCGATTGCGGCCATTGCATTCTCATAGGCAACAATATCTTTGGTCGATTCATCGGTTCCGGCAGGGACGATTCCGGGCTTATCAGCACCGAAACTTGCCCAACGACTTTTCTCATTGAGGCCCTTCGAGCTCTTGACGAGCGCCTTGAATCCTTCAACCGAGCTTTCGACACGTTTGACAAGCTCAGATGCTTTGTTGGACCCGATGCCAATGGATTGAATCTGGTCTCCGGAAATAAGTAGCCGCTCAAACCGTTTGATGTCGCCTGTGCGTAACGCTTCAACGACTTCGTAGCTCGCTTCTTCTGCGGAGATCACCTTCCACTGGTCGAGGGTCCCGTCTTGATCGCGGTCAATTCCCCACCTCATCCCGGACGTTCCCAGCCACCGCGATTGGTCTACTTTATTGTCGAAATCGGTATCCATGTCCCGATAGGACTCAATTCCATCTTTGTAAAAGCAGAATTGATCAATACTTTTGTCAGCGTTTGTATCGGCAAGCCACCGTAATGGCTGATTATTTGCCGACAAAATGAGGAGCCCCTGAACGCCATTTCGGGTTTCATACCGACCCGTACAGTTCAGAATGTCGGCTTTTTCGACTTTGTCGTACTGGGTGTCGACCTGCTTTGGAGTCCGTTCAAGCCCTTTTGCGACCAGCTGCGGGTCGACGTTTGCCGCCTGAAGCACGGCGGCTCCAGAAGCGATGAAACTCACCCAGCCCGCGAGGGCGAAGCGAATATTCCTAGCAAAATACGCGGTGGAACGATCGGAAATAACGGCACATCTTGTCATTGATCAGCAGCTCCTTGCTTAAGTACACCAAGATGGATGTCGAACGCGGTTGACATGCCCGAACCTTTGGCTACATTTGCCAGTCTACCTGATCGGCGGGAGTTTATCCAAGACCAACCGATGCGAGAAGGAAACGCCCGCGCGCGTAGCTCAGTTGGTTAGAGCGCGTCGCTGATAACGACGAGGTCCCCGGTTCGAATCCAGGCGCGCGCACTCATGAAATATTGAAATTTAGCCGATACTTCCAGAACTAGCCATTTTAACAAAACGTCCCAACCCATAGAATAATCGAATCACCGGATCAATTCGGGGGTGTAGCTCAGTTGGGAGAGCGCTTGCTTTGCAAGCAAGATGTCATGGGTTCAAGTCCCTTCACCTCCACTTTGGGGATATGCGAGCCGTTGCAAGGAATTGCAGCGATTCGCGTATCCCCTTTTTCGTTAACGCCTTACATCGTTCTACCGAATGCATGCCAGAGGGGGACCTCCCTGACCCTCGCCGGTTTTCTGGGGCGGCGGTGTCAAGCTTTGATAAATTGCTCCTCTCTGAGTCCGTCTGAGCAAGGTGCCGCCGATTGGCGCAGGCCCAATGCCATCTACTTTAGCGGTGCGGCGCGAGCCGCCCGGTTCTTGGTTGGCCGTATAACCAAGCCAAATACGAAATACACCGGACAGCTTGCGCTGTTCCGCTACAAAAGTAGATGGCATTGGGCGCAGCACTGTGGACGGGCAAATAAACGCGATTTAACTCCCTAACGTTGAAAAACGGGAAAAAAACAGAAACAAAGAATGCATCTATCTGTTTCTGGCAGAATTAGGGACAGTCGAACTAGAGCGATTCTCAATCCATTGCAGCGTTCCTTCGAGCGTGTTGTTGCAAATAAACTTTAACGGAAGATAGCGTTTCCCTAGATGCCACAAACTTCTACCCGATTCGATTCGACGGATCGATTCCCGTTGAGCCTTCAGTTGGCTCTCACCATTTTTGTCAGCGCTTTCCTGCTCTTCCAAGTTCAGCCGCTTATCAGCAAGTTCATCTTACCGTGGTTTGGCGGTAGTCCGGCCGTTTGGACGACGGCCATGCTGTTCTTTCAGTGCACGTTGTTCTTAGGGTATGTGTACTCGCATTTTTTGTTCTGCCGCTTGAGCTTGAGCAACCAAGTTCGCGTTCATCTCGTACTGCTCGCGATTGCTTCGGTGATGGCCTTTTTTGTGATTCCGTTGGATTCGTTAAAACCTACCGGAATGGAGGATCCTACTCTCCGGATTCTCCTGTTGCTTTCTGTGTGCGTCGGCTTGCCGTACGCGGTTTTATCGACGACGGGCCCTTTGATCCAAGCTTGGTTTTCACGGGCCTATCCCGGGCGTTCGCCATTTCGATTGTTCTCGCTATCGAATATTGGCTCACTCCTGGCTCTCGGATCTTTTCCGTTCGTCTTTGAGCCCTTTATGGAGTTGAAAACGATGGGCCGCTTTTGGATGGGCGGATTTTGGGTTTTTGCGGCCCTCTGTGCGGCCTCTGGCATCGGCATGCTGCGGCGGACCAAGAGTGCGGTCGTTGCCAAGGATCTTTCCAATCGATCTTCCGATGAAAGAACTCCCTGGTGGTGGGAGCGTCTATCGTGGATCGGGCTTTCAGCTCTGTCGTCGTTGATGTTTATCGCTACGACAAATCATGTTTGCCATGATATTGCAACGGTCCCGTTTCTTTGGATCATCCCGCTCGCGTTGTACTTAGTGACGTTCATTGTTTGTTTCGATCATCCTCGATGGTACATTCGACCACTTTGGTGCGGCATGTGCGTCGCGGCCATCCTCGCGCTTGTCGTTCTGGATTTGGATCTAGGATTGATACAGAATCTCGTCCTTCATTTTGGCACAATGTTTTTGATCTGCATGGTATGCCATGGCGAACTCGCCAAGCTGCGACCGGAAAATCGCCAGCACATTACCGAGTACTACTTATTGATCTCCGCGGGTGGAGCATTAGGCGGGTTGTTCATTACGCTGGTGGCGACTCGCTACTTTGAAAAATACTACGAATGGCCAATCGGGCTGCTTCTGAGCTTTTTGATCGCGGCAAGTGTTCTTGTCTCCGTCATCGCCAACAAGGTTTTGCCTGGTACTTCAAGCCGTTGGTTTTTCGGAATCGTTGTTTTGGCAACAGGCTATGTGGGATGGCACTTCGACGAGTTCACTTGGATTGAAGAGGACGAAGGTCAAGGAGTCAAAATGCAGGTCTTGTTTCAAGCAAGAAATTTCTACGGTACGGTAACGGCTACCGACCGAACTTACGCTCGCCCCATATCGGCAGAGGAGAACTTTGGAGTCGCTCGAGATCGAGACTCGGGTTATCGAAGTTTTTGGAGTGGCAATGTGCTTCACGGCCTCCAATGGTCGGATCCAAAAAAACAGGATTTGCCACTGACGTACTACGATCGAGAAAGTGGCGTCGGAAAGACACTCCAATATTGCATCGAGCAAACGCATCGCGATCAGCCTCTCAAGTATGCCGTCGTCGGCCTTGGTTCAGGCGCGTTGGCCGCCTATGCAAGGCAAGCCGAAGGAAATCGAGTCGCCGACGAATGTGTGATGTATGAAATCAATCCCTTGGTCGAACAGATTGCGCGCGAACATTTTTGGTATTTGCCCAACTATGAAAAACGTTTGGGAAAGCCGATCGACGTTCGGTTGGGGGACGCTCGACTGACCATGGAACGCGAATCCGAACAGGCGTACGACGTTATTGTATTGGACGCGTTTAGCGGCGACTCCGTGCCAGCACATCTTTTGACGCGTGAAGCATTCGAGATCTATCGAAAGCACCTTAAGAAGAATCAAGACGGGACGATTGCCGGGAAAATCTGTATTCACATTACGAATACCTATTTGAATCTCTATCCTGTCGTCAAGAATGCCGCGGAACAGGTCATGCAAATGAAGTATACGAGCGTTTACAAGAGTAGCGACACACACGAGCGAACAGAACGAAGCCACTACTTCGTGATGACCAACGATCAGGCCTTTTTAGACGCGACGCCGATGGTTCAGCCCTATCTCGCAGAACCGCATTCGGATGGCAGTGCGACGGGGCGTAAGCTTGTCGATCAAGATTGGGCAGGCATTCCGCTTTGGACCGATCACTATAGCACGATTTTTAATATTCTCTGGAGCGAGCCATTCTCGGAACCCTAGGCTTTGTCGCTCAGATCATTGCCTCATCGCCTAGTTCGCCAAGCTGGCTAAGGAGTTCGCTCATTTCAGCGGCGGCATGACCATCGTTTTGTCGTCGAGCTTCCTCGATTCCGTCGCGCAAGAAGGATCTTGCTTCCGTGATACGCTCTAGTTCGACCAGTTGTTGCCCGGCCATGAAGAATGCTGGTACATACGGCTTGGCCTGCTGCGTCAGCGTTCGCAACTTGCCGATACTATCGTCATGCGATTCCTCTTTACGCAGTTCCATTGCCAACGAGTATCGTAGAAAGTCATCGTTGGGATCGTCGAGCAACATGGCTTCGATTCGTTCGCGCCGCGACGTCATGAGCTCGGCCCCGAAGGAGGCGTCGGACTGGCGGAATCGCCAGCCGAAGGAGTCGCAATCGGTTCAACCGCCGAATGACTCGATGGTAGAGTTGTATTCGTCGATTCGACGGATGGAGTCGTTGAAACTACTTGGTTTGACGCTGCATCCATCTCGGGTTTGGGCGGTGGCCCGTGCTTGGACTTTGGAGCAAAGACAAGGACCATGACCGCGCCGGCAATGACGGTTGCAAGTGAAGCGGCGAACAGAGGATCCATCTTATGAAGCTGATTCGAGATCCATAAGGTTGTTAAGGTATTGATGACGGGAGCAAATCCGAAAACGAGTGGCATGACGAAGATTGGTTTGCCACCGGCGTTGAAAGCCAAGATAATCCCAAGTGCGCCAATCGCACCGGCCGTTCCGGCTGCCACTGACCAAAGCATGCCAGGCACTGTCCAAGTACTTCCGGTTCGATCTATCGACAACATAGAAAGTGGTAACAATACCGCGATCAAGAAATAGGCCAAACCAACGCAGCAAAAAGGACGAAGGCGTGATCCGCCCATCTTCATTTGCCCGAGATGAAGAACAGGTCCGTACGAACCCCAGCAAACGATCGCCATAACAATCGACAGGACGACGTAAACATAGTTGGTCGTCTTCTCGGGCGAAGTCGAATGAGGTTTGTTGCTCGAAGCGACTGCTTCGGCTTTCGTTTCAGCCGAGGCATTGAAACTAGCAAAGCTTACGGGATTCAACGATGGAGCGACTTGAAAACTCATTGCTTTGGCAGGTTCCGTTTGCGGTTTGGGGGGATGTGGTTTCTTGCTGAGTACGCCGACCATCCCAACGCCGACTAAGATCATGCCGATGACAAAGAGCGGCGTAATTTTATTGAACGTCTTGCCAAGCCACGAAGTAAAAAGGGTGTTTACAACAGGAGCGCCTCCAAAGATGAGCGGCATGACATAGACCGGCTCGCCTCCGAAGGCTAATGCGAGAATCACGCCCAACGCTCCGAGCGCTCCGACGGCGCCGGCGATCAGAGAAAGGATTGTTCCCGAGAAGGACCAATGTCCCTTCTCTTTGGTTCCGCCAAGCATGGCACCCGCCCCCAAGACGGCGATCACGAAATAGGCGAAGCCAACCCCAACGAAAGGCTTGAGAAAAGCGCCGCCCATCCCTTTCTGCCCATAATTCAACAAAATGCCGTAAACTCCCCAGGCTAAAAAAGTCATGGCGGTATAAAGAAGTACGAATGGCAGTTTCAGCATAGGTTGAGCTTGTAGCGAAGAAAAAAACAATGGAGCCGGGGTCGCTTGCGGACGCTGACCTTCTATCTTAGTTGACGTGGCAACATTTGGGCACCAGCTTCCAATTTGAGACAGTAATCTCGATTCGAGATCGCAAACAGGGATTGGAAACAGAGAATGCGAGATAGCGCGCTCAAGCAGTTCCTAAGTAGCTGTAGCGTTTTTCCAACGCGATTGTAGCCGAGCTGCGCGAGCAGCCGGGCGTATTGCCGCGTGGCAAATCCGCCCTTCGAATCCGCCGAGCTGCTCGCGCAGCACCGCTACTGATTGGAATTTACTCGCTACACCAATTCAAGAATGGCTCTAGCCCGGGCGAATCGTCTTCACCCATTCGGGATATTTGAGTTTGTCAGCCCAAAAGCTGCAAAGAATCAGCGATTCGATGGCTTGGATAGGGGCGATTTCCAACGTTTAGCCTTCGTAAAACCACGCATTCGCGTCTGGCCACAGGCATCGCATTGGACCAGTTCAAAATACTTGAAAAACCCCAAGGTCAGGATTTTGAGGGCCAATCGGGTTTGAGGCGCGCAAACCAAAGAATGCTCGTCGTTTCTCAGGCAGTTTTTGCAGTAAACATAAGCATGCTCGGAATTTTTTGGGGTGGAAAGCATGGTGGTTATCGTGCGAGACATAAATAATCTGCGAGGGAACGAATCGAACGAAAAATCGTCTAGAACGCGTATCGAAAAACTTGCGAAACCGCCAATCAAAATCCAGTCTAGTTGGGACGTTTTGAAGCAAATTTCTAAGTCGATCGGTTACGTGCGTTTTTTTAAATTAGTTCGCGATGGGAGCCGACTTTCTTGATTGTTCCAATTCTGACGGCTTATCAGGAAAGCAATCTCTTCACCTTCTTCACCAACGAAATCGGCTTTCCGGTCAAGAGCAAGTTTCGGACCGTTCCCGGAACGCCATACGGCATTCAAGAAAACGAGGGTTGCTGGTAAGATCAACCGTCGTCAAAAAACTAGTGTTTTCGTCGTTTTTCTAGCATTCCCTATGGCTTCATCGTCCGACCACGTTTCCGTCCAACGAGCTATTATTAGTGTTAGTGATAAGCTGGGGCTCGTTGATTTTGCGACTGGTCTTCGGGCCAAAGGGGTCGAGATCTTCAGCACAGGGGGGACACGAAGCCACCTTCAGGCGAGTGGCATCGAAGTCCATGACATCGCGGAATACACCGGTTTTCCTGAGATGATGGGGGGCCGCATCAAGACGCTTCATCCCAAAGTTTTCGGTGGAATCCTCGGTCGGCGAGATTTAACCGAGGACATGGGAGCGATGTCCGAACACGGGATCAAAGCCTTTGATCTGGTCGTAGTGAACCTGTACCCGTTCCAAGAGACGATTGCTCGACCGGGAGTAACTTGCGAAGAAGCCATCGAGCAAATCGATATCGGCGGCCCCAGCCTCATCCGTGCGGCGGCCAAAAACCATGCGTTCGTTACCGTCGCGACTCGCCCGGAACAGTATTCTGTCATTCTCGAAGAGATCGAAAACCATGGCGGGACGTCGATGAAATTGCGGCGAAGATTAGCGGCGGAATGCTTTGTCGCGACCGCTGCTTACGATAGCGCCATCGCGGACTACTTTGAAATCGAAGCGGGGCACGGCATCTTCCCGCACGAAACAAATTTACATTTGATCCACAAATCGTCCCTTCGATACGGCGAAAATCCCCATCAACGAGCAGCCTTGTATCGACTCTCACATAATCAAACAGCTTCACTCCTGACCGCGCGACAGCTGCATGGTAAAGAACTATCCTATAACAATTATTTGGACCTCGACTCCGCGCTGTCGATCGTCCGCAGCTTTGTTCGCCCCGCCGCCGTGATTATCAAACACAACAATCCGTGTGGAGCTGCATGGGCACACAAGCTATCGTTTGCTTGTCGCAAAGCATTTGCGGGCGACCCCGTTTCAGCCTTTGGAGGTGTTGTTGGATTCAACACCACCGTTGATGTCGATACGGCGGAAATGCTTTGTGAACCAGGATTATTCATCGAAGCGATCGTCGCCCCCGATTATTCAACCGCCGCTCTGGAGATGTTGACGACAAAACCCAAATGGCG
This sequence comes from Pirellulaceae bacterium, assembly GCA_031411055.1. Taxonomy (GTDB): domain Bacteria; phylum Planctomycetota; class Planctomycetia; order Pirellulales; family Pirellulaceae; genus JAIYDQ01. Next base: position 27,025 of record JANOAI010000229.1, read on the forward strand.
AGACAATGTGCGGTTGATGCAGGTTGGCAAACTTGAACCGGTCGGACGTTCGCTTGAGTATCGCTTTCTTAATGGTGGTGTTCTTGTCCAAGAGGCAGATACGTTGCCGGCGGCCCAGCTTCAATGGAAAACCGTAACCGAAGTTTCCGTAGCCGAATCGCTTTGGGAGGACATGGCGTTCGGTTGGGAAATGGTGCGGCATGTGAAGAGCAATGCCATCGTTATCGCCCACGATGCGGCTTTGGCTGGGGTCGGCGCCGGGCAAATGAGTCGCGTCGACTCGGTTGAGATCGCCATTCAAAAAGCTGGTGATCGCGCTCCAGGAAGTATCCTTGCCTCGGACGCATTCTTCCCGTTCCCGGACAGCATTGATCTAGCCGCGAAAGCTGGAATCGTCGCAATCATTCAACCCGGCGGTTCACGCAAAGATGACGATGTCATTGCCGCTTGCAATCAACACCGCATTCCCATGGTCTTCACCGGACGACGGCACTTTAAGCACTAGCGTTTAAAAGGGGCTTCGACACGCTTCGAGGCGGAGGTGTTTTCATCCAGTGTCGCCGTTCTCTCCGAGAACGGAGCGTGCATTGCCAGCGATCGTTGCGGTGTTCAACGGCGTTGGAATTACAGCGCTTATGCTTTACGCTACGCCGCCCGACGCACTTGAGCGTGAGTCGTCAATCCAATCGGCACCGAAATGGGGCGTTCATCAGCGCACACAACTTGAATTGCAAGTTGACGAGTCGCATTGAGTAGGATGGGGCTCTTCAAGTTCATGGTCAACGCATGACCGTTTTTGCTAACGACTGCCAAGACAAAAAACTGATCTTCGTTGTTCAAATGAAGCAGCGTCAAATCACGTCGCGTAATCTGCACCCGATAGGCGGGATCGAACCGACGAGGACTCACCACCGGAACCGCAATCGCTGGCGAGCCAACGGATTGAAGCCAAGCTACGTCTTCATTCGAGGGATTCGAAAGGAGTACCCAATGGCGACTGGTTTCAAAACCAATCAGGCCACGCGGCATCAATAGGATGTCGGATTGATCGAGTTGAATTTGGCCAAAGCGTGTCGATTGAATTTGCATGATTGCCTCACTCTGTCTACGCCCGTTCAAGGAACGGTGAACCGTCATCGTTGAAATATCGGCCAACTCGAATTCAATGTTTAGTCCGATTGGTCTGAAAAGTAGGATTGAAGAGACTTGGATGTGCAACGGAGTCTCCAACATCGCTAGCATAGATGCTGCGTCCGCCATCCACTGGCAAACAAACGCCCGTCAAGAACTGGTGTTCAGCCAAGAATACTGCGGCTTGAGCCACGTGTTCGGCTGTCCCAAGCCGTCTGAGAAGACAAGCTTCCAGGATATTTTGCTGAGTCGCTTCTGGCGTATTGTCGTCTAAGAGGACTGGGCCTGGGAGGATGGCATTCACGCGAATATTTGGGTTGCGTTCGGCAAGTTCGACGGCCAGCGAACGGGTCATCGTCGGTACGCCACCTTTGCTAGCGAAGTAGGCTGCAAAGTCCGAGTAGGGTCGACTCACTGCCCAATCTCCGATCAATACGATCGCGCCTCCCGTCGGCTGATTGACCATGGCCAAGCCTGCTTGCTGAGCGCACAGAAATGTCCCGAGCGTGTTGACTTCCCATTGTGCTCGCAAATCTTCGGCGGTCGTTTCTTCAAATCGCTTCGGCTCCCAGATGGCCGCGGAGTGGACCAAGACATCCAGTCTCCCAAAACGATCGCATATTTGTGGTATCCAGTTACGAACCGTGGATTCGTCCGAGATGGAACCGACAACGAGGTGTGCCTCTATCCCTTCGTTCGACCATTGCTCGCCCAGCCTCTTTCCTTCGTTGATCGATTGGTGTGCGTGGAGCACAATGCGATATCCTTGCTGTGCAAAACGATGGGCGATGACTCGCCCAACCCGGTTTGCTGCACTGCCTGTCACGAAAGCCACAGGACTTTCGGTTCCGAACGGGTGTTGATTCATGATGCTATCCTTGTCTCGATCGAAGACCAAGATAACCGAGACGTTGATCATCCGACGGTGGACTGAGGATGTGGGTGGTGCTGAGTGCCACCGCTGCAAGGAGTCCGGCTAAAAAACCTCCTACGTGGGCCCACCAAGCAACACCGCCACCCGTCGCATCGTCACTTGCCCCTTGGAAGACTTGCATCGCAAACCAGATACCCAGAAAAATGGGGGCCGGTACCGAAATCGTTGTGAAGATCATTGGCAACGGAATCACTGTCTCCACCATCGATCGAGGATAAAGCAAGATGTACGCGCCCATGACACCGGCGATGGCACCGCTGGCTCCAATCGTTGGAACGGTCGATCCAGGATTCGAAACCAGGTGTGTGAGTCCCGCAACAACTCCTGCGCAGAGGTACATCACGGTGTAGAGAAAGTGACCGAAGCGATCTTCCACGTTATCACCAAAAATATGCAAGAACCACATATTGCCTGCAAAATGCATGAAGCCACCATGGAGAAACATGCACGTGATCAAGGTCATCCAGTCCGAAAGTCCAGCCCTTGGCATAGGTTGTTCGACGAGCTCTTGTTGCATGCCGTACGGCGTTTGAATAACCTCGGCTCGTTGAATCGTGAGGTCTCGTTCTTGACTATCATCGGCTAAAACTCGAGCCGGAATCATTCCGTACTGTTCGACGATCCTGTTGTCATTGGGGCCGACGGCGGTTTGAGCCGCAAAAGCTGCGGTGCACAAGCCAATTAAGGTATACGTTACCCACGGAAATGTACGCGGAGCAATGCTGTCGTGAAGTGGAAACATGGGACCTAATTCTTGCGTGGCTTGGGAATGCGTTTACCGGCGCTGGACGAGGAACGTTTACGCTGTCGACCGATACTGCGCCGGTCTTTCTTTGAGTCTTCTTCGTCATCGATCAGTTCACCGATTCGATCGCGACCATCGACGATCTTATCTCGCAAGCGTGCGGCCCGTTCAAATTCAAGATTTTGAGCAGCGGCCAGCATCTCTTCTTCGAGACTCTTCAAATAGTCTTCGGTGATAACGTTCGAACCGGCCTCACGACGAACCATCTCACGGGCCTTCTGACGAAGGTTCGATGCTGATTGAATACTCTGACGAATATTGCTTTGGACCGTTTGTGGGGTAATCCCATGAGCTTCGTTATAAGCTTGTTGGATCTTTCGGCGGCGTTCGGTTTCATTCATCGCGCTTTGCATCGAATCGGTAACCCGGTCGGCGTAGAGCACAACTTTGGAATCGACATTTCTCGCCGCACGTCCAATGGTTTGAATCAATGACGTTTCGCTGCGCAAGAAGCCCTCTTTGTCGGCATCGAGGATCGCGACCAGCGAAACTTCCGGCAAGTCTAAACCTTCCCTCAACAAGTTCACGCCGACGATAACATCGCATCGCCCCTCGCGAAGGTCTTGAAGCAATGCAACGCGTTCAAAAGCATCTAACTCGCTATGGAGCCAACGGCATCGGACGTCGTGCTCGGTGAAAAAAGTGGCTAGGTCTTCGGCTAAACGTTTGGTTAAAGCGGTCACCAAAGTGCGATGTCCCATCTTGACTCTCACGCGAATCTCTTCGAGCAAATGCATGACCTGGCCACGGGCAGGTTGGACTTCGATGAGTGGATCAAGCAGACCAGTCGGCCGAATGACTTGTTCCACGACTTCGCCACCAGCGGCTTTCAATTCGTACTCGGCAGGTGTTGCAGACACAAAAATCGCTTGGCGAATCTTGTTTTCCCATTCTTCGAATTGAAGGGGGCGATTGTCCAAGGCGCAAGGTAGTCGAAAGCCGTGTTCGACCAGGGTCGTCTTGCGGCTGCGGTCGCCAGCATACATGGCCCGAACTTGCGGAATCGTGACGTGGGACTCGTCGATCAACAGCAAAAAATCATCCGGAAAAAATTCATACAACGTATCAGGTGGCTCGCCCGGCTTTTTTCCCGACAAGGGTCGCGAATAATTTTCGATACCAGGGCAATGACCAACCTCTTGCATCATTTCAAGATCGAACCGAACCCGCGCGTTCAGCCGCTGAGCTTCAAGAAGTTTCCCTTCATTCTTAAACTTAACGAGCTGATCATCTAATTCTTTGCGGATTTCTTGAATCGCCTTGTGCAGACGTTCTTCCGACGTAACGAAGTGCTTCGCCGGATAAATATAGATTTCTTGAAGATTGGATAAGCTTTGGCCACTCACCGGATTGATGATGGAAATGCGTTCAATCTCATCGCCCCACATTTCGATTCGATAGGCAAATTCTTCATAGCTGGGCCAGATCTCCATCGAATCACCTCGAACGCGGAAACGGCTGCGCTCGAAAGCTACATCGTTTCGCTCATACTGAATGTCGATCAATTTGAGCAGGCATTCGTCGCGATCGATGGTCGCTCCAACACGAAAAGGGACCATCATTTTTTTGTAGTCCGACGGCGACCCCAAACCGTATATGCACGAGACGCTGGCGACGATGATCACATCGCGACGCGAGACAAGGGCACTTGTGGCCGCTAATCGAAGCCGATCGATCTCTTCGTTGATCGAGGCGTCCTTTTCGATGTAAATATCCCGCTGGGGAATGTACGCTTCAGGTTGGTAGTAGTCGTAGTAGCTGACAAAATAGTGAACTGCATTGCGAGGAAAAAACTCGCGAAACTCGGAATACAACTGGGCTGCCAGCGTCTTGTTGTGGCTCAAAACCAACGTCGGCCGTTGCATCGTTTGAATCACATTGGCCATGGTGAAGGTTTTCCCCGAGCCCGTGACTCCCATCAGAACTTGGTTCTTGGTCCCAGATTGAATCCCTTTGACGAGCTTCGAGATCGCTTCGGGTTGATCACCCGCAGGTTGAAATCGACTGTCCAGTTCAAAGCCAACGGGACCGATGACTTCGGGAATAGCTATATCCCTCACCGCTTCGTCTCCAAGAGATGAGGGGCTAGCTGACGGGCACGATTGGGACCGACGTGAGGTAGGGCTTCGAGGTCGGCTTCCGTTGTGGGTGTTGAGTAGGTCGACTGCGATCGCGATTCGATCCAACTTCGAGCCGTTTTCTCTCCAACGCTTGGAAGCAAACGAAGTTCAGCTTGGCTAGCACTATCTAGATCAAGTGCAAAGTGGGGCGTCGACCCTGTCAGAGAAGGCTTTCGAGCAAATGGGGAACTCGTAAGTTGACTGACCGCGATAAAGCCGATGGCAAGCAGGCCCAGCGATACGACGGCACGGCGGCGCGCGCGGTTCGATCGATTTGGAGGCTGACTGTTGTATGGAAGCATGCTTTCTCGGATATCCTTGTATTCGGAATTATATCCGATCTGACAAGTTCGTCGCTCCCATCCACGGTAGTCCACGTAGCTTGTTTTCTTCGGAAACGGTCGATGCCTTCCATTCGCTCACGTCGACGAGCGTCAACCGATGCTCTAAAACGATCGGCAATTCTCGTTAGATGGTGATTATTATCACATTCGCCTGAAGTGTTCGGAGTTCTTCCGACGTATTTAGAGTTCTAACCACTTGTTTGGAGTTCTTACCACTTGTTTGGAGTTCTTGCCACTTAAAATTACCTGTCCCACCTTTTCTCGCATTGGTCTCTAGACATCTTCACCCTCCCGCTTGCGGGAGGGTAAAGGTTGGAATGTTGAAGAAGTGTAGAGACCAGAGCAACTTTTGGCGACTAATTCTGGCTCACGCCGAGCATCACTTCAAAGCGGCCGTTGCTATCGGCTGCACCACAGCTCATGCTGGGTGTGTTGTGCTGCAAAACGATTTCGCCTTGATTGGAAAGAGCAATAACGCCTCCGTCGTCGGGTTTCAGCCGATTGCGGATAACTTCTGAGACAGCTTCTTCCATGCTTCGCTTTGCGTACTTCATTTGTGCTGAAATATCATAAGCCACACTGTATCGAATGAACTCTTCGCCAATTCCGGTACCGGACACAGCACAAGTTTCATTCGATGCATACGTCCCTGCTCCAATGATCGGCGAATCACCTACGCGTCCGTGCAATTTTTTGTTGGTACCACCCGTGCTCGTTCCGGCCGCAAGATTGCCATGTGTATCTCGGCACACACAACCGACAGTCCCAATCCGGCCGTCACTTGCCGAGACGATGGGGGTGTCGGATTTAACTCGAAGCGTATCGGCATCGATCACCGGTTGAACACTCAAGAAGTAGGACGGATCGACCAACGGGACTTTCTGATCGACCGCAAAGGCTTCCGCCCCTTCGGAAACAAGTAAGACGTGGGTTGTCTTTTCCATCACGAGCCGAGCTAGCGAGATCGGATTTTTGACGTTGGTTACGGCTGCAACTCCTCCACACGTATGCGTTGCACCATCCATGATGGATGCATCGAGTTCAGCTTTCCCTTCGGCCGTAACGACCGCGCCGCGTCCGGCATTGAACGCTGGATCGTCTTCCAAAACACGAATCGTCGCTTCGACGGCATCGAGCGATGTTCCACCGTTTGCCAATATCTTTTTGCCCGTTTCAAGTGCCAGGTTCAGACCCGCAAGACGTTTGGCTTTCTTTTCTTCACTCCAAGTTGCCGCATTGCCACCCGCGCCCCCATGGATTGCGATTGCCCACGTTGGGGGAGGACTGTCATTCGTTTGGGCCATGGAGCGTTGACTGACGTTCAAGGAATATAAGGAAAGGGCAAAAAGATAAAAAACAGTCGTTGGAGCAAGTTCTAATTTGGTCATAGCATACGGTGAGGGTTGACGTTTCCGAATGAAGCTACCGTCACAGAGCCGACGGGCGGCTTTCGTTATATCAGACCCAATCGTTTGCGTAGAAGCCATTCGATGGCCAAAAGTATCACGACGGGAACGAACCAATAATAGCTTTGCCAAAGAAGAGTCTCGGTTTCGATGATTTTGCCTTGGCTAAAGGGCTGAAGTAAGTCGATCAGATCGGGAAGTTCGCTTTCGCTTAAATACTTTCCTCCCGTCGATTCCGCCAATCGCTTCAAGGAAACGACGTCCGCCGATTTTTCGTTCAGCTCGACCGAGGGCTTTGCCGACACATTGAATTCAGTCTCGATATCAAGCATTTCTCGCGGGACGCCATTCGCGAAAACTTTTACTCGATAGTTTCCGGCGGGGAGATTGGTGGCGGTTCCATTGTAGATTCCTGGGAGTTCTTGATTCGGCGTGAGGTTGATCACGATCGGCGGTAGGCCATCGCGTGAGATAATCGCTTGCACATCTGCGTCTCTGAGCGGGGTGGTCCCATTCTTTCGAAGCCGTGATCGAATTTCGATCGGCTCACCCTCCTGATAATTCATGCGGCCAGCATCCAAACTCACAAACTCACTTTCTGCCAGATAGGGCGTTCGCATAACCCAACGCGCCATTTGATTCCAAAATCGTTGATGAACTTTATCTGCAACTTTATATCGCCAACGCCATGTTTCGTCGCTCGCTGAATAGAGGACTCGTCCGGCTCCGTTGAGTCGTGTTGCCAAGAATGGATTGAGAGCTTCCTCGGTGGACGTATCATTTTGGTTTTTCAACATTGCCAAAACCTCAGTCCCAAACGTGGAACGTGTTGGTGCGTACCATTGAAGACGCGGCAAAGCTTTCCAACTCTCCACCGCATCGTCTAACTCACTCTCACGTATGTCCAAGGCAGCCAAACTTCGTCCGATGGATGTAAGGTCGACGAAAGCTAAAGATGTTGGTTTGGCAGACTCCTCAACCGCACTCTTCGATTTCGCTCGATCGACTGCTAACCGTTCAACCGGCAGAAGTTGACCAACAATTGTCCGATCCGCCTTTGCCCATTCATCGCGTTGACCATCTACGATAACCAAACCGCCACCCGATTCTGCTACAAAGTCAACCAACCACTGTTGCTGTTCATTGGAGAGCAAGTCGAGCGGAAAATCGCCAAGAATGACGAGGTCGAATTTCATCAATTCATCGCGATCAATTGGAAACTGCGGCTGATTCTCACCGATCGGAAATCTCGGTCCCGTCGCAAGGATGTCGTCGGATTCTGCGATAACTGGGACGATCTCCCAAAATGGATCTCGTTCGAAGACGTTTTTCAAATAGCGTGCCTCCCACCGACTTCGACCATCCACCATGAGAATCCGTGATCGATGCAATGCTCCCCACAATCGAATATCGTAGGGCCTCATCTCGACAATCGAGTCGACAACCTCTCCCGAAATTTGAAATCGAATGGTAAGTGGCACAGCGGAATTTTTTGAGCGTTCTGAACTTTCGTCGCTTGTACCGCTTGTCAGTTTCTGAATAAGCGGTTCAATCGGGAAGTTAAACGCGATCGCACGCTGTCCACTTCCTTCCGTGGTAAGACTTTGCTCCCAGACAAGCTCCTCTCCATGAAAAGCTTGGAGTTGAAAGTTTTTGCCAGCCGGGGTCGAATCGTTGAAAACGACTTTTCCCGCCAGTCGATCTCGACGAAACAAGCGATCGGGATGCTCGACCGACTGGATCGAAAGCTCGGGTGGTGAAACGCTCGGGCCAAAGCCAACAGTGAAAATCGTTTGCCCGGTCGTTTTCTCGTTTGCCGCTTCGATAAAAGTTTGCCCATGGTTGACTTGACCATCCGTGAGCAATACCAACACCGTCGAATCATCCCGATCGACGAATTCACCAAGTTCTGTCTGAGAATGAAAAGTCTTGACTAACCAGTCGGACGACGACGCAGGGAGTTCCGCGTGTTTTTCCAGAGTTGCGGACCACAATTCGACGGCCTGGGCTGAACTTGCACGCACGACGCGCATTTCATGATCCTCGGCGAGTTTGGTCAGCAGCTCGGAATCCGAGTTAAGTAAATGATTGATGGCGCGTTGGTACCGATTCGATGCTTGCCCGTCCTTGAGAGTCATGCTCTCAGAATCATCGATGACGATCGTTAGCTTTCCAGGCGTTCCTTCGCGTTTCCGATGCTGTAAGGCGGGTTCGGTTAGCATGAATACGACCAGCGCCACGGCAATCGCTCGCAGCCAGGGAAGTAACCTCGCCGACCGACGCTCAGATTGCGAAACCTCTCGTCGGTAGAGATAAAAGCATAGCGTACCCGCGACGATCGCCAGGATGATGGCAAGCCATAGTGAAAGCTGGCCAAGTAGTTGAAACCTCGTCACGTTTTTGCTCCCACAAACTGTCGCTGTAGTAGCAGTTCGGCGAACAACAAGATAAGTAGAGAGCCTAACACCCACCGCCAGATCTCACGACCTATGGAGTCACCAAGTTTTTCGTACTCTTGGACGCTGCCCACGAGCTTGGCATTGAATTGGTCGGCCAAAGCTTGAAGTTCGGGCTGTGATTCGAGCGTAAGATTCGATTCGGCCAAGGGTGATTGCGCAGAAACATAGATTGGCGATTCGATCGCATTATCAATCGCATAAAAGCCGGGGTGACTCGCTACAATGGCTCGTTCGATGGAGCCGGATTCGATTGAGCCTGAGGCGCTAGCCGATCCTGTTTTAAATAAATCGGCTAGCGCCTCAGGCTCATTAATCGCTGATGAATCCACCAGAGGGAGGCCGCTTCTAAATCGCGATCCTTCCGTTTTGTTCTGACTCGGGTTGGCCTCCTGAGCTTTTCCATCCACCAACCAGTCGATCAGAGATTGGGGCGGAAGATTGAGTGTTTGGCCCGTCTCCACATTCGACGCCCACCGATCAGCCGGTGTTTGGCTAATCAGTAGCTGCTGAATCATTGGTAAATAGACTGGACGCATTGGCCAATTGGTCCAGCGATCATCGCAAGTCGTGGTGCATAAAAGTATTGCACCGGAACCGAGTTTCTGTTCAATCAAAAATGGATCACCGTTGTTGAGGCTTAGCAATCGATTGATCGACTTTGTCGAGGCAGCTATCGAACTGGAATACCATTGCGTTACTTCGAGCGAATCCAAACCACTCAATCGCGAGTCGTTCAAAAAACGAAAAGCGGGATGCTGGTTGATTTCTCGCCGTAGTTTCTGACCGGCACCCTTGGTCGAACTGATCGTCGGTTTATCATTGAGTTTGAAATCGGAATCGGTAAATAGATGGTCGTTGTACCATTCGGGTAAAAACCTCTCCCCAGCAAAGGCGAACAAGATTCCACCCTCCTGGATGCGAGCCATCATCAACCTCGTCGTCGCCTCAGGAAGTTTCGGTACGTCGCACAGAATAATGATTCGGGCTTTTAGGATGGACTCGGGCGTGAGCTTGTCTGGGCTGATTCGAATTACGTCAAACAGATCTTCCTTGAGGTTTGCATCGCCGGTGAACGGAGCTAGCGCGATCTGCAAGAAATCGGAACTCGCTCGATCGTCACTGTTGTCAAGTGTTGGATCAACGATCAAGACGGGAATCGCACCCATCGTCAAAACCGACCAGCTCGTCTCATTGTCCGTCGTCAAATCGTCGGCGACTTCTATTCGAGCCACGATTCGTCGTGCGCCCGATTCCGGAAAGGTAAGGTTGAAAACGGCCTGGCTTTCCGCCTGAGCGGGGATGGCCAAGGTTTTTGAAATCATCGGCACGTCATCCACTACCAAAACGAGCTTTATCGCTTCAGCGTCTTTCGAGCTGAAGTTTTTAACGACGGCACGAACTTCCCATGGTTGATTCACGCCCGCTACGGACCGTGTTTGTGGATCGATATGGACGGCAAAATTATTTACCGGCGCCGCCCGATTCTTGGACTCCACCGCTTGCAAGAAAATGATCGTCGGCGGCTTTTCGGATTGGTCGAGACGTTCGCGGAACGCTTTGATTCGGTTTGTATCAAGACTTTGACAGAGCGTTTTCTGAAAGTCCGAAACAACGACGATGCGCGAGTTTGGCTCCGTTTCTGACTCCAGGTCACTGACCGCCTGATCGATTTCATCCATCAAATTGCCGGGACCTGCGCCTTTGGGCATACGCTTCATCGATTCGGCGATGACACTTCGGTCACGCGTAAAGACACGTCCCGATGATTCTCCGGACGGATTCGATAGAGCCTGAACAGACCAACGCGTTTGTCGAGAAGTATTGCGGACTAGACTCGAAATTTGCTCGAGGGCATGATCGATTGTGGTCATCTCCTTCTTGCCAGACACAATCCGAGTAGTATCCATCGACAGGCTATTGTCGAGAATGACGGTAGTCAATTTCGGATGACCATCGCCCAGGATGGCATTGGACATGCGATTCGAAATCAACGGTCGAGCCATGCACAACGCAAGCAAAATCGGGATCGCACATCGAATAAGTAGCAGCAACAGACTCTGCCATTCGATGCGACGTGTTTGAATTCGACGGAGATCGTCAAGGAAGAACATCGCACCCCATTCAAGCGTTGTATAACGCGTGCGATGCAACAGATGAATAATCAGCGGAATGGCAAACGCAGCTGCTCCGAAAAGAAGCGAGGCATTCAGAAACGTCGGCCAGGCAAACACTATCGGTCTCCTCGAGAAGCGAGATAAGCCGACAAAATTTCAGCGTGAGGCTGATCCGTTATACAAGGGACCAAGTCGATTCGGTTTTTAGCTGCCAATCGTTCCCAATCCGCTCGAAATTTCTGCACCCGTTCGAGATAGGCTTTGCGAATTGACGCAGGATCGACAATCTTGCGTTGGCCAGGTCGCTCAAGATCGATCAGCTCCATTCTTCGTCGAAAGGGAAACTCGAGTTCATCGCGATTCCAAATCTGAAAGACCACGACTTCGCTTCGATCAACTCGGAAGTAGCTCAAGGCTTTAGCCAGTGGTTCAACTTGATCAAAGCAATCGGAAATCAGAATGACCATTCCTCGACTTCGAATGCGAGGAGCGACCGTATCGAGAACTTGGCTTAAATTCGTATCCGTTCCGCAGCTTGATGACGACAACGCATGCATCAGCAATTGCAAATGTCCCGGATTCGATCGAGGTGGAGTAAACGAACGGAGCTCGGAATCCACTAAGCCTAAGCCAACGGCATCTCGTTGCGAGATCAAGAGGTACGCAAGTGAAGCAGCGAGCTTGATCGCGTATTCGTGTTTTGAAATGGCAGCCTTATCGGTCCCTCGATATGCCATGGAACCGCTTTGATCGACAAGCATCGTACAACGGAGATTGGTTTCCTCTTCGAATTGACGAATGAAGAGTCGATCCGTCTTTCCGTAAAGTTTCCAATCAATGCTTCGGGTCTCATCGCCTTGAACGTAAGGACGATGTTCCTTAAATTCCGCGCTAAAACCTTTATGCGGCGAACGATGAAGACCGACCGTGATACCGTCGACAACGTTGCGGGCGAATAGCTGCAGATGCGAGACCCGATCACGCTCGTCGGCATCCAAAATCGGCTTGACAGACATCACAGAAGCTTATCGTTAGACTTAGGCATTTCATCGAGCGCACGACGGACGAGATCATCGCTCGTTAAGCCTTCGGCTTGGGCGGCGAAACTGGGAACCAAACGATGGCGTAAAACTGGCAAGGCGAGGCTTCGCACATCTTCGAGAGAGACAAAATGTCGGCCATGCAAGAGAGCTCGAGCTTTTGCCGCTAAGACTAACTGCTGACAAGCTCGAGGTCCCGGTCCCCAATCAATCTTGTCGGCAACCCATTTTAATTTCGAACTTTCTTCGGGACGAAGCGAACGAACCAAGTTAAGAATGAGATTCTTGGCGCCATCCGGCAGTGGCACTAGGCGAACCGTTTTCTGAAACTCGATAATTTCTTCACCGCCGATGACCGATTCAATTTTGGCAGAGTAGCTACTGGTTGTCCGATCGATGATTTCGGCTTCTTGTTCGAGGGTTGGATAATTCACTACGACTTGAAAGAGAAAACGATCGCGTTGGGCTTCGGGTAGCGGGTACGTTCCTTCTTGTTCAATCGGGTTCTGCGTCGCAAGAACGAAGAATGGCTCGGCAAGTTTATAGGTTTTTCCACCCACCGTGACTTCGTGCTCTTGCATGGCTTCGAGCAATGCCGCTTGCGTCTTGGGTGGGGTGCGATTGATTTCGTCCGCCAGGAGGATTTGGGTAAAGACCGGGCCTTTTTGAAAAACGAGCTGTCGATGGCCCGTTTGAGGATTCTCTTGAATGATATCGGTCCCGGTGATGTCGGCAGGCATCAAGTCGGGAGTAAATTGGATGCGATGAAAGGTCAGTTCCATCGATTCGGCGAGTGACTTGACCATCAACGTCTTGGCGAGCCCCGGCACCCCTTGTAGCAAGCAGTGGCCGCGAGAAAGGACCGCAATTAACAATTGTTCGATCGTGTCATCTTGGCCAACGACAATTTTTCCGATCTGCTCGCGAATTTTTTTGCAGGCGGACCGTAGTCGTTCAGCCCTAGCAAGATCTTGTTGGTCCGGGGGCGCAACAGGCATTCAAATCACTCCGAGCAGTCGAGGCGGGGTCAACCGAAAAGGAAAAAGGGGGGCGGAAGCAAAAAAGGCCTACGGCCACTTTGCTCCTTTAATTTTAACCAATAAATCCCTCGTCCCAGTCCTTAGATGAGAAGAATACATAAGTTTGATCGTGTACTGGTCTGCCGCCACCTCCGCCGTCGCGACAATCATACTGGCGGAGCGTCGAGGGGCACGAGAACACACTTTGAGGCTCGGTTGTCAAATCTTCGCGGGTAAGCCATAATCCGCTGTCTTTCCTTTGGAACACGGCCTCTGGAGTACCGGCATCGTCCGGTCCGGTCTATGGAAGACAAACTTGCTTATTCAGGCATCACCTTTGACGATGTCCTTCTTGAACCGCGATTTAGCGAGTTTCTGCCCAGCCAAGCTGACGTTTCGACGCAGCTCACGAAGCGTATCCGGCTTCAAATCCCGTTGCTTTCCTCACCGATGGATACGGTCACGGAAGCCGAAATGGCGATCGCCCTTTCCAAAGTGGGTGGACTAGGCGTTATCCACAAGAATATGCCGGTCGACGCTCAAGCGGAGGAAGTGACCAAGGTAAAACGTTCCGCCAATGGCATCATTCTGGATCCGGTCACCCTTTCGCCACATGACAAAGTCGAACGGGCTCGCGAGATCATGAGCCAGCAAAACGTGTCGGGCGTCCCGATTGTGGAAAAGGGGGGAAAGTTAGTTGGCATTCTGACTCGCCGCGACCTTCGATTTCTCGAATCGTCCGATCTTGAGATATTTTCGGTCATGACCAAGGAAAATCTGGTCACTGCCCAGGGGAATGTAACGCTTGCGGAAGCTGAGCGGATTTTAACGGATAAAAAGGTGGAGAAACTTTTACTGGTTGACGATGGATACAAACTGACGGGACTCATTACGATCAAAGACATCGACATGATGAAGCGATACCCAACGGCATGCAAAGATGCCTTGGGAAGACTTCGAGTTGGTGCGGCGATCGGCGTGCATGATCTGGAACGAGCCGAACAGCTTATCAAGCGAGGAGTCGACGTTTTAATCGTCGACAGTGCGCATGGTCATTCGGCCAACGTGATCGAGACGGTGCGTCAAGTCAAACGTCAGTGGGACATCGACGTGATCGCTGGAAATGTGGCTACTTTTGAAGGTGGCCGCGATTTGGCGAAAGCCGGTGCGGATGCCGTGAAAGTCGGTATTGGACCAGGTTCGATATGCACAACGCGTGTCATATCGGGAGTCGGGGTCCCTCAGATTACCGCGATATACCAGACGACTAAAGCTTGCCAAGAGGCAGGGATACCGACCATCGCCGATGGCGGCATTCGCTACAGTGGTGACATTACCAAAGCGATTGCAGCCGGAGCAAACTGCGTGATGATCGGTGGCCTGTTTGCTGGCTTAGCCGAAAGCCCCGGACGAACGATTCTGTATCAAGGCCGAACCTTCAAGGCCTACCGCGGAATGGGATCGCTCGGAGCAATGGTCAAAGGCAGCAGCGAACGCTATCGACAATCGGCTCAAGACCCACTTTCCAAGTTGGTCCCTGAAGGAGTCGAAGGTCGAGTCCCGTTCAAAGGGTCATTAGCCGACTATGTTTACCAACTAGTCGGTGGCCTGCGAGCTGGCATGGGATATTGTGGTACTCGGACGATCGAAGAACTTCGTAAGGACGTGAAGTTCATCAAAATCTCCCCCGCCACCGTGCGAGAGAATCATCCACATGACATCGCGATCACTCAAGAGTCTCCGAACTACAGCCCGGAACACAACGCCGGTAACGACGCGGGTTAATAGCCCGACGAAAAAAAGGTGTCAGGAACCTTTTGCGAGGAACTCGCCCTTTGGGTGCTTAGCACAAAAGGTTCCTGACACCTTTTTTTCGACAGCATTCGCGTCTGCCTTGTTGGCTACCCTTGCAAGTGGCGAATTCGCCCTTGCTCAAAATGGTTGGTCGCCAGCGCCGTTCGTTCCGTCTCCGAACGTTCGCCCTCTGTCGGAAAACAATGCCCCTGTCAATCGATTGCGCAACGATGCTCCCTCGCCCAACGCGACTCCGTTTGCAGCTCGATGGGGCAAGCCTCAACAGGTAACCGGTACCGCGCAGGCCGCAACGCCTTCATCGCAGATCAACTACGATCAGTCCGTACAGCCGATGCCGATCGCGAACAGCCCCGAATTCAGCAAACAACGAATTGCGACCGCAGCCGCGACACCTGCGTTGAAAGGGGACGTTCAAAATAGTTACCGAGATCCGAACGACATCTTCGCGGCTACACCAGCCTCGCCAAAACCGACGAAACAAGTCAGCGAGTATTCGGTTTCCAGCGACAACAACTATTCGGTGCCTTCGAACACAAACGCACAGCGAATCCGGGAAGAAAATGCACCGGTCGTGGCTCGAAAAAGTGTAGCCCAACGAAACTCGGAGATGGATTGGACGACGCTACCAAACCGCGGACAATCGCAAGTCCGCGACCATCAAGTTGCGAATTCTAACCCTAGCGATCGTACGCCATACACTTCTTCGGTTCAGCAAGTGGCACATCGACCGAACACGTTACGCCCTTCCCAGCCCGAAGTGATCACCGCTGCGAACTGGACCAATCGCAACCAGGAAGAAGAACCGGCGACGCGAAGCGTTCTTCAACGAACGCAGCCCGAAAACCTGTTTGATGAACCGTCAACCATTCAGGCGCCACCATCCATTCAATCACCGTTTTCCGAGAAAACTCCCCCTAAACTCCCACCGAATCCATTCCCACCTAAGCTCGACAAAGAAGAGCCAGAACTATTGCCGACCGAACCACCAAGTCTTCGCAGCAACAAGAATGACAGGAACTCGCCATCGGATCTGGACATGCCGCCATCGGGCTTTCGGCCTGGCGATCGAGAGCCCGGCGATCGCGTTCCGCAACGACCAAGTCCGTCAAAGAAGAATATTGCTAATTGTGACGAGGTTCGAGATCGGGCTTCTTCTTCAAGCATAAGTAGCATCGACCTTGATGTCGCTCCGAACTTTGGTGTCAGTCCGAAAGAAAAACTGACTCCCGACGATAAACGTCGAAACTTTGTCCAATCAGCTCCCATCCGCACGTGGCGAGACCATGATGGAAATGTGGTTGCTGAAGGAAAATTGATTGATCACACGAATCATCTTGTGATCATCGAGAATTCAACCGGCACCCGACAGTCCATTGAACTGCGCAGCCTTAGCGATTCCGATGCCGTCTACGTTTTCGAATCGTGGGGACTCCCTGTAACTTGCTCACTTGGTAACCTGCCGACGCAGCCTCGCGAATACACCGGAACGACCGTTGCATGGAAAGCATCAGGACTTTGCCACAAGCCGTTGTATTTTGAAGAAATTCAGCTGGAACGTAGCGGCCATGAATACGGTCCGATCATTCAGCCAGCGATTTCGACTGTTCATTTCTTCAAGAATATCGCTTTCTTGCCCTATAAGATGGGGATCCATCCGATGAACGAGTGCCAGTACGCACTCGGACATTATCGACCAGGTAACTGTGCTCCATGGAGCATTGAACCCATTCCATTGAGCCTCCGAGGCGCAGCAGCCCAAGCAAAAGTCATCACCGGAACGGCCTTGATGTTTCCGTAGGTGATATCGACGAAGAGTGGAACACTAATCTTCACTGATCGCCACTAATAAATGGCAGAGAATTGGTATGTTCAAGCAAGAGGGGTACGACCTGATGGGAGCGGCCTTCGAGGTCTACAACGTTCTGGGTTATGGTATGGCTGAAGAGATTTATCAGCAGAGCCTTGAGATCGAATTAAACCTTCGGAAGATTCCGTTCCTAAGTAAAGCGATCGTCGACGTATACTTCAAGGAGCAGAAACTCAGTACCAAGTACCAACCGGACTTACTCGTCTTCAGCGAAATCGTTGTCGAACTCAAAGCCGTCAAAGCCTTAGCGTCTGAACACGAATCGCAACTCTTCAACTACATGCGAATTTCCAAGAAACGAGTTGGTTACCTGATCAATTTTGGTTCTGCCAGCCAGCTCGAATGGAAGCGTTATGCAATTTGATTGCGGAAAGATGAATGGGAACACTAATCTTCACTAATCGACACTAATTCTGAGCGTGAGTCTGAATAATTTTTATTGGACTTGTTTGAGCAATGCCCGCCCTTCATTTTCCAAACAACCAGCGATTAGTGAAGATTAGTGCCAATTAGTGTTCCCATCTACTTCTTTCGGTTCTATAAGTGAAAACGCGAACTACTTTCTAATAAGCCCGGGCGAAGATCGCTTGCTCTTGCGAATCTTGGCCGGTCAAAAAGCATTTTCCAGGAAAACGACCACCTTCGATTGGGATGCAGCGAATGGTGACTTTCAACTCTTGCAGCAGTTTTTCGACGGCTTGCTCGGACGCGAAATGACATCGAGCGAATCCGCCAAATATCTTGGTCGATTCTTCACTCTCGGTCCCGAAGTAGGATCGAAAGTCTGCTTCGTTGGTAATCGTTACGGTATTCGCCTCGCGCATGGCTTTGGCGCGTGCTAGCAGATTGTCCTGCATCGCGTCGAGAATCGTCGCGACATTGCCCAAAAACTCTCCTCGCGGCATGCCAGTCTGTTCACCCGTATCCCGCCTCCCCATAAAAACCGCTTGGTTAGCAAGGTCTTTGGGACCCACTTCCAAGCGAATCGGAACTCCACGTTTAACGTGATACCATTTCTTTTCACCGCCGCGCAAATCGCGATCGTCGATATCCGCACGTATCGATTGACCATGGAACATTTGATCGCCAAGTTCCTTTTTCAGCGTCCGGCAATACTCTAAAACCTCGGTGCGCTGTTGATCATCGCGATAGATCGGCATAATGACGACATGCGTTGGAGCGAGTTTGGGTGGCAAAACCAAACCGTCATCGTCCGAATGGGCCATGATGAGTGCTCCAATCAAACGCGTCGAGACACCCCAGCTTGTGGTCCAAGCATAAACCGTCTCACCGGCTTGGTCTTGAAACTTGATCTCTTGAGCCTTCGAAAAATTCTGCCCAAGGAAATGCGAGGTGCCAGCTTGAAGGGCTTTCCGATCTTGCATCATGGCTTCGATCGAAAGCGTTGTCACAGCACCCGGGAACCTTTCGCCGGCCGTCTTCTCTCCCTTAATAACAGGAACCGCCATATAGTTTTCGGCGAAGTCCGCATACACATCCAGCATGGTTCGCGTCTCTTCCATCGCTTCTTCAGCAGTTGCGTGAACGGTATGACCTTCCTGCCATAGAAATTCGGTCGTGCGAAGGAAAAGTCGCGTGCGCATTTCCCAGCGAACCACGTTCGCCCATTGGTTGATCAAAATCGGCAAGTCACGATAGGACTGAACCCATTTCGCGTAGGTGGCCCCGATAATCGTTTCGCTTGTTGGCCGAACGATGAGCGGCTCTTCGAGCGGCCCGGCCGGTCGCAATCCCCCTTTGCCGTCGGGCTCCAGTCGGTGGTGCGTGACGACCGCGCATTCCTTGGCAAAACCCTCGACGTGCTTTGCTTCTTTCTCGAGAAAACTCATCGGAATGAACAAAGGGAAATAGGCATTCTGATGCCCGGTGTCTTTGAACATTTTGTCCAAAACGCGTTGCATGTTCTCCCATAACGCATAGCCCCACGGTTTGATGACCATGCAGCCGCGGACAGCAGAGTTTTCGGCCATATCGGCCGAACGAATGACTTGTTGATACCACTCGGGATAGTTTTCTTGACGCGTTGGCGAGATGGCAGTCTTAGGCGTTTTGTTCATGTGAGATCGAATGCAATGAAAACGTAAGGATGAGGCCGAATGGCGTGGACTTTAGGCAATTTTCATGTAGGCGTATCTCTCCGAGACACGCGAATCGCGACAAATGTCGCGATGTGCGTCTCGGAGAGACGGACCTAAGTGCTAAAGTCCACGCCATTCAGGATGAGGCCGCAGGTCATAAGGTGAACGCCAAGTTTAGACGGCCCTGTGGTTTCTTCCAAGCGACCATCTTCATTAAATCATCACGCTTTCTTCACGCAATCTTCGCGAACATTCGAAGCGAGGCAATCGTAACCAGCAAAAAGCAATCGTGAGACTGGATCCTGCCTAATTCAAACAAGGCAAAAGGGGTAAGCGAATGGCCAAAGCGTTGCCCGTAGACATCCCGATTCACCATTTCTTAATGATGAGTTAACCGTTTCTTCATCAAACGTCCCTTTTATCTAAACATTGCAAGCATAGACTCTCGTTCGCAATTTTTGATGAACGCATCCATTGGAACGATGCTTCTCGATGTTTTCCTGTTTTTTGGAAGGTGATGGAATGAAGAAGAGTTTATTTGGTCGTCGTCGAGCCTTTACGCTCGTCGAACTTCTGGTCGTGATCACGATCATCGGAATTTTGGCAAGTCTTCTCTTGCCAGCCATTCAGCAAGCCCGCGAGGCCGCTCGTCGCTCGCAATGCGGAAGCAACATGCGAAACTTGGGTTTGGCGGTGTTGAACTTTGAATCAGCATTTAAGATGCTGCCTCGAGCTGGTGAGCACCTTGTGCAAAACCCATCGGATTCAAACAAGGTTTACAAGACGCAAGACTTTCAAGCTCTGACAACGCTGATTCTTCCGTACGTCGATCAACAAAACATCTACGACTCGATGAATCTCAAAGAGCGTTACAACGACATTGCTGTTGCATCGGGCGGCCCGGGAATCCCGGCTGTGACAGGTTCGAACATTACCGCTTTTAATAATGGTTTCGGATCCTCGGCGTTGATCCCAGTCTATGTCTGCCCAACGAACAGTCTCCGAGACGGTAATAACGATACGGCAGGCCATGGTTGCCTCGACTATGCACCGCTTCCATACATGGAAATCAGCACCACGGTACAACCTGGTGAAACGGAAACTCCAGCAGCGATCAGTGGCATGGCGGCTGGTTTCTACAAAACCATGCTTACCGCGAAGGCTTACGATAACGACGTAACGACAGGTTTCTACTCCACTCAAACGAGTAGCGATCCTCTCGTAGCTACAAAGAAGAAGTATCAACTTCGACCCACGCAAGAACTGCTCGCCAAGCGATCGTTCGACCCGACCGAAGGCGGCGCCAAGATGTCTCAAACGACAGATGGTTTGTCGAACTCGATCATGATCTATGAAGATACCGGTCGCAATGACACCATGATTCCCGATGCTCCAACCGCGGCGCTCCCTGCGAATAGCTATCTTGACCCGGTTACCGGCGAAGGTCGCAAGCACTGGCGATGGGCCGAGCCAGATTCTTCTTCGGGCGCTTCCAAGAAGATGAACAACAGCAAGAATCCTAAGGGTGGACCAGTTGGAGTTTGTACTTGGAACAACCATGACTGCGGACCGAACAACGAATGGTTCAGCTTCCACAATGGTGGTGCGAACGCCGTTTTGGGTGATGGTAGCGTTCGCTTCTTCAGCGAAAACCTCAGCCTGAAAACGCTCTACTCGTTGCAATCTCGAGACAACGGTGAGTCCATCAAGGCCGATGCGTTAACGAACTAATGTTAACTTGGCATAATTATTCATCTCATTGAGCCACGTTCGAATCGAACGTAGCCGTCAAGAACGTAGGCTCATTGTTTCAATGAGCCTACGTTTTTTTGCATTTTAATTGCGAACGAAGATACCCTTCAATTCAACTAACGAAACGTAACGTGGCATGGGTTTTTTCAGCAAGATTTTTGGTGGCATTCAAGAAACAGGCGTAGACATCGAGGCACGCTTCGAACGATTGCGAACCGCCGTTGCCGGAACAATGAGCACGTTCTTTGTTGCTCGTGACCGAGAAAACGGAAATCGTATCGTGGGCGTCAAGTTGCTGGATCCGGCGAAGGTCGAGCATTTCGAAAGCCGCTTTAAAGGGCACAATAAGCCATCTGAAGGGGAAATCGCGATGGGCATGACCCACCCCAATGTCGTGAAAACCTATGAGTTCGGAACGACATCGAAGGGCCTTCCTTTTCTTGTCACAGAATTTATTGATGGACCTGGACTTCACGTCTTAATTCAAGAAAAAGCCGAAGACCGTATCCGCGGCAAACGGCTAACGATGATTCGCAATATGGCCAACGCCCTAGCCCATGTTCATGTGAATGGCTTTATCCATCGCGATATTTGTCCACGCAATTACATCGCAACCGAAGATTTTTCCGTCGTCAAACTGATCGACTTTGGGTTAACGCTCCCAGCCACCAAACCCTTTATGCAGCCGGGGAATCGGACCGGGACCCCCCTTTATATGGCTCCTGAAATCGTTCGACGACGGGCGACCGATCAACGAGTCGATGTCTTCTCGCTCGGCGTAACGTGCTACCATCTGCTGACCTTTGAATTGCCCTGGCCCGTCGGTGCCGCGAATGGGTTAGCCGCGCTGCAGCATGATACGTCTCCGCCAACCGACATCTTTCAGTATCGTCCCGATCTGGATCGCAATCTCGGAATTGCGATCATGAATGCGATGCATCCAGACGTCAATCAACGTACGCCGGATGTTCATGCATTTGTAAATCAAATTCGCAAAAGTAAATCGGAATTGGCGGCGGCGTAGCAGGCTGCTCAGGTAATAACGCGCAGCGCAAGCAAGCGGTTACACTCTGCCACTCGCTAGCGCTTCGTGTGATGTTAATCGCCACTATTCTCAAAATTCGTATTAAATCAACACCCCGCTAGGGCCGATCTTCCATGGCGCGACTTCTAACTGGTCGTAACCGGACGCTGTAGTGTTCGGATCGCTACGATCAAGCCAACGAATAAGCATCCGGCCGCAACAAGAAATGGCAGCCCAGCACCAGCAAAATCAAGTGATGGCTTCTCCCTAAGACCGAACGCAAAGATGCCTGAAAATAAGAAGGGGCCAATGATACCGGCAATACCACTGAGACTACCGTTTGCCCCTTGCAATTCCCCTTGAACGCTTGGCCCAAGTCGTTTGCTCATCAAGCCTTGAACGGAAGGGGTAAAGAACGCCATCAACGAGAAGATCGGGGTGGCGAGCCAAAATTTCCACGATGTATCGGCTAAACCATAGCACGAATAACCGATGATCCCAAACACAAGCCCTGCAAAGAGCAACTTAGATTCGCCAAGCCGTTTCAACGCCGGTCGCACCAGCCCACCTTGCACTAAGATGTTGAGGATGCCAACGAGGCCCATCGCAAATCCAACATCCCGCATATCCCAATCATAGCGATGCTGCGTATACAGAACAAAAACATTGTTTAACACTTGATGGGCAAGTTGATAAAGAAAGTATACGAACCCCAAACCCAACAGCCCGGGCTGCGACATCAAAAGCCGTAGCGAACCCAGCGGATTCGCGCGTCCCCATGAGAATGGCTTGCGAAGTTCCGGCGCTAGGGACTCGGGCAATACAAATAGTCCATAACATGCGTTCGTTAACGTAAGGGCTGCGGCCACCCAAAAAGGAAGACGCAAATCGATTTCCCCAAGATAGCCCCCCAGTGCCGGTCCAATGACAAATCCAACACCAAAAGCGGCACCAAACATTCCGAAGGCCGCGGCCCGTTTGTCGGGTGTCGTCACATCTGCAATATAGGCCCCAGCCGTTGCAAAGCTGGCAGCCGTGATTCCCGAAATGATTCGTCCAATGAAAAGCCAGGTCAGATTTGGCGCCAGGCCCATCAGGATGTAATCGAGCCCCAAACCAAAGCACGATACGAGAAGAATTTTTCGACGACCAAATTTATCCGATAAGACTCCAAGAATGGGAGCGCAGAAAAAATGCATGACGGCCCAAACCGTCCCGAACAATCCGACGTAGAAACTCGCCCATTTCTCGTCGCCGTGCGTAAAATCTTTGATCAGATTCGGTAGAACGGGAATCAAGACACCAAACGAGAGAACGTCGAGCAAGACCGAGATCAATATAAACCAGATAGCGGCTTGGCGGGGAGGCTTCAATTTAGCTCACGGGGCAGGCGGAAAGGTAACTCTTGATCGCTAACATAACATAGTCTAAGCAGAATCCCAGCGGCACAATGCTTGGCAGAGGTCGCGAGAAAAGCGATCGTTCTCTTTAACGGACACTTCAATCACAAGGGCTGATGTCGGCCTCTTTAATGGTGATTGAGCCAGAATCACGCCCCGTATCAGATTAATAGGCCAGTCCTTCGTAACGTCCCTCATTCCCCCAACGTCCCGAGGGGAGCGTCAAAATCAAATGTTCGAGTTATGGGGTCAGGAGTCAATTGCCGGAACGGCCCTTCGGGTGATTTGCACAATTGACTCCTGACCCCATAACCCAACCCTAAATCTTAAACTTGACGCTCCACCAGGGGACTTGCGGTATTTGAACACATAGAGAGAATTCTTCACAGATCGGTTTCCGGTGGTAAGCGAGAAAGCGGAGTTATCGCTTGTTACAGTTGTCGCACGGCTAAACGGATCGGGACATAAAAATACACCATTCCAGCTGCATTCATGCTGGACTGATGTTCGATTTGAAGACGGTACGGACGCGAAGCGTGGTGTCTCAGGAAATGACACCCGAAACAAGATAATTTGAAAAGGCTACGACATACCACGGACGGTCGTCGAATGGGCCATTGCTCCATTCTATGGCATAGGAGGTAACGTCGATGGCGGCGGAGCTGCTAGCATTTGAAGATTTAAGAGTTGGCGATGAGTGGGTTAGTGCAACCCACGAATTGTCGAGTAGCGAGATTCGCGAATTTGCCGACCTTACCGGCGACTTCAATCGAATTCATCTCGACGAAGACTTTGCCAAATCGACGCCATTTGGCAAGCCGATCGCGCATGGACTTTTAGGCTTGTCGCTAATGGCAGGCCTTAGCACAGTGGCCCCAGCCGTGCGAACCACGGCGTTGCTCTCCGTTCAGGGTTGGCGATTCCGAAAACCCGTCTTTGTGGGGGACATCGTCCGCGTGGTGACGCAGGTTGCCGAGATTCGCGAGCACGGACGGCGTCATGGTGAAGTACACTGGTATCAGCGTCTTGTGAACCAACACGATGAAGTGGTGCAAGATGGCATGTTGACTACGCTTGTAGAACGCCGTGTTAAAATTGCGGCTCGTCCGAGAGACTTGGTTCGAATCGATCCGGCGTCGAGTAAATTGTCGCCCCATGTCGAAGAATCGAGTTCCTCGAAAGCGAATTCGAGTACCGCGTCTCAAACTCCTTGATGAATCCATCGCTTGAAGAACTGCAACAACTGGTTGACGTCGCAATGCAGCGACGACCGGGGACGGTGCTTTTCAAGAACGCGAAAGTCATCAACGTCTTCACCCTCGAAGTCCAGGCAACGCATGTGCTTTTGGCGGGGCGTTGGATTGCGGCGGTCGGGACTTTTTTGGATCAGGCTCAAGCCGATCAAACGATTGATCTCGATGGTGCGTATCTCGCCCCCGGTTTGATCGATGCACATCTTCACATCGAGTCGTCACTGGTTGTTCCAGCTGAATACGCGCGAGCGGTTGTACCACGCGGCGTGACCGGGATCGTGGCGGATCCGCATGAAGTTGCCAACGTTGCAGGCGTACCTGCTATCGAATGGATGCTGAAGGCCAGCGAAAATCTGCCGCTGGAGGTTTGGTTTACCGTTTCGAGTTCGGTACCATCAACCGATCTTGAAACCAGCGGCGCAAAGCTAGACCTGAAAACAATCGAGTTGCTTTTGCAGCACCCTCGAATCGTAGGTGTGGCGGAATTGATGAGCGTCCCTGGCTTTCTCAACGCAAGTCGCGAAGAGCTCTCCAAAGTTTGCTTGGCAGAGAAGGCCGGTAAATTGCCCGATGGGCATGCACCGGGTGTTATGCATCGCGAGCTTCAAGCTTATCTTGCAGCGGGGGTCGCGTCGGATCATGAAAGCACAACCCTCGCTGAAGGTCTTGAGAAGTTAGCATCCGGTTGTTTTCTCATGATTCGCGAAGGCTCGGCCACACGAAACTTAGAAGCGTTGATCTCCCTAGTCGATTCTCGCTATGGTGACCGCGTCGGCTTGGTGACCGACGATCGCTTACCACATGATCTGATTACCGAGGGAGGGGTCGATTTCTTGGTCCGCAAAGCCATCTCGCTGGGCGCCGATCCGTTCTATACCATTCGAGCTGCAAGTTACAACAATGCTCGTTACTTTAAACTCAATCGACGCGGAGCCATTGCTCCTGGCTATCAAGCCGATCTGGTTATTCTCGACGACCTCCCTACGTTCAAAGCGAGGCAAGTTTACCAACAGGGAAAATGCGTCGCAGAAAAGGGTCGACTCATTGTCAGCCTCACGCGAGCCGAAGTCAGCCCCGCTATCTTAGGCTCGACCAAGCTACCCAAGCTAATTCCGGATGATCTTCGGCTTGTTCACTCGTCGGATCGCGTCCGTGTCATCCAGGCGATTCCGAATCAAATCTTGACCAAAGAAGTGATTGAACGACCAACGGTTGCGAATGGCGAAGTTATAAGCGATCCCTCGCGAGATTTGCTTAAATTGGTTTGCATTGAACGCCACGGGAATCATGGTCAATGCGGCGTTGGATTAGTTCAAGGTTTTGGCCTTCAACGAGGCGCGATCGCTGGTACGATCGCGCATGATCATCACAACTGCATGGCGGTGGGATCATCCGATGCCGATATAATTTTTGCAGTCGAACGGGTCGGTCAGCTCGGCGGCGGCATGGTCGCGGTGGAAAATCAAAAGGTCATCGCGGAATTGGCGCTCCCGTTGGCTGGTCTCTTGTCGGATCTTCCACTCGAAGAAGTCTGTCTTGCCATGGATCGACTCAATGCATCGGTCGAAGGATTGGGCTGTCGGTTCCCGGCTCCATTCATGGCTTTGTCGTTTTTAGGCCTGGCAGTCATACCCGAGTTACGATTGACGGATCATGGCCTCGTGAATGTCGTGAAAAATTCGCTCGTTCCATTTGCCGTCGGTTGAGCCCATCGTAACGATGATTCTCTTGCTCGATAACTTTGATAGTTTTGTCTACAACCTGGATCGTTACGTTCTGCAGTTTGGTCAGAAGACGCTTGTCGTTCGATCGGACGCCATTTCTGTCGATGCGATTGAGCGACTCGAAGTCCAAGGAATCATTATTTCGCCTGGACCAAGGACACCCGATGAAGCCGGTTGTTCGCTCGAAGTGGTCCGTAGGCTAGGTGGAAAGGTCCCCATCTTAGGTGTTTGCCTCGGACATCAAACGATCGGCCAAGCCATGGGCGGTCGCGTGGTGCGCGCTCCGCGTCCCATCCATGGACAATCGAGCTCGATCTTTCATCGTGATAGCCGTTTATTGCAAGGGCTCCCCTCGCCTTTCGAGGCTGGGCGGTATCATTCATTGATTGTCGAGGAAACAAGCCTTCCTGCTTGCCTTCTCAAAACTGCCTGGACCGACGACGGATTGATTATGGGATTTGAACATCGTGAATGGAATCTGATGGGAGTCCAATTCCATCCCGAATCGATCTTGACGAAAGATGGGCATACGATCGTCGCAAACTTTCTTCGTGTATGCGGAGTCGAAATCGCGAAGTCCGAGTGTCCGTCCGATTTCGCAAGTAGGTAGTTCTATGACCCGCAGTCCGGATGAACTCATTCTTGAAGCGATAGTCACAACCGAGTCGGAGGACGGTTCGATGCACGTCGCACCGATGGGACCGCAAGTCTCGCAATCGATGGATCGATGGCTGTTAAAACCCTTCCAGACATCGACGACCTTTCGCAACCTGCAGCGTACCAACCGCTGTGTTGTGCATGTAGTCGATGACGCATTGGTCATCGCGCAAGCGGTACTCGGAAATGCCAATTCTTATCCTGCGAATTCGATTCCAGGGACTGGTTTTGTGCTCGACAATGCATGCCATTGGTTTGCGTTGACGGTGACCGAATGGGATGTCAGCCATCCACGTGCGCTGGCGACCTGCCAGGTCGTCGAAAAACAGGTTGGCCGGCCATTCTTCGGATGGAATCGTGCGAAACACGCGATTGTGGAACTGGCCATTCTCGCAAGTCGAGTTGGTATGCTGGATCCATCCATGATGCAGAACGAAATAGATCGGCTTAAAATAATGATTGAGAAAACCGGGAGCCATCGAGAGTTTGAGGCGTTCGAACTTCTAAGCCATTATATTCGATCGGAGTCCTAAGATTGCCCTCAACGGATGAAAGCTCGAACAAACTACCGCAACGCTGGATCGTTGCTTGTCCCGCCCGACTGCACTTTGGTTTGTTGGAAATTTGTCCGGGACAGCCGAACCTCTACGGTGGGCTCGGCGTCGCAATCGATGAACCCCAAACCGTAGCGACGCTTGACGTCGTCGGCCCACAGGCGAAGTCTACGTTGGAGATTGAATGCAACGATGATTTGCGACCGGGAATCGAGTCGATTGTTCATCGTGCATGGAAGGACGTTGGTAGCGACGATCTTTTACGCCGTTGCACCTTCCATTTACGAATCGTCGAACATCCGAAGCGCCACAACGGTGTCGGGAGTGGAACTCAATTGGCTTGTGCCGTGGCTTCGCTGATGCGCGCCGCGATCAAACAAGCAACCATGAACGGCCCCTTTGCGCTCGCTGCGCTTTGGAACACCGATGATCACCTGCAGTCCTCTGGCGAAAGTAAATCGCTTGAATATTTGGCTCAAGCGTCCGGCCGCGGCCTGCGATCCTACGTTGGTTTAGCGGCCCATCTCCACGGCGGTTTGATTGTCGACCACGGCATTCAATCAAACCATCACGCGACGCGTGTAACGGAACGGTTCGCAGTTCCAGAAGACTGGCCAGTTCTACTCATTGACCCCAAAGAGGGTGAACGGATTAGTGGTACTCGCGAATCATCGCTTTTTGCGCAATGCTCGCAACCCAATCCCAGCCGTGCACGAATGCAAATGCTTGCAACGACTGAAATTGCGACCGCCGCTCAAGCTCGCGATTTCCCTCGTTTTGCATCGGCCTTGTTTGAGTATGGTTGTTTGGGTGGCGAAATCTTTCAAGCCGCACAGGGAGGCATTTATCGAGATGACAAGGTTGGGAATTTAGTTTCTCTCTTGCGCTCGCAGGGCGCGCAAGCCGTCGGTCAAACGAGCTGGGGGCCAACCGTTTTTTGTATCGTCGAGCATCACGATACCGCCATGAGGCTCGTTCACGAGCTTGCCAAATATCCAGATTCAAAGTTTGAGGTTCGCGTGACGCGGATGACAAACCACTCGGCCAAATTGACTTGTGATGCCCGCGGTGATCTCCCCACTTTCTAAGAGGTCGTGCAGCTTACGCGTTACCTCTCCCACGTCTTCGTGGGATTAGGGGCCCCGACGCCCATCGAAGACTCTGGTCTTATGACCGGCAAGGGTGGCGTGCACGCACACCGGACTAAACGGCGTAAGGAACCTTATTCGGTATGCTATTCGGTACGCTCGAATAGGCGTGCCTGGACGGGGGGGTGGGGAGCGGATAGGCTAGCGAGTTTACAACTCGCCCCCTCAGCCAATTGAAAACGGACCCATGAACGCCGACCACTTCGACACGATCATCATCGGTGCCGGTATGTCGGGCTTGGCCGCTGGAATTCGATTAGCCCACTACGATCAACGAGTTTGCATTCTCGAACGCCACTACACGATTGGCGGGCTGAATTCGTTTTATCGCCTCAACGGGAGAAACTACGACGTCGGGCTCCATGCCATGACAAACTACACCGAGAAAGGAGCAAAGAAAGGCCCCCTGGCTCGATTGCTCAAGCAACTCCGGTTCCGATGGGAGGATTTTCAACTAGCGCCGCAGGCCGGTTCGGCGGTCGCCTTCCCGGGTGTATCACTCAATTTCAATAACGATATTGAACTTCTCAAGTCCGAAATTGCCGCAAAATTCCCGCAGCAGATCGATGGCTTTAATCGTCTGCTGAGCCGTCTCCTTGAATATGATGATTTAAGGCAGGAGGATTTTGATATTTCAACGCGGCAAGTCCTAGCCGAAACGTTGAGCGATCCCCTGCTGATCGAAATGTTGCTCTGCCCGCTGATGTGGTACGGCAATGCTCGCGAACATGATATGGACTGGGGACAATTCTGTATCATGTTCCGCAGTATTTTTCTCGAGGGTTTCGCCAGGCCATTTCGTGGCGTGCGCTTGATACTGAAAAACCTCGTTCGGCGATTCCGAGAAGTAGGTGGCCAGCTTTTGCTCCGAAGTGGCGTTGAGCGAATCGAAGTGGAAGGGACTCAAGCAATTGGGGTCACACTTGAAAATGGGCGTCAGTTGACTGCCAAACGCATCCTATCGAGTGCTGGCGTGGTGGAAACACTGCGGATGTGCAGTGATCAATCGATTGTCGAGACCGAACGGGCAGGGCAACTCACTTTCATCGAAACCATATCGGTTCTTGATTGCCAACCGGCAAAAATTGGTTTTGATAAAACGATCGTCTTCTTTAATGACTCGCCGACGTTTCACTGGACGCCACCCGAATTCGATCTTTGCGATATTCGAACCGGAGTTCTCTGTTCACCCAACAACTATTTGTATGGCGCGGATGAGGGAGAGCTTGAAGCGGGCTTTATTCGACAGACGTCGATCGCACATTTTGACCGTTGGCAGTCGCTCGACGAAAAGCAGTACGCCCGGGCCAAACTAAAATGGTACGACGCCGGAGTAGCAGCGGCCGTCCGGTTTGTTCCCGACTTTCGTCGCCACGTTATCGATACCGATGTCTTTACTCCGAAGACGATTCGTCGTTTTACTTCGCACGACAACGGAGCCGTTTACGGCGCCCCGAAGAAACGCCTCGACGGAACAACGCACCTGAAAAATCTATTCCTGTGCGGCACCGATCAAGGCTTCGTCGGCATTGTGGGAGCCATTGTCAGCGGAATTTCGATGGCCAACCAGCATTGCCTCCGTACCGAACTTTAAAGGCGTCCCCACATCGGTACCGAACATGAGGGGTCTCCGCCCTTCTTCGTTGTCCCGAGATCGAGCCATTCGGTCGAATTGAGCTTCGCCTTTAGCCGAATCCTTCTCTTTGGGAGCCACTCCTTCCCTTTTAGGGTTTCGCCCATAACTCCCACCGACCGGAAAGTTAGGAAAACCGCAATTTCTTCGAATTCAGCGAAACATTATGATTGCAGGCATTGAATGACTCGCCTCTAGACATTAATGTAACCGATAAGCTCTTTAGCTGCGCCGTAAGGTTTGTCTCGCGTATATTGCGCATTTCTGGCAAATTTCACAATTCGTGAGGACACGGTGCGGAACGAACCGCTTATCTCGTACGCGATGTCTTAGAAACTAGTTCAATTTAGTACTTCATACTTTTCAATTCTTCAGGAGGTTTCGATGCCTAAGAGAAAATTTTTCGCTCTTTGGTTGCTGATTTTTGGGGGCCTAATTGGGTATTCGAAATCAACGGAGGCCGGAACTTTTTCGGTCGCTACACGTGACGAACTTCTGGTTCTGACCTCGAAACTTCAAGCCGCACAATTTTTAACGCATGCAACGTTCGGTCCAACGCAAGCGGCCATTGACGCACTTGCGACGCGAATGCGCGAGATCGGGACGATGGCTGCTGCGTCCGAGTGGATTGATCAGCAAACCGCTACGACCCTCTCGAAATCATTGCATTTGCCAACCGCCGAAGCTTACATCGCTCAAGACCTCGCTTTGTGCACAGCCGTCAATTCGTCAGGCGCCGCGATCACACCGCTGACGACTGCTCATGTTCCGAATAGAACCAATTATCGAATGAATGCTTGGTTCAATAATACGATCCAAGGTCCAGACCAACTTCGTCAACGGACTGCCTGGGCCCTTTCGCAAATCATCGCTGTTGGCAGCGGCGGCTTTGACAATTTCACAACGGACTCGATGGAAACCGCTGGTGGAATCGGCCCCAACGGTGCGGTGGCGACGAAGTCTCGCTACCTTGGACAAATCGATTTTTACGACATCTTCGTTGACAACGCCTTTGGAT
Source organism: Pirellulaceae bacterium (assembly GCA_031411055.1). Taxonomy (GTDB): domain Bacteria; phylum Planctomycetota; class Planctomycetia; order Pirellulales; family Pirellulaceae; genus JAIYDQ01. The sequence goes on from JANOAI010000229.1 coordinate 58,341, forward strand.
CGTATCGAGATATTCTGCAAAAAGTAACGTATCACGGAATTATGGGCGATTGGCTCAGCAGCCGTGGAAATGCAAAAGCCAACGTCGCCGCCAATCAATATCCTGACGAAAACTATGCACGCGAAGTTATGCAGCTGTTCTCGATTGGTCTAGCCGTGTTGAACCCGGACGGGACCCAGGTTCTCGATGGGAATAACGAGCCAGTACCGACCTACGATCAAAATACGATTCGCGAGTATGCGAAGGTTTTCACGGGTCTCGGATACAACGGCACCGGCGGTGCGTACAATACGTCTGGCAACACAGGCGGCTTTCAGACCGGCGTACGCTACTTGACTCCGATGACCATGGCTTCTTCGCAACATGATGTCGGCGCCAAAACACTTCTTGGACGCAACTTGTTGGCGATAACGACGGTCAATCGCGCTAATTGCGACGCCGATGTCACGGCCGCACTCGACAGTCTTTTTCAGCACCAAAGTTGTGCTCCATTCATCTGTAACCGACTGATTCAACGCTTGGTCAAGTCGAATCCATCGCGGTCCTATATGACGCGAGTCGTATCTGCGTTCAATAACAACGGTAATAATGTCCGTGGTGATCTGAAAGCCGTCGTCCGAGCGATTCTGCTCGATCCTGAAGCTTGGCAGCCTGTGCGAACCCAATATCTTCGCAATCCGAATCGTATCCTCGTTACAACAATGGGAACGGAAGATACACGTGTGCAAGAACCAATTATCAACTACACACGAGCAATACGCGGTCTCAAAGGGGTTGCGTATTACGAAAAAGGGACGACGTCACTGAACACAGCCGTTCCGCCAACGGGCGTCGTAACGACTTACGACTCCGCTAACCCCCTTTCGAATGACTTCCGGTTGCAGTCTCGCTTTAACGAGCTAGAGCAAAGCCCTTATCTCACTCCGAGTGTGTTCAACTTCTATTTGGCTGACTATCAACCGTCCGGCGACATCGCCAACTTCAATCCTTCCAGCCGAATTCCGCTCGGCGAGGTAGTTACCCCGGAAGTCCAAATTCTCAACGCCATTAGTGCGAATCGCACCGTGAATTTGTTCCGAACTTTGGTTCTCTCGGGTATCACACAACAACAAATGAACGTTGGCAGTTTCCTGGCTGGCACACCTGGCGATCCTCTTGCGGTCCCACCTGTTCTTCCTACGGATCCCTCGGTTAAAAATGCGACTAGTACCAACACCGCTAACGACATAACAACGATGTTGAATTCGACCCGATGCCGAGTCGTTTTGGATGCTTCGGCTCCGTTTGCCTCGCTCGCAACGCAAGCGAATATCGCGCTTACGATGCCGAACAGTCCAACGGGTCCAACTGCCCTGATTGAAAACATCGATTTGCTTCTCTGCCAAGGTACCATGAACGACAGCTATCGAAATAAGCTGATGCAGGTACTAGCCAATCGTCGAGCCTCGTTTGGAACATCGGTTGACAATACCGAGGCCCTAACCATGGCTCGATCGGCATTAATTTCCGTTCTCAATTCGCCAAGCTTCTTAGTGAGCAAATAAACTTCCTACTTTCTTAGTTTGAGAGCAAGCGTCTCGCTTGCTCTCGCCAACGAAGTCTTACCTTTTATCCGATTGACTCAGTATTAAGACGCCTCAATCGGGTAAACGCGCACTAAAGCAATTGACATTCCACAACAAAACAAACTGAATTCACAAGGATTACTACCCATGCTTCGACGCAATTCAAGCGATGATTCCAAAATGTCACGCTCGCGCCGCCAGTTACTCCAATACGGAACCTGCGGTGCGATGGGTTCGACAACCTTTTTGTCGACCATGCTCAATCTCCGCCTGACAAGCTCAGCCTTGGCAGCAGCTCCGTTGCCTACCTCGGGTTACAAAGCCCTCGTTTGTATTTTCCTCAACGGTGCAATCGACGGCTATCAAGTTTTGACTCCTTTCGGGGATACGACCGGTGATACAGCGTACGCGAACTATGCGGCGTCACGATCGAATATGTCGTTGAAGCGAGAAGACCCATCGAATCCTGGGAATCCAGGCAACGGTTGGGACACTGCAGGTCAGGCTGCCGGCGCGACCTACGGCTATCTTCAACAAATCAACGATGCGAACACCGGAAAGAAGTATGGCCTTCATCCACGGTTTACGCACTTGAAGAATTTGTACAATGCCGGCAAGGCAACGTTGGTCGCGAATGTAGGCGCTCTAGCAGATCCTATTGCGAACAAGACGGAGTACGGGCAAGCCGCGAAGAAGAAGCCGATTGGTTTGTTCAGCCACTCTGACCTTCAGCGTCACTGGCAGACCGGTGTCCCTCTTTCGCGAAACCAAGCCAAGGGCTGGGGCGGGAGAATGTCTGACTTGCTAACGGATCCAAGCGCTCAGAACAACCTCAACGTTTATACGTCGGTTTATTCAGCGGTTTCGACGTTAGGACGCAATATTTGGCAGACGGGTAATGCAAGCGTTCCATATGCTATTTCCGCTCCGACGTCCGCAACCGCCCTGGGTGGAGCAGTCCTCCTCGACGGTTATGCAAAAGCTGGCACGACGGAGTACAACGGCCTTCCGACTTACGACAAGGATGCGTCTGACATACAAAATGATTTCGTGAATCATCAGTATGCAGACCTTCTCGAGAAATCGATCAACGTAGCTCGTACGAACGCTCGTGATGCAGGCGAGAGCTTCAATGTTGCATATACCGCGGCGACGTTGCCAACGCAGTTGCCAAACGGCGGCGGGCCTGTCTTGCCATTCGATAACAACGGTTTAGGTGCTCAATTGGCGGCTGTCGCTCGCACGATTAAGCAACGTTCCTTGCTTGGTCAAAATCGCCAGATCTTCATGGTTCAAGTTGGTGGTTGGGATCACCATGCCAACCTTCTGCAGAACCAAAATTCGATGATTCCAGGCATTGACCGCGGTATCAAATCGTTCCACGATTTCTTAGCAGCAGAAGGGATTCTCAACGATGTCTGTACCTTTACGATCTCGGATTTCGGTCGAACGATTTCTTCGAACGGTATCGGAACGGACCATGCTTGGGGAAGCAATATGATCGTGATGGGTGGAGCCATCAATTCCACTGGCGGTCCGCGCATCTGGGGAACCTATCCGGATATCTTGATGGGATCCAACAGTATTCTTGATACCTCGACCCGTGGAACTTACATTCCAACGACATCAACCGACGCCTATCATGCCGAGTTCTGTCGCTGGATGGGAATCGCCAACGGAAGTTACCTTGACGCGGTGTTGCCGAATATTCGGAAGTTCTACGCCTCCAATAGTTCTGGAAACCCGATGGGCTTCTTGAATATTTAGCCAGATTCATCCGGAACAAACTTTACGACGTAAATCAATGCGGCACGCTCAAAACGCGTGCCGCATTTTTCTTTGATTGTTGTCAAAAATTGGATCGGCTCGGTTTCTAAACGATTCAATAATCGATAGTCGACTTTCGCTCCGAGGTTGTGAGTTTTTCAGTGTCGCCCGTCGCTCCGCGTCGGTAGCGTGCGTAACGAGACAATATGGCTATATACGTTCCTGACTTCACCCTCCCTTTTGGGAGGGTCGAGGAGGAGGAACGACGACGAGGGGAGGGAATATGGTGACGAAACATTCGAAATCTCACCCTCCCCGCTGGCTCGTACCTCGCCATCGACCCTTCCGCTCTTCGCGGGAGGGTGAAAGTAGATGGCATTGGGCGAAAGCCATCGGAGCGCCATCAAGCCTCGATTTTTTCGGCGACGAACACGCCATACTCCATCGCCCCGGAGTTGTATGCGTTGAGAATCGCGTCGAAGTGATCGAGGAAAAGTAGATGGTTTTTTCCTAACAACTTGGCAAGCTGACGAGCCCCGGTGCGTTCGACTCGCCGCTTGCAAATCTCCCAAGTTTGTTTGACTCGGTCGGTCCAGATTTCACTAACGGTTACCTCCAACCCTGCCCCCTGAAACCATTCGATGTAGTCGTGTTGACTTCCGAGCGACGGACAGAACATCCCTTTGCAAACGCTTTGGGCCAATGCTTGTTTCTCCAGGCTAAGTGGTTCGTTACCAGCTAACCAGGCGCACAATGCAAATTTACCCCCCGGTTTTAGCCAGGTCGCAGACTTTCGAAAAAAAGCCGGCTTATCAAAAAGGTGCTCGGTACATTCAATACTCCAAACAATGTCGGATTGCGCGAGCGGGAATTCGACCTCCTCCGCGTCGGCGCAAAGAAATTGGGGGACGGGTTGGACGCGGCTCAGGCGTGTGGCTTTCTCTGCCCACCAGCGTTGGACTGGACTAAGCGTGACTCCGGTCACTTCGCAAGCCAAATTCTTCGCCAGCCACCGACTCGATCCACCCATACCACAACCAATATCGTAAATCTTGGAATGGCGTGGAATTTCAGCCCGTCGCGCAAGCTGGGCAATAAGTTTTTCTTGAGCGTTGGCGGAGGACTCATGCGCGTCCCAATATCCATGGTGAATGTGGGGACCCCAGAACAAACGATAAAACGGCGTTACTACGTCGTAATGATTTCGAATGACCGATTTTTCGATGTTGGGACAGCCGATCATAGTGGCAAGCCCTGTAATTCTCTCAGAATGAGCATGGGTTTGTTCTGTATAAAAAAAGTTTTCGAGTTTGAACGGCGTATTTGTGGAACGATTCTCTGGAATCTAAACACAATCGGCAGTATCACGTTTGCATGTTCCCATCGATGAAGGCTGGCGTCAATTGTGTCGGATATCCCGTCGCAGTCTACTTGATGCCCGGCACGTCGACTGAGAGGCTATCATGTATCATGCTCAATACCAGGCGCTGAGAACGTGTTTACACATTCAAAGTAGCTGGACAATTTCACTAACCTTACTCATCTTGCCAAGTCGGCCCATTGATTCGATTTCAGCGCATTTCCTTTTTTTCTACGCTCTTGATTGCCAGTCTGATTCCATTTGGAATACTAGCGCTGGTTCGGTTGCCCGTTGGCTCCGCGGGCTTGCATGAATGGTTGCCCAAAGGGCGAATTGAACGTCAGCAATACGACGATTTTCTAAAGGCCTTCGGCAACGATCAGGTGTTGCTTATCTCATGGGATGATTGTTCCGTGCGCGATTTGCGACTTATCGCGCTTCGAGAGCGATTGAATGAACGAACCGGACAGGCTGATTCGTTGATCGCGTCGATCGAATCGACGGATCTCGTGCTCGGTCGTCTCATGGAACCGCCGTTACGTCTCAGCCAAAACGAAGCCAACGCGAGACTGAGAGGATTCATTATTGGCGACGATGGAACGGCGGCGGTTTTAGTACGCGTGACGGAGCGTGGAATTCGAAATCAAGCGAAAACGATCGAGGAGATTTTCAAGTCCGCCGACCAGATTGAGAATTTGGGACGAGATCGTTTGCGATTAGCCGGTTCGGTCTTTGAAACTTACTCGGTCGATGCCGCATCCGAAGCGAGCCTCGTGAACCTTGTTCCGCCGTCAAGCATTCTTGGGCTCTTGGTCGCTTGGTTCTGTTTGCGGCGTTTACGTTTTGCAATCGCCGTCTTGATTCTCGCTGGTTTAGGGCAGTTGCTCGCAGTGGCTTTGGTTTACTACTCGGGAAAACAGTTCAGCGCAGTCATGATTGTTTTGCCCACCTTGGTATTCATGCTGACGCTTTCGGGGGCGATCCATTTGATAAACTACTATCGCGACATGTGCGCGATAGATTCTCCAAGTGCATCGGCCCAAGCGATTAGCATTGGTTGGCGTCCTTGTGCGTTATCGAGCATAACAACCGTCTTTGGGATGGGGTCATTATGGACCAGCCAACTTGCTCCGGTGCGAGAGTTTGGGGTCTTTTCTGGGATCGCACTCTTGTTGGCGACAGTTGCATTGCTTCTCATGTTTCCGACCGTAATCGATTGGCTTGATTGGCGAACGAAAAACGAATCGCCTCAGTGTCCTAAGCCAGAAATTGGTCGACGTGCTTTAGAAGGCTGGCTTCTGAAATACATACATTGGATTGAGCGCAACGCATCGACGATTTCACTTGTCGCCGTCGCACTCTTGTTTGTTAGTTTATTGGGTTTGAGCAAGCTCCGAGCTTCGACCAAATTCACCGACATGTTTCCGATTCGAAGCAAAGTAAATCAGGACATGCTATGGATCGAAGAACACATTGGCCCGATCGCGTCGATTGAGGTCTTGCTCAATTTTCCAACCGATTCGTCTCTCGCGAACTTTGATCGGCTCCAATATCTTGCCAACATTTCCAAGACGCTAGTCGAGCTGCCGGAAGTAGGGGGCGTTTTATCGCCGGTAGCGTTTATGCCAAATTGGTCCGAAAAATCCTCGGTTGCTGCCGTCGCGAAACGAAGTGCTGTTCGAAAGGCCATCGACGAGAATATGCAAACATTTCGCGATCAGAATTGGATCGCGGAAACGGATCATGGTCAGGTATGGAGACTAATGGCCAAGGTCTCGTCTACCAGTAGTCAGGATTTTGGTCAGCTGGGTTCGATTGTCGAAAATGCCTGCCATCAAGAACTGGAAGGAGCCTTGCGTGAAAAGAAGCTCTCATTTCACCTGACGGGGCTGACTCCTTTGATGCACCAAACCCAGGTGACCATTCTCAATGATTTAGGGAGTAGCTTCCTGACGGCATTTCTCCTCATTACCCCCATCATGATGTGGACTACACGGAGTTTGCTCGGCGGATTGCTCGCAATGGTTCCGAATGTGCTACCGGTAGCGATGGCCTTCGGAATAATGGGTTGGTTCGGATATTCCCTTGACATCGCGGGAATCCTCACCGCTAGCATTGCATTAGGCATTGCCGTCGACGATACCCTCCACTTTCTTCACTGGTATGTAGACAGGCTCCGAGAGCGGATGTCGACGTTGGATGCAACCACCGAGACTTTTCGAGCCTGTTCTGCGGCCATGCTCCATACGACTCTTGTCAGCGGACTTTCGATGACTCCTTTTTTATTCGCCGGTTTTATGCCGACACAACAGTTCGCAAAGCTTATGATTGTGATGCTGGGTCTCGCGATCGTGGGAGACCTCCTCGTTCTGCCAGCGCTGCTCCTCTCTCCTTTTGGCTTGGTTGTTGTTCGAGCCGTACGTAAAACGTCAGTCAATGTCCCGTGAAAGCACGTCAGCTTGTACCTGAACGGATGGACGATCCTCAATTGGATCGCGTTGAGCACCGTCGTGCGCTCGATGGGTTACGTCGTGTCAATCGGATCAGCGGTACCGCATCCAAAATCGCGAAGAAGATTGAGAGCATTGCACAGTCGATGCGATTGGAATCGTCGAGCGTTCTCGATTTAGGTTGCGCAAGTGGCGATGTGGCGTATGGCGTCGCAAAACGTCTTCCTAAAGAGAAAGCTTGGCTTTTGGAAGGTTGGGACATGAGTTCGACGGCCATTGACTATGCCAACGAACTTCACGGCCATCCACAGGCCCTGAATGTTTTACAGAGGCGAAATCCTAATACGACCTTGCTCTTCAAAAAGACAAACGCCTTTGACGAATCGAAGCGAACATTTGACTTTGTCTACTGTTCACTCTTTCTGCACCATTTTGACGAGCAACAAGCGATCCAGGTTCTGAAGAAGATGCATGAGCTTGCTCGCTATGCAATCATTGTTGACGACCTTGATCGCAGTCGACTTGGCTGGTGGCTTGCCAAGATTGGTGTGCAACTTCTGTCACGTTCCCCGGTCGTACATTTCGATGGACCGCAATCGGTTCTCGCCGCATTCACGGTGGAAGAGGCTAGAGCCATTGCATCCAAGGCAGGACTTTGTGGTGTTGCGTTCGAGAAACATTGGCCAGAAAGATGGATGATGACAGCCGGGCGGATTGCATTGACTCCCGAGATAAAGCGAGATCCTGTTCTGGTCGTGCAAACGAATCCAGCCCTGGCTCAGCAGCGTCCCGAACAACCCGTCGGAGCCCTGTTCGCTCATGCCAAGATGCCCGACGAGTCTTTAGAGCACACGGATCAGGAATGTTGGGACGTGGTCGTGATTGGGGCGGGAGTCGCAGGTGCGACCGCTGCTTTGCTTTCGGCCAAACGAGGTTTGAAAACAGCCTTGGTCGAATCCAAAGCATTTCCTCGCGAAAAAGTTTGTGGCGGCTGTCTCAATCAACGAGCTCAAGCCTCTTTGGAGCGGCTGGGCGTGATGGATGACTTGCTCGCTGCAGGTGCTGTCAAGCTCAATCGATTAGATCTAAGAATTCTCAAAACGGTTGGCTGTTGGTCGATTCCAACTTTGCTCAGCATTCGCCGTTCAACGCTGGATCAGATTCTTATAAAGCATGCCGTTCGTGCTGGCGCAACGTTGTTTTCTGAAACACAAGCCAAAGTTGTCTTCGATGAATCGAGGCATGCCAATCCCACGCAACGACAAGTCGTCCTTCGAAGGGGGACCGAAAGTACTCTAATCCATTCGAGGATCGTCATCGTAGCGGATGGTTTAACTCGATCTTCCCTTCGTGATGATTCTCATTTTCAATCAAAAATCGAAGTCGATTCGCGGGTTGGAGTCCAAGCGTTTCTAGATCCGAACGACATTCAATATGATTTAGCACACGGTACTCTTCGGATGTGTGTCGCCAACGGCGGCTATGTTGGACTGTCGCACACGGACGGTGGCCACATCGATTTGGCGGCCGCGATCGACCCTAAATCGATTTGCAATAAAAATTCCATAGCGAGCGTCGTGGAAAAGCTCTTCTCTAAAACGATGGGCTCTCGTATCGAACTTCCTGTGGAGATATCGTGGAGGTCGACACCACAACTTACTCGTTCGTCGGATAGAGTTGCCGACCATCGACTGTTGCTGATTGGCGATTCGATTGGCTATGTCGAACCCTTTACCGGGGAAGGGATGTCCTGGGCAATGGCGAGTGCCGAGGCGGCCATGCCATTTATTGAGAAAGCGGTCGTCGAAGGTTGGTCGCACGGTTTTGTCGACGAATGGTCGACATGGGTTCGTAAGGAACATTTTCGTAAACAGAAACAATGTCGCTGGATGGCTCGCCAGTTACATCGGCCTCGACTCGCCGCTTGGATTCTCCGAGCCTGCGATAAGATTCCCCCATTTCGGGCTTATTTGATTCACAAGGCAACATCATGAGTCTTCAGCAAAACCCTGAGGGGACTGTCGAGTCTGCCCTTCGCTCGTCGAAGGCACGCGTCGTCGGCCTTGCGACCAATTCCCCCCCATTTTCGATTCGCCAGGAGGATGCGTGTTTGATTGCGCAGGAACTCGGATTGAGCGAGCGATGGAATCAAGCTCTGCCAGCCCTCTATCGAAAGTCCGGAGTACAACGACGGGGAAGTGTTTTGCTTAAACACGAGGAGGGCGACCCCTGCGAACGGCAGTCGTTCTACCGAAGTTCGGGAGAAATTACCCAACGCAGTCCTACGACTCAGGAACGGATGCTGGCATATTCTGCGCACGCTGGGGATTTGCTGTATGGAGCATGCGAAAAAGCCCTGCAAGGCTCCGGCATCGACCCCTTTGAAATCACGCATTTGGTGACGATATCATGCACCGGTTTTTTTTCACCTGGTGTTGACTTCGAGATGATTCGCCGATGTGGCTTATCATCCACGGTCCAACGCACCCATATCGGTTTTATGGGCTGTCACGCTGCCCTGAATGGTCTCAACGTCGCCCGATCGATTGCCGAAGCGGATCCGAGCGCCATCGTGATGGTCGGAGCAGTGGAACTCTGTAGTTTACATCAGCAGTATACCGACAACCCACAGCAATTGGTCGCAAATGCACTCTTTGCGGACGGAGCTGCGTGTGTCATCTTGGCAACCAACGATTCAACTTCATCTCGAAGCCGTGAAACTGCAGACGTTGAGGTAGGGGTGGACAACCAAAACGAATGGACGATACGTTCTCATTGTTCGCATTGGATTCCTGAGTCAAATGCCAAGATGAGTTGGACGATTGGGAACTACGGCTTTGAAATGACACTCGATCCTCAAGTTCCTAGTATCATTGAGGGATGCTTGTTGGATGTAGTTCAAAATTGGCTCGAGCATGAGGGCTTGTCGATAAGTGACATCGACAGTTGGGCGATTCATCCTGGTGGGCCGCGAATTGTTCAAAGCGCGGGCAAAGCGCTTGGGCTAAATGATCAAGCCTTAACGGAATCGCTGGAGGTACTTTCGAGCTGCGGTAACATGTCGTCACCAACGGTCCTCTTCATTCTTGAAAAAATTCTTCGCCGTTCCAACGACCATCGAGCCATCGTCATGCTTGCCTTTGGACCGGGACTTTGTGTGGAAGCTAGTTTGCTCACTCGCGAAGTCGGATTTTGATCAAAGTCGGAAGCGAATCGGTAAGATCGCTTCCGAAATCGTGTTCAACCCGAATCGTCGAGCCGGTTTCCCTTTCCAGTGTTTTACCGCGTTGATAGCGGCTTCGTCGAGGACCTGATGACCACTCGAACGCATCGAGGTCGTGCGTGGGGCAGAATTTGCATTGTCGGGATGCGATTCAACCAGCCGACACGTCATTCCTTTTTCGATGTTTACACCTGGATGGTTCAAAGGGCAGATCGGTACCATAACGCAAAGGTCACCGATGTACGATTTATTCGGGGCGGCACCCCGGGTTACGCCACATTAAATGCCAGAATGGGGAAGAGTTTTGGTGCTGGTCAACGTCACCAGATGACGCTTGGCCTCGAAAACATGACTGACAAATACTATCGCGTCCTGGGAAGCGGGGTGGATGGTGCAGGGTTGAATGCACTCTTCGGCTATCAATATGCGTATTAATCTCCGTTTCTGTTGACCGAAAACCCCTACCGGTTTGGTAGGGGGCGATGCTAAACTACTGGGAAATCTAAGAGTTGCGTCAACGCAGCTTGTTTCCTGTCTTTAGCATTAGTCCATAGCGTTAAATGAATACATCGGAACCAGGGCTCGAAGTCCAAGCTGCCACGTCAGATACCAGTGCCACGTCGACCGCGCTAGATCGCGTGGCCAGCGGCGGCCCGCTCAATCTTGAGCAGATTCGTCGTATGCGAGAAGCTCAAGCAGCGAAAGATGCCGAGCAGCGTTCCAGGCGGCCGCGGCCACCTGCTTCCGAAACAGGGACGTCCACGTCTTCCGATTCGTCTGCAACGAACAAAGACGAATCATTGCCTGTCGCCTCGGAAAGCGCGAGCACGGACACCAATGCTCCTGCGGCGGAAGGAAACGTCGACGAAAATCAAGGCGGCGGTAAGCGACGTGAAAAATTTCGCAAAGGCGGACGCGGTCGTGATGACGGGGATGACAGTTATACCGCTTCATCGTCCTTTATCGCTGCGAAGGTCTTGGTCCCCAATCTTCGTCAACGCTCGGACGAACTCGAAAGCGAACTGGATGCGGCGATGATCGATGCTGACCTCAATGGGCTGATGATTGGCAGCCCAGATTTAGCCGTCGGTCGCGCGATCGAAGATGGTTCGCGTCATCGTTGTCGCATCATCAAAATTCATCAAGACAGCGTTTTCGTTTCATTGGGTGGCCCCGATGAAGGAGTCATTCCGCTGCTTCAGTTCACGGACATGCCGCAGGTCGATCAACTCGTCGATTGTTTGGTTCGTAGTTTTAACAATGAAGACGGACTCTACGAATTAGCCATCCCTGGCGAGGCGAATAACGTTGAGGACTGGGGCGACGTCCAAGAAGGCATTATTGTTGAAGCGACCATCGAAAGCAGCAACACGGGCGGACTTGAATGCAAAGTCGGATCGATTCGTGGCTTTATTCCGATGCGACAGATCTCCGAGTTTCGTGTTGAGGATGTTTCGGGTTATATCGGTCAACGCCTCTTATGTGTGGTGATGGAAGCCAATCCGCAACGCGGTAATCTCGTTCTTTCGCATCGGTCCGTCCTCGAACGCGAACGGCGTGAGAAGCGGGCAGAGCGTTTGGCGAATCTTGAAATCGGTCAAACAACCGAAGGGACCGTTACCAAGCTTATGGACTTCGGTGCCTTCGTCGATATCGGTGGTTTGGAAGGTCTCATTCATATCAGCCAACTCTCCTACGAACGCGTCAAGCACCCCAGCGAAGTTGTTAAAGAAGGCGATAAAATTCAGGTCCGGGTTGAGAAAATCGACCCCGATACAGGAAAGATTGGCTTATCGTATCGCAGCCTCCAAGAGCATCCCTGGACAAATATTGAAACCAGGTTCCCTGTTGGAGCTGTCGTGAACGGAACGGTCTCTCGATTGGCCAACTTTGGTGCATTCGTCAAATTGGCGACCGGCATTGAAGGACTGATCCATATTTCGGAACTTTCTCATGGTCGGGCCGCCAGTGTCGGTTCTGTCGTGAAAGAGGGACAAGAAGTTGAAGTGAAGATTCTTTCGGTCGACCAAGAAAGCCAACGCATCGGCTTGTCGCTGAAAGCTACCCAAGCTAAACCCGAATCGGCTGTCAAGAAAGAATCGTCGCAGGCAAACGAGGTGGATGAACCACCGCGCAAGCCAGTCATCAGCAAGCATCAAGGGCCGCTCAAAGGAGGAGCCGCGACACCTAACTCTGGCGGCGAGAAGTTTGGTTTAAAATGGTAGCCTTTTTGCAACACGAATAGATCTCCTCCCTCCGCTAATTCGTATGCGAACGGGTCGGGAGCCGACAAATGAAAATCTTGTTTACTCAATCGCAAATCTACCCGAAAGTATCTCCTCCCCTCGCCCATTCTTATGGGAGAGGGGTCGGGGATCGCCTGATGAAATCGATGCGTAGCTGTTTAAAGATTGCATACGAGAAACCATTCTCCCCCTTGCCCCGTCTTCGGGGAGAGGGGGCGAGGGGTGAGGGGCCGAACTGCACGGAAACTCTGCCCCCTCACCCCTGCCCTCTCCCCCGCAGAGCCGGGGGCGAGGGAGGAAATACTCGTGTTACTTTGCAAACCTTCAAAACCCTTTTGTTGTCTAGTATTCAACATTTTCATCAGGTCGGGGCAAGGGTGAGAGCTGAACCGAGGCGAG
>JANOAI010000230.1:0-3212 GCA_031411055.1 Pirellulaceae bacterium
CTCAAGTATATCGGGGGACGCTTCCGGTCCAGGGACGATATCGACCACGGTAGCTAACCAAATGGGGGCATGAAAATGAAAATGACAGAATCGCTCGGGCTGGGAGACGTATTTAGACAGCATACTTGGTGTGAAGTAGGAGCTGTTTGAGGCGATGATGGTTGGCAGTTCAAACTTTGCCGAAAGGTCGCCCAGGGCTCGGCGCTTTGCAGAAGACTGCTCGGTCACACACTCGAAGGCCAAATCGATTTTTTTTGAGACTTGGTCAAGAGTCTCTGCGGCACGAATATTTTCTTGGCAGAGCTCGGCAGCGTTTTTTCCCCATATCCCATCTTGGGAGCGTTTTGATGCATGATTGATTGCCCAGCGCACGGCATCCAGCCCGACTTCGGCCTGTTTATCTAAAATAGTTACCGACAATCCGTGCACCGCGCATTGCGCGGCGATCTGCCGCCCGATCCACCCCGCACCGACAATGAGAATGCTTTCAATCGATTTTGACATAGGTGCTCGAGGTTATACGTTTCAAAAGTCAATGTTTACCGACTGTATCGATAATTCGGCTTCTTTTACCGAACTTCGCTACCGGTCGTGCCGATAAAACCGATTATGACGGAAAATAGATTCTGTCTTCGTGTCCGCAACCAGTGTGATACTGGAGAACCATTCATGAAGCTAATGAACCCTTGGACCCTAGTTTTAAGCCTGGGATCTGCACTTTTCCTTGCCTTGCCGTTTGCAGCGGGCCAGGAAATGGGCTACCCCATACCCATGGAAATGCCGATGGGATCCGGAATGATTCCGGCCAATCCAACCGCTGGCATGTCATTCTGCTCCGCAGATATGGGATGTACCGATGGTAGTTGCGATGGCGGAGGTTGCGATAGCGGCGCCCCCGGAATGTGTTGCTGCGGCGGAGAATCGTGCGGTGGCACAGGCCCCTGCATGAATCCGGGACTCGGTAATCGCTTCGGTCAAGGATGCGGCTACTCCCAAGGTGGCGGGCATCGAAATGGCTGCGGTCCGCTCGGTTGCAACGGCGGCACCTTCGGCGACGGTCGCTCTCTTTCTCAGCTATTCGGGAGCGTCTGTTCGCGTTTTGCCGGCTTGGGCCTCATGGCAATTACCCCGTACGGTGAAGGTGGCGTTGCCGCACAACGATGGTTTGACCTTTCAGGCGAAGTTGTTTACCTCCGTCGAGATAAAGGAGCGGGTAATTTCAACTTCTCGTCACTTGGTCGCAATTCGGGGAATTTTGTCTTGAGAAGCGATGACGTGGATCTCGATCAGTATCGACCGGGTCTTGGCCTTCAAGGCAACATCCAAGTGGGACCGGGATCCAACCTGGAAGCCGTCTACTTTGGCTTGAATGATTGGGAGCAAAGTGCGGCCGCCGATGCGACCGTGATCACTCCGACCGACGGCAATCTCTACTCATTCTTCAGCGACTTTGGCGTCGATCCTTTTGATGGATTCGACGATCCGGATCGGTCGGTTCGCCATTCCATCAACTACAAGTCAACGTTGAACAATGGTGAGTTCAATCTTCGCCGCCGATGGGCGGAACCGTCCGGTTTCCTCCAAGGCTCTTGGCTAGCTGGCATTCGATACTTCCATCTCAGCGAAACGCTTGGCTTCCACGCCGTTGGTCAGAACAACAACACCGTGAATGCAAACGAATTACGATTCTTCGACTATTCGACGAAAGCCCGAAATCAGCTCGCCGGTTTTCAAGTTGGCGGCGATTTGTGGTTGAATCTCATCCCCGGCGTTAAACTGGGGAGTGAACTCAAGGCTGGCATCTTCGGCAACCACTCGACGCAAGATACGAATATAACCGCGAACTCGCTTCCTTTCGGTCCTGTCCTCTCAGTCCGTGAGCACGCGACCGATGGAAAAACAGCCTACCTTGTGCAAGCTTCTGCGCAGGCGGTTTATCGGTTGACCTACGCTTGGACGCTTCGCGGTTCGTACCAACTTATTTATGTTGACAACGTGGCGTTGGCGGCCGAGAACTTCAACAGCGTTCCACCAGGCTCGACCTTGGTCAACTCATCTCGAACCGTCCGAGTAAACAATGACGGTGAAGTACTTTACACCGGTTTCACTGCCGGTGCCGAATACACCTGGTAAAGATAGATAGTCAAAGCAAACTGTTAGAATTCGATTCCGAATGGGAAGCCGGTTCTAAATCCTCAAAAATAAGAGGAGCTGTTATGCAGCTCCTCTTTTTTTATTGAAGCGACGGCTCGGCGCATCGAGTGCTACTTCCACCTTAAAATGAGGTTTGAGCTGACCCAGTACGATGGACTTTCAGTCCGGCGGTGCCAATGTTTGTCGACGGATTGGACGTCCGTCACACGGTAAAAGTTAGTTGTGACGAAGCACTAGTTCGACTGTCCCAAATCCTTTAACACGAAGCGCAAGCGAGTGGTGTGACTATCGAAACCTCAAGAAAACCACTCGCTCGAGTTTCGTGTTATCAATGAGATGATGCCTTCCGTAAGGATTTGGGACAGTCGAACTAGAATAACTTTCCCAGGGGAAGTTCGTCCGCACCTGGCGTCGCAAGGGCGGATTTGAAGTGAATTCGACAAACGGAGATGTATCGGTCATTGCCACCAATCTGCACTTGGGAACCTTGTTTGACCGGTTTTCCCGAGCCATCAATACGAAGCTGCATGGTTGCTTTTCGACCGCAGTGGCAAATCGTTTTGATCTCCACGAGCGAATCCGCCCAAGCGAGGAGTTCCATGCTTCCTTCGAAGAGGTTGCCGAGAAAATCGGTTCGGATCCCATAGCTCAAAACAGGGATATCCATTTCATCGCAAATGTTGCTCAATTGCCGGACTTGCTTGCGAGTTAAGAACTGAGCTTCATCGACTAACACGCAATGAATCGGCTGATGCTGGTGAACTTCCTTTGCGATCGCAAACAAATCATCTGCCTGATTAAAGATCTTTGCGTCGGCGCTTAATCCGATCCGCGAGGTGATTGTCCCCTTTTGGAAGCGATCATCAAGCTCGGGGGTAAGAAGAAGGGTATTCATCCCTCGTTCGCGATAGTTATAACTCGATTGGAGCAAAATCGTTGACTTGCCCGCGTTCATCGCCGAGTAGTAAAAATAGAGTTTCGCCATCCCCTTAGTGTACTATGCGAAGAAGCGATACCGGAAGATGCAGTAGAGGGTTGCTACCAGATCTTTGACTCCA
>JANOAI010000231.1:0-12696 GCA_031411055.1 Pirellulaceae bacterium
AGATTAAGCGGAAGAGGAAGAGGAAGAACCGGAAGTGCGTCAGATCTTCTTCCGATCGATCCATTTTCGTCCCGAAATTGAAGTATGAAGATTTCGAAGATTTCGTACGAGAACGTTCTGGCGCGAAAACTTCAAACCTTCCCTCGGCGTTTCTGGAAGGCGTTGAAATCCAAGGCAAGGTTGATGATGGCATCGCCTCCTTGAAACTCCATTTCACGATGTCGATCGTCGATCCAACAACTAAGCTCATTCAGATTCCACTTAAACTCCAAAAAATGAATTGGACCAAACCTGCCGTCGGGAAGGGCGGTCGACGCAACCTCGTTGTAGCCAAGGACGAGACGGAAGGGGTTATTTGGATTGTTGAACCGGATGGCTCGGAAAAATACGAACTTGATATGGAAGCCATACTTCGAGTTGATCAGACTTTCGCCGACGCATCCCTTCATTTTGCATTACCCGAATGCTCGACTCATATTCGGATCGATATTCCATCCGACCATCTCGATGTCGAGTGGGCTGGCGCCCGAGGCGAGGTGCTTGAAAAAGAAAAGGTCGTTGGTAAAACGCGCGCGATTGTTCGAGGGCGAGGAGCTGGCAAACTTACCTGGCGAAATCGTGCCAATTCCGTCGGTATGCAATCGATCGAGGTAGACAGCCTTTCTCGATTGAATGTTCCTGCCGATGATAAACCCATGCGCATTACGACTCGACTGAAGTTCTCGACGGATGATCGCAATGGTTCACGTGAATTCACCCTACGATTGCCGCAAAATGCAGTTTGGTCGCCGGCAAAAAGTAGTAGTCTAAATTCGAATTGGAGCTTGAGACGACTCGACGAATCCGAAACGACGAATGAGTTAATGACTAAGAATGGCACTGACCGCAAGAACTCAATAGTGCCCGAAAGTTTGAAGCTTCAGTTCGCCAATACGGGAAATGCGATCAACGAAGATGTCGTCATTGACTGGACCTCGACGGTACCTAATCCAGACAACGAACAATTGTCGATTACGGGGATACGCGTCGATGGGGTTCAGCGACATGACGCACGTTTGATTGTTGCGGTACCAGCCAACAAGCGATTCACTTGGCTTCCGAATCCCGATTTTGAGCTTTCAGCCCAAACGCCTTCAACGAACAATCCCGGTGAAGTGGATTATGAGTTTCGGTACGCCAAACAAAACGCCACTCTCAATAGCTTCATTGGGAGGAAAGAGACACAAGCCCGTTGGAGACCCGACTATCGAGTCCGCTTTGCTCGAAACGAAATCGAGCTTGAGGGGGTCATCTCTTTTAGTTCCGATCATCGTGCCCTCGCTGGTTTGGAAATCCACGGTGGCGAGTGGAGACTTAGTGAATTGGTCGATGACAAGACAGGCCAGCCGATACCGGTTGAGTCGATCGACTCGCGCACGATTCAAATTCCGTCATACTCGGATTGGATTGCTGAGGGCCCCATCAATGATTTTTCATCGACGGGTGCCCCAATCGTCATACGTTTTACGGCAGTTCAGCCGTTTCCAAAAAACGAACGAGTCAGTCTTCAACTTCCCAAGGTCAAATTGCCGTTTGGCCAAAAGCCCGAGCCCAAAAGGGGCGATGGGATCGTTGTGTTCGAGACGGAGGGATGGCAAGTCTCGCACGATGAGGTTCAAACTCCGGGCTTGATTAAAACCTCTGAAATCCCCAATAACTTGCGAGAGTATCTGATTAAAACATCCGACGCAGAGGCCGTTGGGTATCGATTTCAATCGGTTGGACCAGATCCCAAATGGATCGGCAAATTAAGCCGGTCGCCTCAAACGCTTTCTCTCACCACCGATACGAATATTGAGGTGGCGATCGACCATTGGAAAATTCGAACGGAATGGTCGATCGACATACTTGGTAGTCCAATCGATCGTCTCCCCATACTCGTCCCCTCGGCTTGGATTGAAGTGGATGAGTCGACCGGCAGTGAAATACTATCGGACTCGGTTGCAATTCTAAGTGGAACGACACGACTGAATGCTCGCGTCCTTCCAGAAAAAGATGGCGATTGGTCGACTATTGAGCCTATTCAGAACGAATGGCCGAAGAGTTTTAAACTTTCTATCACAACCCAACAAACCACCAAGCATTCGGACGCGGCAAGTAACATTGACCGTTCCCGTTCGTTGACAATACCGCTCCCTAAACTGGGACTTTCAACGGGTCTGCTTTCTTACTCACAATCGGTCTTCCTGTCGGTTGGCCCAGGGATTGTGTGTCAGGTTAATCAGCGAGACCTCACGCCTCTTCTTTGCACCTCGGATGATCGGAAAATCCCGATTGAATTAGGCTTAGCTCAAGATGAAGTGACATTTGGAATAATGGAACTCCGCGCTGCTCGTGAGTCAAACATCGATTTAGAGCGAGTTTGGCTTCAGACCGTCGTGAACACGAGTGAGCGCCGAGATCGTTGCGTCATGCGGCTTAAATCGAATCGTTCCACCGTCCGCATTCAGCTTCCACCGACCTGGAATGAGAACCATACAACGATTCTGCTGAACGGAAAGCAAGCGGTCCTTCAGCCCGATTCATCCGGAAACGCGGTTTGGTTAAAACTCTCTGACCGAAACGAAGTCGGCAAAAAACCACTCGTTGCACGAGCCGTTGTCACGAACGATGCCGTCCTTGAATTTTTTCATTGGTCCGAATCGCAAGCTAACTGGCGTACGGTCGTCTCGCCATCCATTCCTAAAATTGACGGATTTGATCGACCTGTTCTCTTCGACTGGCAAGTCGTTACCTCCGCCGATGATTGTCTCTTTAGCCGTTCGCACAATTTACTACCAGAACGAAGATGGAGTTGGACGAATCTTGGTTGGAATCAATCTCTTTTGAATATACAAAAAGTCTTCGAGGATGAGTTGCAAGCAAGCCAACAGGTTTCGTTGCCCGAGTATTCAAACCAATACCTTTTCAGATCCGTAGCGGACTTGAAAGCGTCGCATGACCAGTGGACGCAGAGCATTTGCATGGTGCCACGGTACATACTTTGGTTTCCAGTCGCTATCGGTGCAATCTTGCTGACAGCCCTTTGGCCACGTATCGGAGTATTGCAGAATCCTTGGCTGATGCTCGTTGTCGCAGTTAGTCTCGGAGTCTTGTCGATGTGGGCACCGGATATGACAGTCGTTCTTTTGAAGTGTGCGCTGGCCTCGTTGTTCGTCGTATTTGCCATAAAATCTTTGCAGTGGGGGTTAAGACAACGTGGCTACCGTCGAAGCATCTTTGCTGGTCGAACCCCACCGACGATGTCGCGTCAGATTTCACAATCGGCCACTGACGAATCCAAGCTAGGGAAGTCGAGATCTAACCAGCCAAACGCGGCCTTGGTCAGTTCTACAACGCATACGATGCAAAATGTACCGCCGGCAATATCCTCGGAGACCGACTGATGTGCGCGGTTCGATCTGACGACGGATGCTGGTCAAGAAAACTCCGATGTATAGCCTGCGTTTTCTGGACAGCTAGCATTGCATTGGGATCGAGTACCTATTCGCAAGACCGGGCCTCTCAGACTCTAGAGTTGCGCCGCGTTTTCGTGCCGCAACAAGATCTCCCCATTATTGGCCCCGATCATGTCCCCGTAAATCTCAACGACCTTCAGAATCTGTTGGCCAAGCGAGTTGAAAAAGAACAATCAGCCGAGAAGAACGCGATTAGCAATCTGGAAGAATCGTTCTACGTCGCTGAAATTGTTGGAACCGAGCTGGTATCGTTTGCGTCTCGATTTCGAATCAACAGCGCTAGTGATGAACAAACGCTCATCCCGATCGAACCTTGTTCGCTTGCTATTAAAACCGTGGATGCTTCGTCCGATGTACTATCAAAGTACAGCTCGAAGGAATATCGAGTCCTATCGGCAGATGCGTTTCGAAGTACGTTGGATGGACGATTTCAAGTAGAAATCCATGGGAAGTCCGATTTGTGGTTTTCTTGGAGCTCGCAAGGACAGGTGCAATTCGATTCGAATCGAATCCGCTTTCAAGTCGACTATCCAAGCTGCATTTCAAATCGGATGCTGTTAAAGTTACCGCCAAACTGGCGAGTCGCGGAATCGAGTTCCGTGGCGACCGCCATTCCAGACCCGTGGTCTGTCTTGCAGGGCGAATGGCCTGGTTTGGAAAAACAGTCGACACAAGGCGAAAATTGGTGGTTGTTAGAGCTGAGTGGAAATGTACACGTTCGTTTTGAAATCGACCGAACCGACTCGATTCCGTCAAGTTCGTTTGACGCTCGCGTGTCCGATGAGCACATCGACTACCAAGTCCGCTCCGGTACCCTGGAAGTCCTGCAGACGCTTAGTTTCGATCCGCGAAGTTGGAATGCTCCATCGGCAATTTTCAGCGTGCCATCCGGTTTACATGTCGAATCCATTACTTTGAATGACGAGACGGTGCGTTGGGTGGCGAACGCGTCCGATGAAGCAATTGAGATCTATCCTGCCGCGAAGTATTTGAATTCAGAATCACGAGTGCAGCTAAAACTGCGTGGTTTGGCATCGTATCCAAGTCCGTCATCCAATAACTCGTTACCGTATTTTGATCTGAAACGGCATTTTACTTCTGATGGATTCGTATCCCTCTCCATCCCCGCTGATTGGGACGTTAGTGATCTCCGCTATTCCGAAGCGCCGCAATATACGCGACACGATACCGGGGGCCAGTTCGCAAATCATCAATGGCAGTGGCGTTGGAACGGCCGACCACCGAAGATTCGAGTTGATGCCCATCCAACCATGAAGAAGGGAGTCATTCACTCGCTTTCTCGATTGACGAATGAAAGAGACGGCTTGGATTGCACAAGCTGGGTTTCCATAGATCCCAGACGGTCGCTCACCTCAATTTTGCGAATGCGGCTACCTGCCGGTTGGACTCTCGATTCCGTCCAATCACTCGACCGCCGTTGTACGGCTAATGTTGAAAGAAAAGCCACACCGGACGCAGGCTACTACGATATTACATTGACCCCTCCGATTCAAACACAGGCAACGATTGAAATTCGAAGTCGAGCCGCTTGGTCCGCGCCAGAGCGTGAATCAAATACCTCGCAGAACTTCTTCCGAGGCGAAAAGCCATTTGTTTTTCCTGATTGGGATCAACGCGACGAATTCTGGGTTGAACCTGTCGGAAGATACAAACTTGAACCCAATGCCATTCTTATTCAAAGCGTGATAGCCGAAGTCGACGTTTCTGATCTACATCGATCTCGACTCCCCAGGATTGGTGGCGTGTGGTTGATTCGCCCGACTGGCTCCCGCATGCCAGAATTACGTTTCATTGGTGAGCAGTCTCCCTACAACACACAATTGGAAACAAGCCTTATCCCTGGCTTGGAGTCGTTTGTTGCCGAATACAAATTACGCTGCACTCCGTTAGCCGGAGCGATCTCGTCGATTACGGTCGATTTAGCAAAATCACAAGCAACGAATCTGCGTTGGCGTCAAAAAATTGTATCTGAAAACGGTAGCGAGACTTGGACCTCTTTGGAATCCCGTTCCATTTCGGTCAAGGGAAAGAAACCGAAATTAGCGGGATTGAAAACCGGCGATCGACTGCAAGTCGACATTATGCTGAAGAGCCCTACCACCGAAACGATAGAGATAGAAGCTAGAGCGGCGATCGCAGAAAAGAGCGATCCGAATATCGACGCGAGTTTTAGCCTGCCTGTCATCACTTTTCCCGAAGCAGCGCAGCAAATCGCTACGATACTTGTCGACCGACGATTGAGTATCGAAGACCAAACAGATTCCAGCGATTTTTCTCCGGCTGGTTACTCAACTCTTTCAACTGGCTTTGAAGGACTGAAATACGTTTATGATCCTATTCGAGTTCGCCAATTTGCTGTCAAGACACGAAAACTCAATACCGCTCCTGTTTGGCTTTCCAATGTGATCTCACGATATGAGATTTATGCCACCGGTGATCAGACGCTGAATGTTTTCGCACGACTGCATTCGGAACCCACCTCTTCCCTTTCGCTTACTTTTCCAGACGAATGGCTAATTCGATCAGCTCGCTGTAATGGACACGATCTTATTGTGGGACCAGCCAATGATTCAGATTCACGCTTCGTTGTTTGGATTCCTAAGTTTCTGAAGACGCAGTCCGGTGTGGATTTGGAAATCATCGTGGATGGCCCAGAATGTCCGATTAAACATCGCCAGAAAATCCAAATACCGGATTGGAAGGCTGATGCAAGCATCGTATCACAGCAAACCGAAATCTGGCTCCCCAAGAGCGCGTCTCTCGGCCAAGAACTTCGAGCCAACTCCTGGTTTTCGCGTCCGTCGCTCGCCATGAAACGACTTTGGCCTTCCGTTTGGTGGGCAAGTCTCTCGCCTCAGAAGGACACGCAACTTTCTCAATTGATTCCCTCTACGGTCGACGATCATTGGGAAGAAGGAGCACCAGAAACGAAGCCTTACCTGGCATGGAAATCGAGTTCCACGTCAGGTGAGGATAGTGGTCCGAAACGCAACGTCGGGCAAATGGTACTGGTTCTGAACGAATCGGCTGAAAGTGAGAACTGGCTTCGAGTCTTTTTCGGGTTATCCATTGCTTTATGTCTCTCGACCTTGCGAGCAAGTTTATTGCCGGTCGGATTCTCACTGTCCGTAATCATTCTTTTTGTTGTTCATCCCGACTACTTGCCTGCGTTCCAGCAATTCGCAATGGGGTGGCTTTTCGCTTGCATCCTCCGACTTATCAACTCGACGTTCAATATTCGTCCCGTTGCGGATGACGTTTCGAAGTCGATGCTTTCTTCCGTTCCAAATGAAGTCGACCAGGCTCTGGCCAAACAAGCGCCGAGTCATCTCTCTTCATTGACTCGCTCGGTGAATACGACCCCACTCTTGGCCATTGGCTTGCTTTCAGTTGTAACGTTTAGCATGAGTCGAAGTCGATGCGATGGCGAAGATTTGCGAGAGAGTTCTCGTGATCGATTCGACATTATTATACCGGTCGACGAACAAGGCGAAGTCACTTCGAATGTTGTATACGTACCTGAAAAATTGCTTCAAGTCCTCAACGGTAGTAGCAATAAAAAGGAAAAATTAAATAGCATTTCGTCAGTTCAACATGAGATGTCTTTAGTAAAGTCCGAATCGGGTGGGCATGATGCACGTTGGGTGAGTCGAGTAGAACTGAATATTACGCAGCTTAGCCAGAACGTTGTCCTGCCATTGGATTCCAAACTAGCGGAACTGATTTCCTTGCAAGTCAACGGCGAGACCGTTGCCTTAGGGAATCGATTGCAATGGGATGGTAAAGACTTGTACTGGACGCCATCCAAGCTCGGCATCACCATGCTTGAATTCACGTTTGCTCCGCGGGTCCGGATGGAAGAGAGTGGCACGGAATCGATACTCGTCAATTTGATACCGATTCCCTTTTCAAGTCTGACCATTGACAGCGATGGGATAGTGGATTTGCTAACGAACGCCGCTGGTGGAATGGTTGTAGAACCGATGGGTCGATCTGAGATCCGTCTGGGGCCGATTAAACAATTTTCCGCTCGTTGGCGAAGCCAAGAACAAGAGTTGAAGCGAGCGCCTCCCTCGGTGACAACGGCCACTGAAATTGCTTTGCTCGGGAGTCAAATATTAGCCAAGACGGTTTTCACAAAGTCGATGGAGACGATATGGCCTAATCAAATGGAAATCGAATGCAATGTTGCTTGGCAACCGATCGATCGACAAGTGGGCTCATATAGGATCGAAGAAGAGATTCCAACTTCTTCGTCAAGCCGACGACGTTACCGATTGGTTCGCCCGGATTGGACGCCGGCATCCGAAGTCATGAACGAAACGCTGGCAATGTTTTGGACCGTTCTGACTCCTCCGGGAAACACCATCAATGTTCCAAACCTGGACATTTCGGCCGTTCGCATAACCGAAGCTTTCCTTCATGTCATGCAAAGCGAAGATGCTGCATGGGAGCTCGATGGAACACAGGGATGGGAGGCTACTCCATCAAAAAAGTCGTTCGATTGGCAGTTGCGGAGAGACGTTTCACTTCTCTCCTATCGACGTTCGAACTCCGCGGCGATTCCGTTCTTAAAGAGAGTGAATCAAAGCGACCTCGTTACCGTGGAGGCAAAAACCGAACTCCAGTTTGACGCGGATCAAGTTGACTGCAAAACGGTATTTCGCTTTGCAAATCCATCCTCACTTCCGGCAGGTACGATCGTTAATTTGACTTCTCCTCAGAATGTCACCCATGTGCTCATTGACAATCGAGACACACCTTTCTCATTAAATGAAGGATTCGATAAGCTGACGATCCTTCCGCTCGCAAAAAACGAACGGGTTGAGACGATCGAAATCCGAGCCGTTCAACGCTTTGCGCAAGATGAAAGGCAAACGGTGCCGCTTCAAGTGATTCAGGGCTTTCCACTGAGCTCGCATACGATCCAAGCGACTCGCCTTGTCGGACACCACTTCACTTGGTTCGGTGTCCCGCCTCCAACAATACGTAGCACAGATCCAGGATCGCGCCCAAATACTCTCGAATCGAAAGCAGAAGGTCTGTTCGTCCCAGCTTGGAATTGGGATTTATCGATGATGAACAACGAGACCCAGTTAGAATCCAAGCCAAACGTCGTGTTGCCCGATAGGTCGATCCATGGAAATTGGCCTCAATACAACGCTGTGAAAAGCCAAGGAGCCCATCGTGGCTATGGCTATGTCGCCATGTCGCGTTTATCGTCGCATTGGACTTGCTCCGTAATCGGCCGTGTCGAACCCAACGGACTACCAATTGACGGCGTTTTATTAGAATTGCCGGCACATCTACTTTCTCAGTTTGAATCGAAGCTCAAAGTCTTCCAATTCAAGTCCCCCGAAACAGGACGCGGGCTAGTCTATCTTTTTGCCGATGAGGCTAGGAATGACGAAGCATTCCAGTTCGAATTCTCCACCGTCGTATCGGGAGTCGATGATCAATCCACGATTTCGGTTCCCGATATCCAGTGGCTCGGAAGTGTCGATTGGAGCACCTGGATTTCTGTCCCACCCTCTGTGGCTGGTCAAGATGCTCGCTGGACTTGGTCGGGCGTTAGACAGGAAGATCGAGTCGCATTACCCGAAGTCCTTAACAAACAAATCCAACCTCAAATTAACGATGGACTGCTTCTGGCTCCAACCACGCAACGTCCGCAGGTTCAACTTACTCGAGTCGCAACGAATCAGCTTTCCGTCGATTTAAGCTTGGTAGATCATCGGCTACGTACGTCTCACGGCACACTGGAACGACTAAGATCCTCATTTTGGTTTGTACCGCGAGGTCATTCTAGCCTATCGATCCAATTCCCAAAGAACTTAGATTTTCTTGCAGCAGAATGTAACGGGCAAGTCGTTCAACATCATCTGTTAGCCGATCCGTCGAACGCGACGGAGGATTCAGTTCAACTGCAGCTCCTTTCGTCATCCTTGCCTCAACGGCTCTTGGTATATTTCAACATTCGTAAATCGCCCGAAAGTGAATTGTTCTTACCGCGGATCCAAAATTCGCTCGCTGCGAAAACGCTTGTCAGTTCCGATTTCGGCCTCGTAACCAAGGCTGAGTTTCGTGCGATTAGCCAGGAGGAATGGATTAGCCTTGAGTCGGAAGCAGCCTGGGATGTCGTCGAGAAAGCGGTGAGCATTGTCGCCGAAATTCCGCTTCGTGAGAGACTTCAGTGGTGGGATGACTGGCAGAAAACGAATGCAAATGCTTGGCGGCGAACAGTCCTGATTCGCGACCAGGGAAAATTTGACGATGTGCTTAAGAGACGCCGCGCGTTTTGTGATCGGTTCCAATTGCCGTCCATCAGGCTTACGAAAACAAGGTCTGACAATCTGGCTTTCCTCGAATCGACTGCGTTGACGCATCATTATGAATCATTGGATTCATTGACGAGTGCTGAATCGCAAGTCATTCATTTGGCTCGCATTTCGGACAAACGGGTTTTAGCAATTCGACCACTATTGCTTTGGTTAGCGATCCTCGCAATGATCGGCTTCGCGATTCAATGGAGTATGTATGCGTTCAATCGCTGGCACGAGCGATTGCCGCGGTATTTGAGCTATCGCCCCTGGTGGCTGTGGTCAATTCTTGGTGTACTTGGTTACTGCATCGTTCCGTCTTGGTGGCTTGGACCATTTGTTCTCTCAATGGCCCTGTTTTTGGCCGTACGTGGGGCTTGGCAAGCTCACCGTTTTCGACAACTGGCAGGTGGATAAACCGATTTCTTTCTTTGGGCTAGCTCGCTACGATTGAGCCAAAGCCGCACATCGAAGTCCGCCTAGAATGTTTTATTTATTTGTCGCAGGAGACCGCGAAGCCAATTTATGAGAAGCCTAGAGAAGAACTCCAGCCGTCGCTACGCATGTTCCGCTCTTGCGATGCATCGCCAATGAGAGTCGTCGAAACGCTTGTTATTGGCCAAGGACTCGCTGGGACAGCCGTTGCATGGAGTTTGCATCAAAGAGGAATCGATTTCTGTATCGTTGATGACTGTGCGACGTCGACAAGTTCCCGCGTAGCGGCAGGTTTGATTACACCCGTTACGGGTCAAAGAGCCGCGCTCTGTTGGGAATGGTATCAAGCGTCTCCGTTCGCCAACCGGCATTACGCAACGGTCGAAAAATGCACCCGGGCGTTGTTCTGTCGAGACCAGACTGCCGTCCGGTTGTATCAGAATTCCGAGGAGAGCGTCAGAATGCGCGCCCGTTTTGGAATCAGTTCGACTCCTCTCATCGAAGAATACAGTGATCGCGAACTGGAACAAGATTCGACGTTCTATCGCAACCATCACGGCGGGTTTCGAATGCCCGATGCCCGAAGACTCCATACAGTTCGTTATCTTGACGTGTCCCGCGAGTTTTTCAAAGACAAGAATCGCTTCCTATCGGCGTCCATCGATTTGGATCATGACATATTGTTGACGAACGATGGGATCTCCGTGCCAAAGCTTGATCTTGTAGCGAAACAACTCATCCTAGCGCAGGGATCCGCATCGCTCCATTCACGCTGGTTTCCTTCCGTACCCATCTCTTTGGTTCAAGGTGACATACTTACGATCGAAGCTCCGGCGCTCATCGAAGAAAGAACCATGCATTGCGGTGTATGGCTCGTTCCAAGCGATCGCGAGTCGATTCACGAACGTCATTTGTTTCTCGTTGGAGCTACGTACCGTCGACAGCATTTTGACGGTCAACCCAGCTCAAATGGCCGCCGCGAACTGGAGGATAAGCTTCGGGCTTGGTTGAAGGTCCCGTTTGAGGTTGTCGATCATCGGGCGGGTATCCGACCTGGCAGTTACGATCAGAAGCCGTTGCTGGGGCGAAGTCCCATCGACGCACGCATCAGTATCTTGAATGGTCTTGGTGGCAAGGGAGCACTCTATGCTCCATGGATGGCTGACATACTTGTGAAAGCCATTCTCAACAACCGCAAAATACCGGCCGAATTGCTGTGGAACCGACGAGAACTCTAGAACGATGTCTTCCTTAACGCGTTTAGCGCATACGATTATCGGTCAACATTTGAAAGCCGGTGACACGGCGGTCGATCTTACGGCTGGTAACGGAAACGATACGTTATTTTTGGCGCAGTGTGTCGCTCCAACTGGCAAAGTCTTTGCCTTCGACATTCAAGAACAAGCTATCGAGACGACTCGAAGTCGACTTGCCTTACACGGACTCACACCGTGCCTTTCGCTTCATCAGACGTCGCATGCCGATTGGCCAAATTCGATTCCACCCGACGAACGAAACGGCATCCAGGCGATTGTGATGAATTTGGGCTATCTACCGGGAGCCGATGAATCGATCACAACCAAGCAACCTTCAACGCTCCTCGCACTGGAACACGCCTGTCGATTTTTGAAACCCGCCGGAATTATCAGTACGCTCGTTTATACTGGGCACCCCGGCGGACTTGAAGAAGCCGAGGCGGTGGCAGATCTATTGAGAGTAAATGCAATCCTGCACGCGCAACACGTCTCGCAGTTTCCCGAGCAGCCGAGTCTCCATTCACCGATCTTGTACATCTATACTCAACGATAGATGTACAAGCTCAATCGATGTTAGGGCAAGGCCATCTACTTTCCTAACTTCACCCTCCCTTTTGGGAGGGTCGAGGAGGAGGAACGACGACGAGGGGAGGGAATATGGTCACGAAACATTCAAAATCTCAGCCTCCCCGCTGGCTCGTTGAAACGCCCATGCTTACGCGCAGCACCCCAGAAGGCGCTCGCGATTACCTCGTACCAAGCCGCGTGCACGCAGGGCAGTTTTTTGCTTTACCGCAATCACCGCAGTTATTTAAACAATTGCTCATGGTTTCAGGATTTGATCGCTATTTCCAAATCACCAAATGCTTCCGTGATGAAGATTTACGTGCCGATCGCCAGCCAGAATTCACACAAGTAGACATTGAAACTTCGTTCATGACTGAAAACGAGATTATGGACATTGTTGAAGAGATGATTCGACAAATGTTGAAATCTGTACAAAACGTTGATTTGCCAGCCGCTTTTCCGCGCATGAGTTTTCATGATGCGATGCATAAATACGGCTCTGACAAACCCGACATGCGCGTCACGTTAGAAATCACGGAGCTTTCAGATTGCATGAAAGATGTCGATTTTAAAGTGTTCGCAGGTGCTGCCAATATGGCA
>JANOAI010000232.1:0-10872 GCA_031411055.1 Pirellulaceae bacterium
CCATACGGCGTGCCTCGCGGACGTAGAGCTGGCGGGGCCAGTTGCCGTTGTCTTTGAACTCGTCCTTGGAGAGTCCAAAGCGTCGGAAGGCGAGCTGCATCTTCTCTGGCACTCTCGGATGATAGGCATAGGTCCACATCAGCCCCTTTTGCCAGTCTTCGTGGTTCTGCAAAATCTTGGCGCGCGTGGCGTAGTCGGCTTCGGCGTAATCCCAGTTCTGGCCGATGAAGTCGGTGCTGATGGCGAAATTGTTATTCGTGTCTGTCTTTCGGTTGGGCATTGGCGTCGGCGCCCACGAAATGCGGTCTTCTCCAGCCTCGGCGTTGCGAAGGGCAAGTTCATACCAGCGTTCATCGTAGTTGTTCGGCTTTTCCCAATCGAGACGGTTCGCTGGGGCGTCGGTCGTACACATGCGGAAGTTGTAAGCCTGGACCTTGCGGTCGCCAGCGCCGTCGGGTCCAGGGACATCTTTCTCGATGCCCGGCAGAAGCCCGCTGGTTGGGTCACCCTTTTTTACATAAGGATCGACTTCTTTGATGAACTGGTGATGCTTCGCGTGGCCGACCTGGATGCCATTGAGCGTCTCGCCGTAGGTCGCGTTGGCTTCGCGCCCCACGTGGTAGCTCACGCCAGCCTTGGCCATCAGGTCGCCTTCGTAGGTCGCATCGATGAAGACTTTGCCAGTAAATTCGCGGCCGCTCTCCATGACGATCTTCACGATCCGAGCGCCGTCCTTGACCACGCCTTTCTTGAGGTCAAGGCGTTCGCCGAACACCACTGTCAACTTGTCGCCAGCGGCCTTAAGCATCTGATCATAGACCGTGGTGGCCACGTGAGGTTCGAAGGTCCACATCGTGCCTTCGTCGGCGGCACTACCATGGGGACGACGCGAGTAATACTCGGCGCGAGTCTGGTGGGTCCACCTGACTTCTTCCAAGTAATACTGGAAGATGGCGGCGTAGAATTCGCGGGAGATGCCGCCGATGGCGCGCTTGTTGCCAATGTCCGTGGCACCGAGACCGCCGGTAGTCAGTCCTCCAAGATACTTCGTCGGCTCGATGAGTATGGCCGTACGGCCTTCGCGCGCAGCCTGGATGGCGGCAGTGATCCCACCGGAGGTGCCTCCGTAGATACAAATATCTGCTACATGTGAAGCTTCCGCTGAAACGCAAATCGCCAACGCGGCGTGCAGTAGTGCAGTAAGGAATGTGAGGGTCTGCTTCATGGTAGTTCTGTCCGATCAATCCTGTGTTTTCTATGTTTCCAAATTTACCGTTTCGATCCGCGTTGCGCATTGGCTATCCGCCAAGCTTGAAATTGACTCAGCGAATACAAAATTCATCATTCATTTTGATTTCTCGGCAGAGATAAAACCAGCAGGCGCATTGGACAACCCATGGATGTCTGTTCGCCGTTATTAAGGGATTCCTTCGCCCTTCGCGGTGCTGAGATGGGAAGTTATGTGTCCCCCTCGCCCCGGAAAAAAATCGACATTCCACAAGAAGGGCTCTAGCTTCGTCTTTGCTGACGATTTTTACTGTTGCCGACTTGGAAGACATCTAGCCAGCTTGTATCAGCAAAGAGTGCGTCGACACTTGTTGCCGTTGAACGGCTGCTTGACGAAGCCAAACCGATTTGAAGTGACAATGGAGCCGTGAAGGATCGCAGGCTGCTTACGCCTTGCCCAGCCCGGACAGCGTTGGTGTCGAAGACGTTGACGACGCCGTTGCGATCGACGTCAAAGATATTCGAGATGATGCCCGGATTTTG
Organism: Pirellulaceae bacterium; assembly: GCA_031411055.1. Classification (GTDB taxonomy): domain Bacteria; phylum Planctomycetota; class Planctomycetia; order Pirellulales; family Pirellulaceae; genus JAIYDQ01. The sequence goes on from JANOAI010000232.1 coordinate 1,771, forward strand.
GCCTTGGCGGGAGCGAATTCCATTCACGTCGAAAATGTTAATCACGACTTGCTGCGATGGGAATGGCGACGCTGGCGTGACATCAAATCGAGCATTTCCAAAATAGAAAACATCGTTGGTCGCCAATCCCGTGTTCGCATCGGCTAAAACGGTGATTCGCAACCAAGCATTCTCGATCGCTCGATCGGCAAAAACCAGTTTCACCCGATCGGAACTGGCCGTTCCCCCCGATGCGAAAGCCGATACTGTTACCGTCGGATTGATCGTAACGAAATTCGGCGTTCCATCGGGAAAGCTATTCCAGATCGCAAACTGGAAGCTGCTTGAACTAATCCCGCTTAAGTTTCCAGGATTAGTCAGATCGACCACAATCCCATTCAAACCGCGAGAGTAATTCGTATAGTTCGCAGCCGTCGTTGTCTGAATACCTGGCAATAGAGCTTGCTTGGTTGGATCAATCGCGTTGATCGGATTGACGGTCGGTGCGTTGTTGACGCCGCTCGTTCCAAAGCCCGCCGCATTGTTGTAAAAGACTTGACGGCCAGCGACGGAAGCTTGGGAGACCGCCTGGACTTTCAATCGAGCTTGCCCTTGGGAATAAACATGAAACGAATATGGGCCGATTGTTTCCGTATTCACAAATGTCCAACCGCTGCCGATGTTGACGATGTCGCCAGCGTTGCGGCGGACGATGAGGGTATTGGACGTGCTGGAGAGATTGAGGACTTCGCGTTGATTGAGAATTAAAGTATTGTTGGCGTTAACCCCACTCATTTCGATCTCTTCAATGTCGAAGAGTCGATTGTCGCGGAGTGTGGTGAGGTTGAGTGTGAATCCGAGGTTGGACGGATTGTTCAGCACGAGCGAATCGTTTCCGGTTCCTCCGACGATACGTCGAAAGCTTGCATCGTTAATGACGAGGGTGTCGTTTCCTTGTCCACCCAGGAGCACATCGACTCCACCGCCGCCCGATACCAAATCATCTCCCCCGGCACCGTTGATGATGTTGGCTGTTGTATCCCCCAGCAAAACGTTCTGCGCGTTCGTCCCGAGATTGCCGGAGAGAATCGAGTTCGTAAAGCCATTGCCGCCGAAGATCACGTAGCTCTCGCCGGCTCTGTACTTGGAGTTTCCCGACGCATCGGCATAAGGTGCACCGATGATTAGATCGTTAAAGCCGTCCCCGTTAACGTCCCCGGCACCGCTCACCGAAAAGCCGCTTTGGTCATTCACATCCGCGCCGACGATCGTGATCCCTGCTAATGCGAGGCCAGCCAAATCGATCGTCGGAGTCGTACTCCAATCGGCCTTGCCGAAGACCACATAACTCTCGCCGGCGTTCTGCTTGGCATTGCCCGAGGCATCGGCGGATCTTGCTCCGATGACCAAATCGTCGAAGCCGTCGCCATTGACGTCCCCTGCGCTGCTCACCGAAGTGCCGCTGGCGTCGTCTGAATCCGCGCCGAAGATGGTGATCCCGATGGTCGGTCCCAGCGTGCCAAGGTTAGCCAGATCGATCGTCGGAGTGGTGCTCCAATCGGCCTTGCCGAAGATCAGATAGCTCTCCCCAGCCTCAAACTTAACATCGCCCGACGCGTCGCCGCCAGGAGCTCCGATAATCAGATCGTCGAAGCCGTCGCCGTTGATGTCACCGGCGTTGCTCACGGTTCGACCGCTATTGTCAAGCGACCCGGCACCGATGAGAGTGATCCCGACGGTTGGTCCCAGCGTGCCGAGGCCGGCCAGATCGATCGTCGGGGTCGTGCTCCAATCGGCCTTACCGAAAAGCAGATAGCTGTTGCCGGACTCGAACCTGGTATTCCCCAACGCATTGCCTTGATGTGCCCCGATGACAAGATCGTCGAAGCCGTCGCCATTGACGTCCCCGGCGCTGCTTACCGAAACGCCGCTTCGCTCTCCACCCACTGCACCGACGATGTTGATTCCAGCCGAGCCGAGACTATTCAGATCGATGGTCGGGGTCGAGCTCCAATCGACCTTACCGAAGATCACATAGCTCTCGCCGGCACCGGGCTTGGAATTATTCAACGCGTCGCCTCCGGTTGCTCCGATGATCAGATCGTCGAGGCCGTCGCCGTTGATATCCCCGGCGCTGCTCACCGAAATGCCGCTAAAGTCAAGCGACTCGGCGCCGAAGATGGTGATTCCGGCCGAACCTAGATTCGCCAGATTGATCGTTGGGGTCGCGCTCCAATCGGCTTTGCCGAAGATAACGTAGCTCTCGCCGGTACGCAGCTTCAGATTCCCCGCCCCAGAAGCATACTTTGCTCCGATAACCAAATCATCGAAACCGTCGCCGTTGATATCGCCGGCGCTACTCACTGAACAGCCACTATAGTCCGATGGATCCACGCCGAAGATGGTGATCCCGGCCGTGCCGAGGTTCGCCAAGTCGATCGTCGGGGTTGTGCTCCAATCGGCTTTGCCGAATATCAAGTAGCTATCGCCGGCTCCGAGCTTGGCATTCCCCGAGGCATCGGCTAAATATGCGCCGATGACTAGATCATCGAAGCCGTTGACGTCTCCGGCGTTGTGTACCAAACGACCGGAAAAGTCACCGAGAGCCGGAGAGACACCGCCATCCGCGCCGAAGATGGTGACGCCATCCGAGCTGAGGTTGGCGAGATCGATGACTTCTCGCAACTCCAAGGCTCCGATGTCGCGCCCGTCGCCGGAATTGGTGATGCCGGGATAGTCGCGAGGACGCAACTGGCCTCGCTGATCGACGTTGGCGCCGGTGCCGACATAGGCGAAGGAGCCTTTGTCGATGGCAGGACTATTTGATAGCAGCGCATGCGTCAATGTGCGGCCACCGTTGTTGCGGAGCGTCGTATCGAGAATGCTCGACAGCGGAAGAACCCCCGAGCCATTGTTGCCGAGGATGTTGCCGAGTGTATTGTGGACTAAGCCGCCGGCAGTAGCTGCATTACCGATCAAGTTGCCGGAGCTGGTGCCGGTAACTATCGCGAGAGTCGTGATATCATCGTCGACGGGGCTAGTCGTTCGACGCTTATTGCCGGCGACAATCGTATTCTGGAGAGTGATGAAACCGTTGCCGCCAACCCCGCCCCCTTCACCGGTCGTCCCGTCCGCTGAACGAGCTTTATTCGAGACGATCGTCGATTGAATGACCGTGGTGGTACCGGTATTGCTCTGAGCCGTAATCGCTCCGCCACTTGTCTTGGCGCTGTTGCCGGAGAAGGTGGAATTGACAACCGTGGCGATCCCCCCGAGAGCTGCCAGCGCGCCCCCCTCTCGATCCGCCGAATTGTTTGTAAAGGTGGTGCCGAAGATTTGGAGGGTCCCACCATTGCAATTTCGCACTGCGCCGCCGTCGAGTCCGGCTCCATTGTTATCGAACGTGCAGTCTTCGATGGTCAAAGCCCCGTCGTTGCTGACGGCACCACCGCTGAGCGCATTGACGTTGTCGAAAGCTCTTCCATTCCTCATCGTCAAGCCACGAATAACGACGCTCGCATTCACGTTGACGAAGAAGAGGCGACCGTTGTTGGTGCCGTTGCCGCTGATCGACAACAAGTCGGCTCCGGGTCCGTTGATGGTCGTGATCCCGGCAGTCGAGACGGCATTGAGCTGAAAGGTGGCTCCGGTCATCTGGATCGCTACTGGAATGCCTCCTGCGGTGAAGGCGGAAGCGAATTGAATCGTATCGTCGGCGACGGATGCGTTAGCAGCGTTGATGGCTTCGCGCAACGTGAAGACGGTCGCGTCGTCGGCGGAGTTGACGTCATCGGCCAGCGACGTGACGGTGAGGGTGGCTAAGAGATTACGCGACTCAAGCGATTCGAAGAGATACTTTCGCAAGCGATCGCGTTTGCGAAGCTTGCTTGATTGGGAGCTTCGATGGATGAAATAGCCGAGTAATCGGGAGAGATGATTTCTCATCGTGATCGACGCCTTACGAAAACCTTCGAAACTCAACGCGGAAAGCCGCATGAAGTAGTCTAGTCGAAATGGCGGCAAAGGGTGGAAACAAAGTGTGGAGTGGAGGCCGTCTCACATTTCGGCAAGACCTCTGATGTACTCGGCCTGGTGCTTCGTCACAACTATGAATAGGTTGGGAAAAGAACGGAGTAGGTAGGAAGGTCGCAAAGATACACCTTTGCTAAGTGAGTCGACGGCTCAATAAAACCTTAACCTTGCAGCATTCGGGTCAGATACCAAAAGCTGGAACGGCTCTACGGGTGCTTTGCATTCTTGATACCTGACCCCGTTTTCCGACGTATCGTTATCCTCGTTTTTGTTGACGATTCTTATTGTTGCCGATTTGGAAGGCATCGAGCCAGCTAATATCAGCAAAGAGAGAATCGATGCTCGATGCCGCTACATTAACTGTGGAAGAAGCCAAACCCATCTGCAGTGATGATGGAGCCGTGAAGGATCGCAGGCTGGTTACTCCTTGCCCAGCGCGGACGGCGTTGGTGTCGAAGATGTTGACGACACCATTTCGATCCACGTCATAGATATTCGAGATGAGTCCCGAGTTTTGTCCTTGTTTGGCTCGAACGGCATTCGTATCGAAAATATTGATCGTGACTTGCTGTGATGGGAACGGTGACGTTGGCGTTACATCAAACCGAGCATTGCCAACGTAGAAGACCTCGTTAGTCGCTAAACCCGTATTCGCATTAGCCAATACGGTGACTCGCAACCAGGCATTTTGAATCGCGTTGTTGGCGAACTCGACTTTCACACGATCCGATCCATTTAGCCCACCACCTGCAAAGGTCGAAACGGTAACCGTTGGATTGATGTTTACAAAATTCGGAGTCGAATCCGGGAAACTACTCCAGGATGCAAATTGAAAACTTGCGGCCGTGATTCCCGCTAAATTGCCTGGGCTGTTGACATCAAAAACAAGGCCATTCAACCCTCGCGAATAATTCGTATAGTTGGCGACCGAAGCCGTTTCGCCAGGCCTGAGGGCGGCTTTTGTCGGATCGATGGCATTGACTGGATTCCCAGAACCATTGCCGAAGGTACTACTCGTTGAATTGTTGTAAAAGACGCGAGCGGTTGGGCCGTCCACGAAATTAAGAGTGCTCGTTACGCTCTGTCCCGCATAGATGTTATTGACAGCGCTTGGCAAATTGATTGTGACTTCGGATGTACCAGCAAGCCGTTGCCAAACGACATTCGCGCCAGACAAACGGCGCGTGATGCTGACCTTGACTTGCGTTTGCGACTGAGTCGGATCGGAAACCGAGAGTTCAATATTCTTTCCAGCAAGCTCCTTTACCTGAACCATGCAGGCTTTGTCGACGGTGATCATAAGACCGTTGGCAATGGTGAGCGAACCAGGTTGGTAAAAGGCGATTTGTGTAAGACCAGAGCTGTTGCTTCGAACGGCTTGGAGCGATGCCGTGTTGCTGAGCACCGACAACGGAGAGGCGGCCAGATAGCTGTCAAGCGTCGTCACATTCATTCCAGGCAAGACGGCGTAAGCGTAGCTTGCATTTGCAGGCGCAATGCCGTGGTCCACCCAAGCGCTAAAGACATTTTGTGTGACGGTGCCGGTCGCGGTGCCAATTGACTCCCAAGTCCCAGTTTGCGATTGAGCTTGCACGGTCACTGTGCCATTATTCCCAAGCAGCGCATATCCGACTCCACCATGTAGAAGCCATTTGGGATTGGTGAGTGTTTGCGAGCTACCCGTTCCGAAAGACTGTACCGATCCGTCGGATGCTTTTACGGTGACTGTACCGTTTTGCAAAGTTTGATTCAGTGTCGTGTTGACGGACTTTGTGGCCGTGGCAGCATTGATTCCCGCACCGAGTGCAACATACCCTTCGTCAAAGTAGAAGTACGATTTCTTCGCGGTGACACTTCCCTGCGTACGGCCATAGTCCATGGCCGCCGCTCCGGTCACCCCATTCGAGACGCTACCGACAAAAGTTCCAGTTCCAAAGTTCCCAGCTCCTCCCGATGCACCAGCGTTTGCAGCGCTAATCGCGATCAATTCAGCATCCGTAAGTTGCTCGAGTGTTGTCCCAGGCAATCTTGCCCAATTCCAAGTGGGGAATATCTCCTGGCCAGACGAAGTTCCATATTCTGTGCCATCTTGAAAGAGAGTGGTAACGCCATCGGCCAGAAAGAAATGCTTTGCTCCGTCAGCTGACGTACCACCTGGGATCTGCAATGTCTCGGGGCGAATCGTGCGTTTCGAGATCATGCGCACGGATGCCATAAAACCTTGCTCCTGTTGCACCATCGTATCGGTTGTATAGAACGATTTGTTACCATCGAGATAATTCGTCGGCGTGGTGCCCGATGCAAGCCGACTTACTAGCGATTGCAATTCCGTCGTACGCGTTCCCAATGCCTGAAGTCTCGTCGCCGCACTGGAGGTCCCGCTGCGAGCTGCGTTAATCGTTTGCCCTTTACGCGTGAGAGCACGACCATTCACAGTCGGTTCGATCGCTTTGTTTCGAAACAGCCATGCTTGTCCGTCGAGCACATAGGCGATGGCTTTTGCCTCCGCTGCGCTATCGAAGGCCAAGCTTGTTCCATGAAGCCACGGAATCATATCTGCGAGTCCATCTGTGTAAACAACGCCGTAGCTGCCTGAATAATTCTGCACTCCGTTTCCAGATCCCGTGCCACCTTGATACGTAGCACCCGCTGGGTAACTCGTGTGCTGTGAAAAACTATTATCGGGCTGCAGTCCCGAGGCGGAGTATCCACCCGTGTTAAGGTCACGAGTTACGAATTCAACGATCGCGGGGAGCAACGATGGATCGTTACGGAGGACCGATTCGGCGATGGTGGCCTCGAGTCGTTCTGTAAGGTTTGCCCCGCCATTTTTCCCCGATAGGTCCGTCAGTTCCCAGACCGTTGCCAAGTCAAAATATTTAGTCAGCACATCACTCGTCAATGTACTACTCAAATCGCTTCCCATGGCAACCAATCCCGGCCAGATATTGTTCGGAACGCCAATCTTGGTATCAAACCAATTGGGAAGCGTCAGTGAATTGGGAGCCGTATTCGCAAGGTAGGTATAGCCGTCAACAATTCGTGGCAGAAGGGCCGCGTCATGATACTTCGACCCTCCCACCGATTGATATGCTTTGGCCAGCGTGGTCAGCCTAGAAGCATGTGCATTGAGAGCCGAAGCACCCGTCGCAGTATTCGAAGTGTAAGTCAAATCGGAGAAACTGCCGTCGAGATTCATCAAGCTAATATTGTTGTTGACCGTCGTTGCCGAAATGGACGACGCTCCCGCCATGGCTGTGTTTCGCACGCGCGTTCCAATCGTTGACCAGTCAGCTAGGCTTGTTACCTGTAGCGAGACTGTTGCTCCCACAGGATCGACCACTCCGTCCGAAACGCGGTACGTGAAGCTGTCATTGCCACTGAACCCATTCTGCGGAACATAGACAAACGAGCCATCACTATTGAGCGTAACATTGCCATGCGTCGCGTTCGTCAGTAGGTTAGCTGTGATCGGGGTCTCATCTCGCGGAAGATCGTTGGCGAGGACCCCTAGATTAGCTGAGACATTCGTTGTTTGAGAAAGGAGTCCGTAACTATCAGCCACGGTAACTGGATTGCTCCCAGCGATGAACAGGGACGAAATATCTGCGGCGCCTAAATCGCGAGTGTAGTACCGGACGTTATCAATCGAGCCATTGAAATAGGTTCCAGCTCCAGCCGTTCCAATCAGTAGCGCCGATGTGGTATCCAATGACGAAAACGAACCGCTGCTGTTGAGTGTTCCTCTAAGAATTCCATCGACATAGATTTCGCACGATTGAAGGTCTGTCCGGACGCCGACGATCAAATGCCAGTTTCCATCGTTCACATTCGTCGTGCTCGATACACCGAATGGTCCACCCCCAGGATTGAATTGAAATCGAGCCTTACCACCACTTACCTGCAATGCAAAATGGTCTCCTGATAGAGAACCTTTGCTGATGATCGTCCCGTTGGTCGCCGTCGTTTTGATCCATGCAACTACTGTCAGGTTACTCGTGCCGACATGTAAATCTGTCGAGTCCGCCACACTCACCGAAGCAGTGGCACCATTAAAAACAAGAGCACCCCGAGTCTTACCCGATGTCGTCCAAGTCGGACTACCCACCAGGGTTCCTGGATCGTCGCCGCCCGCCAAGTCTCCGGTCGTACTTCCGGCCCCTTCGTTAAAACTCCAATGCCCGACAAGTTCCGACGTCACATCGACCGCCATGAGCGAACGCTGTTCGAGTGGCTGGAATCGTAGCCAGCGTTTCGAGGACCTGCGCTTACGCATACTTGCGACCAGACCTGTTCAAAAAGACTTTATTAGGCGAAAAGATCGGTTGTATTGGTGACCACACCTTAAAAACCAACCCGCAATTCTAACTCGACGAATACGTTGAGCAATAGCGAGGAAAAATGACGCTTCTCGATGAACGCCACCAAATTCGGTAAAGAGCTGCACCAAATCCCGCAGGTTTACCCTGCGGATCGTTTAGGTAGTGAAAAACCGAAACTTCCGCAGGGTAAACCTGCGGGATTCATTGTGCCACGCCGCTTGAGTGGTGGGGTTCGCCGAGAAGTATCGGAAAAAATGGCATTTCTAGAAATGCGAGTTTAGGAGACAACGCACTCCAGCAAGGTCGCATTTCGTTGGGTTGCATCATGGCTTGATCCGTTTTTCGAAAGTCGATCTGCAACGCGTCCTCAATTAGCGAAACGTCCGTACCGATCTCAGGTTGATGTAGCTGCTGAGTTTCGCTCGTTAGCGGATCTGCGCAAGCAGCCCGGCCCGTTCGAACGTAGGATTCGCCGAAGCGATCGCGCCTTTGCAACGCGGCAATACCCCCGGCTCCTTGCGAACAATGTCCTTTCTTTTCGCGACGCGAGACGCCCGATTCTTGATTGGCCGTACAATCAAGCAAAACAAGACTTATGCCGGATAGCTTGCGTTGTTCCGCTTCAAAAGTAGATGGCATTGCGATAGAGCAGCTCGGCTTCGAGGCCATTCCACAAAATGGTTACGCCGACACAAAAATTTCACTAGTGCGTCGTCACAACTTAAAATTAGGGTTGAAGGCCAGAGTCGCCCTTCGCTCCGCGAAGGTA
>JANOAI010000233.1:0-15649 GCA_031411055.1 Pirellulaceae bacterium
CTTCGCCAGGTGCCATTCTCGATTCGCTAATACGATTCCTCGGCTGCCACAGATCCCTTTTAGGAGATTCATCGTTCCATTGAGAATTCTGCCCCCAAACAGGCGACAGGCCTCCAAGGCTCAGAGCGGCAGCGATCCAGATTTCGCGATGGCTCATAGCTTTTCCTTGTTCGTTCAACTGAATCCGCGTTCGTAACATAGTGTTCCGTCAATACAATCGGATGATACGGCTCGTCCCTAAGAATCGGTGGAATCGGTCCGATCGCTCCAAACGGCTCGTTCGTTTTTGACTCCGCCCCTAGATTGTGCGAGGTACAATCGGAATAATCGTTACGAATTACCAAAGACAGCATTTTTAAACGACATGACGCGAATCTTAGTGACAGCTTTCGAGCCTTACGGCGAATGGAATCGCAATTCAAGCTGGGATGCGTTGGTAGCTTGGCTAAGTAGCCGTGGCGGCGACCCAAGAATCATTACGCGGAAGTACCCGGTCGATTTGATTCAACTTCAGTCCCGACTCGAGCGCGACCTTGCGCAAGGGGTCGACGCCGTTCTCCATTTTGGTCAGGCTCCGGGGATCGCCGCCATTCAACTCGAATCCATTGCTATCAATGTAGCTGGCGTCACCGAAACTCCAGGGCTCGATTACGGGCCGATCTTACAAGGGGCACCGCTTGCCTATCGAACCGCCTTTCCGATCGGGCAATGGGTGATGGACATTAGGCATGCCAGCATTCCTGCCACCGTTTCGTACCATGCAGGAACATACCTCTGTAACGCAGCCATGTTTCTTTCACACCATTGGTTTCTCAGTCGCAACGAGGCTGCTCATGTCGGCTTTGTCCACCTTCCACTATCGCCTGAACAAGTTTTGGACCGCGGCTACCCCTTGGCGAGTTTGCCAATCGATCAGTCGGCTCAAGCAATCGGAATGCTTGTCGAACGGGTCATCCAATTTTGCGAGCAGAAAACGAATTCTAGCCAATCATCACACATTCCGACTCAAACCGCGTAAACTGATTCGATGGCTTCCGTTCCAACCACCCCCAAACTTCCAAGTTCCATCCGCGCAACCCTCGATCGTTTGCGCGATCAAATACAACGCTACGTCCTTATTCAAGCGGCGGTAATCGCGTTTATCGTCGTGCTTTGTGTCTTTTGGCTAGCAGGATTTGTCGACTACTTCCCTGTCATGATGGGGGCTTCCGAGTCGCCGCGGTGGGCGCGGGCAGCCATGCTGGCCGGACTGATTTCGGCCGTGGTTGGGATCCTTTATCAATTTGGGTGGAGAAAATGGTGGGTCCGCTGGCACGATTCTTCGCTAGCATTGCTACTCGAACGTCAATTTCCCGAGCTGCAACACTCGCTCATCACGACCGTCCAAGCGCATCAGCCGAAGGCTCGAGTTGCGAATGTCGAGTTGATCCAAGATCCTGCCTTACTGGCCGCAACGCAAGCGCAAGCGACTTCGGCCGTCGAGCATGTCGATCTTGATCAAGTCATGCGATGGGAACCGCTTCGCAATCAGCTCAGCATTCTCGGCGGTCTGTTGGGCGTGAGCCTGGTCGTTGCTCTTTGGCAGCCCGCATGGACGTATCATTGGAGCAAAAGGCTTTTCGTTCTTTCCAACATCGCTTGGCCCCGAGCTTGCCGCATTGAGATCGAAGGGCTTGAAATTAATATCCCTAACTTTGCCAACGAAGAACAGGGTCAACGTTATCTGCGGCCTTTCCAGGACGGTGTGACAACTCTGGCGCGAGGCCATAGTGCTCGTCTATTGGTCAACGCCGATTTGGCCGCCAAGCAAACGCCTGACATTTGCATGTTGTCGTACCGCAATCGCGACGGTCAACAAGGCCGGGCCAGCCTTCGTCGCTTGACTCCTCGTAACAACAAGACATTGCCCTTCATGCTCGAAGGCCCACCGCTTGAGTCGGTCGACCAAGGGCTCGCGATGACACTTCAGGGGGGTGACGCAAGAATCGCAGGTTTACGACTGGAAGTTGTCGATGCACCGCAGGTGAACGATTTAAAGCTAGAAGTAAAGTATCCAGCCTATCTTCAGAAAAGCCCTACCGCGACATGGTTAGACGAAACGCTCGACTATCGAACCGGAATTCGTCTCCCGCAAGGAACGGAAGTGAGTCTCGTTGGCCAATCCAATTTAGCGCTTGATCGCTGCGAATGTAAATGGACTTTTTCTGACCGCGATGGTGTAAGTCTCAGCCAGAAGAGTTCGCTCCCGGCTAATAAAAACCAATTTCGAATTCCGCTTGGATCCCTTGCTTCGAACACACTCATCGAGATTCGCTTGTGGGCTGCCGACGGCCATTGTTCAACTAAAGTTCAGCAGTACTACCTGAACGCGCTCGTCGACGAAATTCCAAACCTTGATCTCAAACTCGATGGGATTGGAAATGCAGTAACCGAGAACGCTGTTCTACCAATCGATGCGAAAGTTCGAGACGATCACGGTATTTCGCAATCGTGGCTTGAACTGTTCACGAACGAGAAGGTTGCTTGGAAACGCGATATCGTTTTGAACAAGGACGGGATCGTTCGCGATCAAATTGACTTTCGTTCCCTGCGGGACTCAAAGCAACTGGCGATCGCAGCCGGACTATCGGTCACCCTTTCGATGCTTGCCAAGGACGACTTTGATCTAGCACCGGAAGAACACATAGGTCGTGCCAGCCCAATCCAGGTCAGTATCGTTACGCCAAGTCAACTACTGATACTTTTAGAGCGACGTGAACTGGCCATGCGCAGTCGAATCGAATTGATCATTGGCGAACTCAACCAACTCCGCGAGCTGATCTTGAAAATTCGCCAGACAAACCGCGAAACGACCAACCCCGACCGTTCGCCAGAGCCAAGCGATGAAAACAACTCAGGGGAAAGCCGCTCGGCCGAGAAGCTGCAGCTACCTCGAGCCCAACAGTCGGTTACTCAAGTCGAAAAATCAGCCGGAGAGCTGAAGGGGGTCGAAGTCGAGATTGGCCAGATTTATCGCGAATTAGTCAACAATCGAATCGATAGTCAAGACCGACAAGATCGCCTGGAAAACCGCGTCCGTATACCATTGCAGAAGATTCGAGAAGGCAGTCTCAACGAACTGCAACGGAGAATACGGAACCTTGAGAAAGAAATCGAAAAAGGTCCTGCCAACGATCCAACGATTGCGGGGAGCCTCGTTTCTCTGGCTGAAACTTTGACCGCACTCGAAGCTATACTGGAAGCGATGATCGATATTCAAGATTTTAACGAAGTTGTCGACATGGTTCGTTCCATGGTGGATGACCAAGGAAAACTCATCGACCGAACAAAAGCCGAGCAGAAACAGCGGCTGCTCGATCAATTCAAGTAGCCCAAATTCAATGCCTCCCAATCCTTACGGCCAACAATGACCTTCGTGTTCTTAGTAGCCATTCTCGTCCGGCAGTTCGCTTTCCAAGCGTCTTTCAATGGCGTCCTTCGCTCCCCGGTCGCGAGCGGCCTTGCTCCTGCTTGCGAGAAGACGATGCGTCGTAGCCGATCCGTACGAATGTGCTTCGCTAGTTGCTTCTCCGCTAGCCTACTCTTTGCTTCGTACGTTGTCGGTCAAAATGCCATCGCGCCCGATCCTGATCCAATAAGCACTGCCAAAGCCCTTGAAAACGAACAGAAGACTTTGGCGGAACGCTTTGCAAAACTCGAAGAACTCTTCCTTCGCATGTCGGAATTGGAAGCAACATCGAACCCGACCCGCTCAAGCCTTCTTCAGCAGGCTGCTCAGCTCAGCAAACAACTCGCAACCCTCCAGCGACTGAATCTTGCCGTCGATCTCTTAGCCAAAGGCCAGTTGAGCCGAGCACTTCAAGAACAAGAATCGACGCGTGAGAACCTCCAAAAGCTACTCGAGCTTTTGCAAAGCGAGAATCGACAATCAAGAATTCGAGAAGATCGTGCACGTATTGAAGCCCTGATTAAAGATGTGCAGCGACTCGAAAAACTGCAACGATCCTTGCGTGGCCGAACCGAATCGGGTCAGGAAAAAGAATCCGCTTCACGCGATCAGGAAGATATCGAGCGACAAACGGCCGACACCGACAAAGCGCTTGGCGAAGCACTTGGTCAAGAAGCTGAACCCAAAGAACCGTCGACCGAATCTTCGGATAAGAAAAACAATAAAAACGAGTCGAACAAAAGCGATTCACCCAAAACGCCGGACTCGTCCAAAACGCCGCCGAAGGACCCAGCGGAAACACCCGCCGACGAGAATTCACCGAAAGACAAGCCCCCTGAATCGAATAAGGATGCCAAGGAAAGCGACTCGAAGAGCGACGAAAAACCCATTCCAAGCGACAAGTCCAAGGGAAACAACAAATCGAAGGGAAACAACAAATCGAAGGACCAGAACAAGTCACCGAAGGATGGTCAACCAAATCCTTCGCAAGATTCTCCCAAGAGCAAAGGCAAGGATTCCGAAAAATCACCGAGCGATGGTGCTCAAAAAGATTCTGAACCATCTGCTCAAAAAGAAAACTCATCAAGCGAATCAGCAAAAAAATCGCCTCAATCGAAAGAAGACTCCGCCCGCGAACGTCTTAAGTCAGCCCAAGAGCGAATGAAACGCGCTCGTGAAAAACTCGCCGAAGAACAACGCAAAGATGCGGTCGAGGAGCAGTGGGCTGCCGAAGAAGAACTGCGACAGGCGGCGGAAGAATTGGAACGCATTCTGGTTCAACTTCGCGAGGAAGAAATCGAACGATCGCTTGCCGATTTGGAATCGCGCATGCGCCGGATGCTTGAAATGCAAAACCGAGTCCTTGACCAAACAAAGCGAATTATTAACGCCACGACGCCGATGGACGCTCGGCAGATTGAAATCCAAGCCTCGAAACTATCGATCGATGAGCGTAAGATTTTGATGGAAGGTCAAAAAGCCTTGCTCTTGCTACAAGACGAGGGCTCAAGCATGGCCTTCCCAGAAGCTGTTCAGCAAATGAATGAAGACATCAGTTGGGTGATTGAAGCCTTCAGCAGTTCGAAGGTGAACACGCTCAACATGAAGACGCAAGAAGAGATCATCGCCGCCTTGGAAGAGATGCTTGAATCGCTCACAGCGACCCAGAAGAAACTCGAGGAAAAGAAAAAGAACCAACAAGGAAAACCGCCAGGCGGAGGCGGGGGTGGTGGAGAACAAGACCAACCCTTGGTCGATGCACTTGCCGAACTTCGCTTGATAAAAACCCTTCAGGTCCGTATCAATAGTCGTACCAATCGTCTTGCCGCAGACGCTGGCCAAACCGAGGACCCTCAAGGTGCCGTAGAAAACCAAGCAATACGCGATCAACTCCATGAATTAGCCGGTCGCCAAGAGAAAATCCAAGGTGTCCTCCGCGACATTATTTTGGAGCAAGCAAAAAAATGATTAACTGCGACGAAGCCGATTCCTTGACAGAGCTATCACGCTCAAGGTTACTTGTGTCGTCACAAAAGAATTACCTCGCCCGCTCGCGGGAGAGGTCGGACGCGGTAGCGGCCGGGAGAGGGTTGCATATGTCAGTCCAGAATTGCAGCAAAGCAGCGAAACTGAGTATCGACCCACGAACATCTCCTCCCCTCGCCCATTCTTATGGGAGTGGGGTCGGGGGTGAGGGCTGCATTCTCACCGTGCCCTTTGCCGCGGCCTACACCCGTCATTTTTCCGAATGGTCCCTCCGTTTGCTCCGAATAGTACTCCTCCTTACTCTTGCCCTCCGTTTTTCGACTCCCTCGTTCGCGACCGAATCGGAACTGCGAAAAGCGGCTTCTTGGCAATGGCCACCGCTTACGAGAATCGAGTCGAAGCTAATGGCCTATCTCGACCAAAATCCTAAGTCGCTTGAACCTAGACTCGCCATTGAAGAACACTGGGCTTTGTCCCAAAAACTCCCACCTGGCCCTCTGCTTTTTGACCATGTTCTTTCAACGCTTGCCAAACTCGACGATCGCTTCAATCGCGTCATCAGCCAACTCGACCGACGTACTTCCCCCGGTTTGGTTACACCCATCGACATCAGCTGGCTTGACGAAAGTATCGCGCCTTGGATTCGTGCCAACATTCAACTGGCCGTTGCACGCTCTCTCGCTCACCAGCAACTTTACGACGAAGCCGTTCAGATTTTGAAAGTATTGGACCTCGCCGAGGTTGCTGACCCTTCGACGCTTCTCTTTTATCGCGCCGTTTGCTATCACCACCTTCTTCAAAAGGAAGAGTGCATTGTCGCCCTCAATCAGCTGATGGAACGCGATTCGGAACTCGCCACCCGTTATGCCGTGACATCCCGATTAATGAAATCGGACATTGAACCCCTCAAAGAGGATTCGCTCGACGAGATTTCGCGACTGATGAACGATGTTCAGCGTCGACTTGATTTGGGACGATCCGGCAAGGTTGTCCGCGATCAAGAACAGCAGATCGTTGATAAGCTCGACAAGATGATCGACAAGATCGAGCAACAGATTCAAGAACAGCAAAAGAAACAACAACAGCAACAACAGCAGTCGAAAGATGAACAGAAAAAGGGGCAGAGCAAGCCGATGGATGATAGTCGCAACGCCGAGAATAGGGGCCAAGGCGACGTCGACCCGAAGAACATCGGCAAGCGAAGCGGATGGGGAGATCTTCCCCCAGCTCAACGACAAGAAGCTCTCCAAAACATAACGAAAGATCTCCCATCACATTATCGCGAAATCATTGAAGCCTACTTCAAAGCCCTCGCAACGGAAAATCCATAGTCTCCGACATCCCGCCGCCACCCACCCTTCCGCGGATTCAACCAAGTAGCTGCTGTTTTCGCCGCAGCTTCTCGAGTTAAACGCCGACCGGAATCGGGTTCTTCTCGTGATCGTAGACCTCGATGCCGTGAAGATCGTTCTTCGGCCAACTCTCGCCGCAGGCTTCACAGGCCGCTAGATCAATTCTCCGAGGTTTGCCACAAGCCGGACACTTTTCGCGAACGCGAACGGCGTAGATGCAAGCAACGATCAGCGGTGTGGCAACACCGAATGCGATACACGCGGCAAGCCAAGCCATTCGAAGTTTTCCGGAAATCCCTCGCTTTCGCAACATTCGATTCACGACCCACATCGAAAGGCCGACGAAAATCACCGAAATGCCAGCCAGCGTTAGGAACATCGACTTCTTTTCGAGGATCCATTGAACGAGCTCCGTCGACTCGCCGCGCTTGGCTCGATAAATGTAATGCGATAAAAGGGCAGGAACGCCGACCACCGGCGGTACCAGCGCGCTCACCGGATCGCCGAAGCCTTCCGTTACCATAAAATTGCTCGGCGTTGGCAGTTCGGTTACCGTTCCATCGAATCCCAGCAGAAAATGCTTTCGGTTGAACGAGGATAGCTGCACTACGTATCCAGCTTGGGTTCGCAGTAAGCTGTAGAAATCGTTGCGGATAATCGACTTGGGAATTGCAATCGATTTAAAGAGTTCGGCTCGAATTTCTTGAAACTCGCCGACCCTGTTTTCGATCCATTCTCCATCGTCACCCTCTTTTCCGATACCGTGAGTCCATTCTTCCGAGTTGTCTTTATCCAGCAAGCGATACTCGCGGATTTCTCCATCGACGACGACAATTAATCGCTGGATCCTGTTTTTTTCGGCATGATGAATATCCGATTGATAGGCCCCCAAAACCGAGCCATCAACCAAGGTATAAAGCTGCATTTCCGAAGCGTTCGAACGATGCTGTCGCAGGACATAGACACCGTTGTCGTCATAGAAGGCCCGTAAACTTTTTAATGAACCTGAAATTTCCCGAAGGTTACGGAAGGGTTTCCCCGGCAATGATTTCGGCGGGTGGACTCCGTCGCGATCAATGATCGCATCCAAAATCGGATGCCGTGCATCCACAACCGAATATCGCAGAAGGTAACCACGTGCATCAATAACTGACGTCCAAAGCGGGTTCATGTTATGGTAAACCTGATCGTACCGAGTGCTTTTGAACATTCCGGTTTCAACATACTCGGCCATATTGCCATGCATTTGTTGGAGTGGCAGCTTTTTGGGAAGCAGTTGATATTCTTTGGGTTCAACGCCAAATTCGACTTTGCACCCGTAGATCGAAGCTTTATTCTCCGTCAGATTGGATTTAAGGAGATCCTCCGGGCGTATGCTTACCGCCCATGGCTCGCCCGTTAAAAGGTCAAACTTCAAGTCGTAATCACGCCGTTCTGCCACGCGAAAGGATGAGGCAATCGGCGATAGAAATTGGATCGCAATCAATGTGCAGACGAGCGAGCCTAGGATCAAAACTCCATTTACTCGCCATCCATTGGGCGAAGCTTGTCCCGCTGGCGGATTGAGCGAAAGTTTTTGCCATCCATCGATAGCGGCCCAACAGACAATCGCCAGTAGCACCACATAGGCGGGTAATAACCAAATCCAAAGGTTCGTCGAGAAGACGAGCAAGCTGAAGAAACCAAAGCTAGGTCCGGCAATTGCGATCGCCGAAATAATCGGGACTGTTTTGGTACCCCACCATGACGCGCATCTCGCTAGACAGAAGATGGCGATCGGATGCAGGATGAAAGCGAAGAAGGCGGCTACGATCGAGGGGAAGACTTGCGCGGGCCGGACTGGAATGGATTGAATCCCAACCCTTGCCAGGTAGACTGCGAGAAATGACAACGGGATTACGATCGAAGCGGAATAGACGGTGAATCCCGTAATGAGCTTCGCGATCACGATCTGTGACGACTTCACACCGCGATGTTCAAGGTAGGCTCGGGGACCGGGTCGCAAATCAAAGGCCGATTGCAAAACGCCGATCGCGAACGCGAACAACCCACCTAAGAGCCCGACAACAGCACTCAGCCCGTTGTCGATCTGAGACCGGAATGTATAGGGCGAAGAGAATCGAACCGCTGGTAACCAGGAGTACGCGACAAACGAAAAGACGACCAATCCCACGGCGAGCCATTTGAGGTTCTCGCGGAACTCTTTAATCAGGAGAGCTTTCATGATGCGGCGCGGGCTCCGGTGAGAAAGGTATCGGATCGACGACTACGAGCGAGATAGGCGATGACGGCTTCTTCAAAAGTGATCTCCGCCGATTCGCAACTGACGGCTCCAAGTTGATCGAGGGCGGACAGCGTGGCTTCATTCGGATTCGCGACCGTTACAAGCCAAGAATGGGTGCGACGATGGCTGTGAATAAGACCAGGGATTTGTCCGCTGAGTCCGGGGTCGGTCGAAGATTCGATACTCCAAGCGGCAATGCGTGAACGAAACTCGTCGAGCTTACAATCGACCAGGACTTGGCCAGCCACCATGATGGCAATTCGATCGCAAATGCGTTCGATATCGTCGAGCATATGACTGCTGATCAAAACGGTTCGTGCTCCGGAGTCATTGAAGTCGAGCAGCGTTTCGTTGAGGGCGCGTCGGCTGACTGGATCGAGCCCGAGGGCCGGATCGTCGAGGACCAGCAACTCGGGATCGGATGAGATCGTCGAGGCCAGCGAAACGCCCGCCCGTTGGCCGCGGCTGAGCCAACTTACTTTCTGCGTAGTACCGATCCCGAAACGATCGACGATCGAATAGAAGTTCTCGCGGTTCCAGCGTGGAAAGGTGTCGCGTCCGAAGGCTTCGCAGTCTTGAACGCGCATCCACGGATAGAGAAAATGACCTTCCACGGCGTAACCAATGCGAACGCGATCTTCGGGTTTGAGAGCTTGGCTGTTGCAGCCTAAGACTTGCGAGCTGCCGCGCGTCGGCGTTAAAAACCCGAGCATCATCTTGATAGCGGTTGATTTGCCGGCTCCGTTGAGTCCCAGCAGACCGACGATCGAACCGCGTGGGACCGCAAAGTCGAGCTCTTGAACAACGGGTCGCTTGCTAAAGTAGCGAGTTAGCCCGAACGTCTGGATGGCATTATCCGGGTTCATGAGTCAATTGCTCCAGTTTGGAGGAAAGGCGATTGAGAATCTCTTCATGGGAAAAATCGAGTACCAAAGCTTCCGAAGCAAAGCGATCGATGGCTTCATCGAGCCGTCGCGTTCTTTCGGCTTTGGTGTAGATCGTTCGCTTTTTGGCAACAAAGATGCCGCGGCCTTGTTGGCTTTCTAGCAAGCCATCGCGTTGCAGTTCGGCATAAGCTTTAGCAACGGTATTCGGATTGATGACTAAGTCTTTCGCCAGTTGCCGAACGCTGGGGAGCGAATCGCCCATCGTGAGTTGCCCGCTGGTGACTTGGCGTCGGATCTGATCGACAATCTGCCGAAAGATCGGGGTCGCACTATGCGTTGCAATTTGAATTTGCATTCCGAACCTCCCAATCCGACGAACACTACTGTACTGCGTGTAATAGTACAGATGCATTTGGTCGTGTCAAGAGAATTTTTTGCGAAAAGGCTTGGAAAGCGCGGTTCGCCGGAATGGCGTGGACTTAAGGCGATACTCACGTAGGCTTGTCTCTCCGGAGACACGCGAATCGCGACATTTGTCGCGATGTCCGTCTCGGAGAGACGAACCTGCGTGGCTTTAGTCCACGCCATTTGGGTTAGCCGAAAGGGAGTTTCGTTCGTTCTGTCCACTAAGTTTTGTTTCTCCGGGTTTCCGGTATATTCGAATGATTGAAACCGTGATGGGATGAAGGGAAGAATATGGTGTTACAACCGACGGCTTTGGCAATCGTGGACGAGAGTTTTCTGCAAATTACCTGGAACGATGGGGTCGTGCAGCGACTGAAAATCGGAAAACTTCGGGACGCTTGTCCGTGCGCGACCTGCCGGGAAAAAGAGCGCTCAAAAGCGGCAAAACCCAAGGGATTACTGCCTGTTTTGTCGGCTGCCGAAGCCCAGCCGCTGAAGATTGCCCGCATGAGTCCGGTTGGGAATTATGCCTACAACATCGATTTTTCTGATGGTCACGGGTCGGGTCTATTTACAATAGAGTTATTACGCAGTCTCGAAGCTGGTATTTCCACTTCGAATTAGCGTCTCAACTCTTCCTACCCCGTCCACTTTGTCTTAATGTCCCACCGCGTTGTCTCATCGAATTCGAATGAAAAGACTTGCCAACCACATTGGAAGCTCGATGGTATTTCAGCCCGCGGTTGTGTTGGATGGCGCGAATGGGTAACGCTACCTGAACTTAAACTCCCGTTCGTAGAAGCGAAAATTGATACGGGAGCAAGAAGCAGTTCGCTTGATGCGACCGTCGTCGAAGCCTTTCGTCGCAAACGGCAATCTTGGGTTCGATTTGTGGTTTTCTCGGATATCGATCTTTCGTCCGCGGGATCGATTGTGGAAGCTAAATTGATCGGGTATCGCGATGTGCGTTCTTCGAACGGGGTAACGCAAAGTCGCCCGGTGATAGAAACTCCGATTCGGCTCGCCTTGGATACGTGGACGATCGAGCTGACGCTTACTAGCCGGCGCGCCATGGGCTTTCGATTGTTGCTCGGTCGATCCGCGATTGAGAATCGATACTTGGTCGACGCATCGAAGTCTTATCTGGCTGGTATTTCTCCCAACGATCGATCATAGAGACGATAGGTTTTTTCACGTGTCGCGCCGCCAGCTTCGAGCGTCCCACGCGAAAGTCGGTTGCTTTCGAGAACCCACGAGAATTCGCAGTCCGTGAATCCGCGTTTAAGCAGTCCCGGCACCATTCGTTCGAGTGCCACCACGCCTAAACCCCAACGTTGAAATTCCGGCAGAATATTATTACTCACGAGACGTACGCGTTTAATCCTCTTTCGTCCAAAGAGTATTTTAAGAAAGCCGAAGGGAAACAACCGTCCATCGATTTCTTTGATAATCGGGTTGAAATCGAGCAGTCCCAACGCGACACCAATCGGCTTTCCTTCAATTTCGATAATCGTGGTGGCTTCAGGATCAATGAGAAGACTGATTGAACCCGCAATATGTTGTGCTTCGCTCGGTGACAACGGTACGAAGCCCCACGTCCCGATAAGGGCTCGATTGTAGATTTCCACAAACAGCGCTGCTTCCTTGGCAAGCCCCTTGCGGTTGGCTTCCCGTAGTACCGGATTAAAACGCCGCTTGACTTCTTCGATGACAAAATTCAGTTTCGGTGGTAGGTGATCCAGTTGCGATGACTTCCCTTCGAAGGCATAAAGATCTTGAGTCTTTTCAAAGCCAGCTGCCTGGATCAGCTTTTCATAGTAAGGCCAGTTGTAGGTCATCTGAAAGGTTGGTGGCGAATGAAAACCTTCGACCAAACATCCGATTTCATAATTGAGCGATGGATTGCACGGTCCTCGAACATCAGTCATCCCTTGAGACCGAAGATAATCGAAGGCTGCCTCAAAAAGGAGCTTCGATGCTTCGGGATCATCTTCACAATCAAAAAAGCCGAAAAAGCCTCGTTGTTCCTTGAATCTTTCACAGTGCCCGTAGTTCACGATCGCCGCTATGCGTCCAACGGTAAGTCCATCGCGTTTGACGATAAAGGTACGAACTTTGTTGCGTTCATAGAATGGATGTTTGTGGAAGCCCGCCAACTCTTGTTGATTGCGTCGTAGCGGCGGAATCCAATTGGGGTCTTTGTCGTACAGACGCCAGATCAGCTTCATAAACTCGCGCTTTTGCGACCAACTCTGAACCGTTTCAATCTTATAGCTTGGCAAGTTGGCCTCGTTTGTCGTTGCAAGTAACAGAAGTTCAAAATCTAAAAACCAATCCTTAGTAGAACGTTCTACTTTTGATTGGACCGAAGGGATTTGAGAGCGGCTTCGGCGGAGTCACGTTGGCTCGTCAGGTCGACGAGCGAAGCACGCTCCTTTTCGACGACGTCAGCCGGGGCGCGCGAGACAAAACTTTCATTGGTGAGCTTGCCTTGCTTGGCTGTAATCTGCTTTACCAGATTCTCCAACAACTTTTCGTTGCGCGCAATCTCGGCGTCCACATCAATAAATTTTCCAAGATCGACATAAACGTCCATACTTTCGAGCGCGATGTGAGCTTGGACGCTCGGTAGAGCCGGGTTGCTACTCCAAGCTTGGACGGTTGCTCCGGCCATCGACTGAATGAGCGGTCGCATCGGCAGCAAAAGCGTCTCGATGTCCGAGTTGGAACGAACGCAGTATTCGAGCGTTTCTTTCGGAGCAATGTTTTGTCGAGAACGAATCTCTCGAATCGCGCCGAGCAACGCCACGAATTGCGAAAACTGCGATTCTATATTGGGGTCGCGGTCGGTTTGTATTGCGACTGGCCACTCGGCTTGCATGAGCCATTGGGATGCCGATTCATTGGATGTCAAACCGCGTTTCGGCGCGTGTTGATTGAGAAATTGCCAGATATCTTCGGTAACAAACGGCATCATCGGTTGCAGCAACCGAAGCAGGCTATCGAGACTGTGCGCCAGGATCGCTTGAACGATTGGTCGTGCCTGCGGGTCTTGCAGTCGCGGCTTGGCCATTTCGAGATAAAGACTACAGAAATGATCCCAAGCAAATTCATAGATCGTGCGCGCGGCTTCGGCGTAGCGATAACGTTTGATGTCTTCCGTAACTGTTTCGGTAATCGATGCTAAACGTGACAGTATCCACCTGTCTTCGAGGGCAAAATTCCTGCGATCATCTAATTTCTCTGATGATTCGACCCTCACCCCCGAACCCTCTGCGGTAAGAACAGGCGAGGGGAGAGATGTTTCGTTAGTCAGATACATTGTTGGCGAAAAACCTTCGAGGTTCATCATGACGAACCGCGATGCGTTCCAAAGCTTATTTACGAAGTTGCGCGCGTTTTCAAAGCGTTCGCTGACGACCGGAGCGCGAGGAAGAGCTTTGTCCTTTTCCGATTCGGCCCATTGGGTTGAGAAAGTCTTCTTACACTTGTCGCAGTTGACGGTATGCTTCGCCCGGTTTTCCTTGGTTTGATTGACGAGGGCTTCGCAGTGCGGGCATTCGAACTGGACGGGCATCCGTACGTCTTGCGTGTCGGTCGTGAGCCAAGTCAAACCGAATCGCAAAGCATCGGGTCCGAACTTGTCGATCACGTCGATCGGGTCGACGCCATTGCCTTTACTCTTCGACATCGTCTCGCCATAGCCGTCGAGAATTTTCGGGTGGATGAAAACTTCGTTGAATGGAATGACGTTGAGATTGTTAAGGCTCATCAAAACCATACGAGCGACCCACAACGTAATAATGTCGCGGGACGTGATGAGCGTGTTCGTGGGATAAAAGTAATTCAATTCGTCGGTGGCTTCGGGCCAACCCAGGGTCGAGTGTGGCCAAAGGGCCGAGCTAAACCAAGTATCGAGAACGTCCTCTTGGCGAATAAGCCCGAGACTCTCAATCTTCTTTTCGAGGCCAGTGTCTTCATTGCGGATGCAGCAGTGCAACACGCAATTTCCGTCGAGGCTTTCCTCGATTGTGGTTTGAATTCGCCCATCTTTGGCTTCCGACATCGCATCGATCTTCGAACGAAGCGACTGGACTTTCGCGATCGTTTCGATGGACTTGCTCCAAATGGGGATCTGGTGCCCCCACCAAAGCTGGCGTCCGACCGGCCAATCTCGCTTTTCGCCCAGCCAATCAAGATAACTCTTGGCATAGCGTTCCGGATAAATCTTGACGCGACCATCTTGAACGGCATCCATGGCCGATTGCGCCAATTTGTCCATCCGAACGAACCACTGATCAGCGAGGAATGGTTCGATCGTGGTTTTGCTTCGATCCGAGTGAGCCATATCGATGTCGCGATCTTCGACTCGTTCGAGCAAGCCCAGCCCATCGAGATCGTCGACAACCTTCAATCGGGCTTTCGCCATGGTCAACCCTTGATAGGGGCCACCTTCGCTGTTGACCGTCCCATCGGTATTCATAATATTGATCATCGGCAGCGAGCATCGCTTACCAACTTCGTAGTCGTTTGGATCGTGGGCGGGAGTGATCTTCACGCAACCGCTTCCAAGTTCTGGCTTAGCCCATTCGTCGGTCACCAGCGGAATCGGGCGATTCAGGAGTGGCAACATCAGTTTGCGTCCCGACTTGGCCATCGCGGCCAGCGTCTCAAGCTGCGGCAGCAAATTCGTGCGACGCTCCATGAGATCATCGATTTGCTTTTGAATTGCCTCTTTGTCTTTGGCCGACGCAGCCGCAAGGCGTTCTTCGAGCGAGGCTTGAGCTTTGTCGAGTGCCTCCGCTGGAAAGGGATGAACGGCGACAGCTGTATCGCCAAGCATTGTTTCCGGGCGTGTTGTGGCAATCGTCACATGCGTAGGTTCGCCTGGTTTTGGATCGATGACAGGATATTTGAAATGCCAGAAGTTTCCTTTGACGACTTCGTGAAACACTTCATCATCGCTAACGGCTGTTTGAAGATACGTATCCCAATTCACCAATCGCTTGCCGCGATAGATCAAGTCTTTCGAAAAGAGGTCGAAGAACGTAGTGCGAACCGCCGTTGCGCATCGATCATCGAGTGTGAATCGTGTACGTCGCCAGTCGCAAGAACTCCCGATTCGCTTGAGCTGACCAAGGATGCGGGCTTCGTATTGGGCCTTCCATTGCCAAATGCGTTCGACAAGGGCTTCGCGACCAAGATCGTGTCGCGTTTTGTTTTCGACTTCTTTCAAGCGACGTTCGACGACTGCTTGAGTAGCAATTCCAGCGTGATCCGTTCCCGG